>JAHDEE010000158.1 GCA_020629005.1 Chitinophagales bacterium
AGAGCAAAGTAGAGACGCATCGCATGCGTCTTAGCCAGGCAGGTGATTGTAGGAGACAAGAGAAAGGAGCAAGGAGACAACAGCAAAGTAGAGACGCATCGCATGCGTCTTAGTCAGGCAGGTCATTGTAGGAGAAAGAAGCAAGGAGGCAAACAAAAGTCTGCTTGCAATACTGACAGCATCACACCAAACTATAGCGCTCCAAAGCAAGCTTCAGTTCCTTACCTAGATCCTTGCGATTGTATAGCTGCTTGCTGATCCTGATTGCCTCCACTTTACTTGCTTCCGCTCCATGCAAAGCACGTAAGATCGAGAGCAGCCGTTTGGCTTTGCTTTGCGGTTTTGGTTTGGACATGATCTTGTCAATCTCCTGTTGAGCTATTGTCAGGCAGGTATCTGTGTGTATGTGCAAATTTGCGGTGAGAGCTTGAGCAAGGCAATCATGCTCCGGGAAGCAAAGGGCCATAGCCATCAGCTCATCTGACCTCAAATGATCCTTCGGAATCATAGGTATCAACCTTCCTCGTTGGTTCAGCCTCGACAGCAAATATTCAAAGCCAGTAAATTCTGTGATTTCACCAAGCTTTGATTCGGCGCTTTCATCTAATCCCCTACGAGTAAGCCAGGAGAATGCCTTGGCGTAAACAAACGGCCACTTGTCAAAAGAGACCAGTTCCATCACTTCCACAGGCAAATGCAATCCCATTCTGTCAAGCGCCTTGTCGAGGTATTCATGCAACAGTTCCATTTTACCCTGCTGATGCAAAAAAAGTAAATAGGACCATACTTTTCGCGGATCAGAATCCGCAATCTCCAGAAGCAACTTCTCTTTATCCGTCTCCGCTACCGCCAAGTTGAATACCTTAGCATTCAATTCCCTATGCACATCATAGTAGTTGAGGTCATAGGAGAAGTAGTCATTCATTTTTAAGGCTATTGCTTCTGTGATTTTCACATTGTGCAAAACAAAAGCCCAAATTCGTGCAAGTACACCTGCTTGCTCTTCGATTGTATCTATCAACTCGCAGAGTTCCGCTTCATCAAAGCGCTGCTTGGATAGGATTTCCCCCATCCGAATTCCACATCCTTCGATGATAAATTCCAGCGGCGCCAACATACGGGAAGTGGCCTTTGGAAACAGAGCTCGTATTTGCTGAGCCTCATCATCATCATCAGGAGCAAGCACCGATGCGCATAACACCATACCATGATAATTTCTTTCCTTCGCAAACTGCTCAAAACGTTCCGCAATCGGCATAGCCACTGGCTTCAAGGCACGCAAAACTTTGTCCGCATCTCGTTGGTCATAGTACTTCAGACCAAGGAAATTACTGCGTTGCTTGAGTTGCAATTTGGGCTTCAATTCGCGGATATGTTCTTTCAGCTGCCTCAGCATTTGCCTTCTAGACAAAAAACTTACTCCCGACTGTTTATGTGGCGAAAAACGCTGAACGAATAGCTTCGCAAAAGCTGGCTGATTTTTCAGCATCTCATCCAGGAACACCACTTTGTCCTTGTTCGATACAAGATCATTAAGCTCTTCCAAATCTTTGCGTAAAGCCACTGAGAGGCTGCGATTACTTACTTTACTATGCAAGGCAAACTCACATAGCGCCACAATATGCCTGCAAACCGCATTCTCAGTCAAACAAGCACAGAAAAGTTGCACTTGCCCATCCACCAGATCCAGACTGACACGCTTGTCTTTCTTACTCTTGGGATGCCCCTCCAGCTGACCCTCAATTTGATATACCTTTGAAAAATATCCTTCCATATACAGTCCAATTCCTTCGCGCCTGACTGCATCACTAGCGGAATCCCTGATTTCTTCGATCAGTTCCTGGGATAGTTTCTTTGCCATGATCTAACATACTAAATAAATGTTCCATGGTCAACTTTGCAGCAAAGAACATGCTTAGATTCTTCCGATTTTTATGAGGAGCGAAGCTGCCCCGGTCGTGGAAACGGGCTACTCGCTGTCCATTACAATGCAGCTACCATCAGGGCGCTTCGTGTATCCACTGCTGTGGTCTCTCCGTAAACTCCGAGCCCCCATCAGTGGCACACTCCGTCGCCCTGCTGGCAGCTGCATTTCCATTTCCATCGAGGCTAGTTGGCCCACGGTCCCGGTCGTATGCAGGGTAAAGCGAAGAGGGAATCTGCAATGAATAGCGAGCAGTGGCTGCCAGGACCGAGCACTGCTTTGCTCCTAAAAAACAGGAAACCTAAAGTGAACAAAAGGTCAATATCAGAAAGCAGAACGTGAGTAAAGATGAATTTTGTGAGCTATCTTTGGTGTAGCACTACTAAATTCGTAAAACCTCATGCTAAACAAAATTCTTGCACTCTTTGTAGCGCTTGTTGCAGCCTTCAGTGGATCAACAAATGCGCAGATTGAACGTGGCTTTGATTGTGAACACCGAAGCAAACCGGGCGGAAAAATACTGCATTGTGAGCGAGTGACAGATGGCTTCGTTCTTGCCGGAAACAATTGGGAGAAGGTGCCGGATCAGGGGATCGTCTATAAGATGGGTCTTGACGGGAATGTAATTTGGAGCAGCAATAGCTTTCCGGCTGCCGATTCCATGTATAGTGTCTCCATTACAGATATTTTCATCGACTCGAATGATCATCTTTTTGTGGCGATGCAGAAGACGGATGACTTTGCAGCGAGAATATGGAAGATCGATCACAGTACAGGAGCACTGCTGGCAGAAATTCCAATAGAAGACTATTTCTATAATTTTCCCTTTGCAGAATACGATTCGGATCATTTGGTCATAATCAACAATGGAAATCAGTGGCTTGACTTTAAATATATGGCCATCATCGACAAGCAAACGGGGGCTGTGCAGGATAGCATGCTATTGCATGATGGACAGTTTGCAGACTCCTATGGATTGCTGCGGGATGCCGGAGGGGACCTCTACTTTTCTACTAAGGATACGCTGTACCGACTGAATGCAGAAGACCTCAGTGATGAGGTCTGGCAAGTGCCTTTGGGCCTGCCTTTTGATGAAATGCAGAGCACTTATCAGCTAGTAGAAGTACCGGAAAATAACAGCATCCTTGTCTTTTGCAGGGATGAAGATGACAATCCGGACGTGATCAGTATCGATAAGGACAGCGGTGAAGAGTTATGGCATATATATGGTGAGTACCAGGATCTTGCTTATAATGGGCACCTTGAAGTGGGTGATGATATCATCGTTTATTACCGGCATGTCTATGTAGGTGGCGGAACTTATCCCATGACTATTTATAGGTTTTCCAAAACGAATGGTGAAGTACAGTGGATGCAGGAGTTCTATTTCGAACAAACTGGGCCACAGGCTCCGATGGATATGAAAGTCGATGATGATGGCGATATATATTTTGCGGGATACCACTATTCCGGACCGGGAAGAATGGCCGTTGGAAAGCTGGCAGGAGATACGGGAGAGCTCATCTGGCAAACAACCCCAAGCCTCTATAATGATGTGGAGCAAGACCAGGCAAGCATGGCCAATGCCATCGAAATTGTAGGAGACGAGCTGTATGTATTTGGCCAATCTGCTTTCGGAGTACAGTATCGCCATTATGCCTCAATTGTAAAGCTGGACAAAGGCAGTGGTGATGTAAATGCCATTGATTTCTTTGAAGGGAAAGCGCCTCTTCCCAGCTATATAGATCAAGTCATCAAAAAGCCTGGTGGTGGCTTCTACACTATGGGCGTGTCTGGCATTGAAACGGTAGTACGATCCTATGATAGTGCTTTGGAACTGGAATGGGAAAGACTGCTTTATGATGAGGGCTACGCTCAGGGTGGAGCGGCGGAGTTGCAGGAAGATGGCTCGCTTACAATTGCCTACACAGCGCATCCATTTAATATTGTGCAACCGTATTACTACGCATTTCAAACGGATCATCTCTGCTATGCTCGAATATCTGAGACAGGGGAAGTGCTCGAAAAAAATTGCACCTCTCCATCAAACTTCAATGCCAGTGTATTTAAGGTTCGTGACTTGATAGATGATGGAGAAGCGGTCTATATTGCTTGCTGGACAGATAATCAGAATAGGCTCTATTTGATTAAGGCGGAAAATGGAATGCTGGGCTATCCGGAAGAGATGCCATTGAACGATGTGGTACAGAGAAGACGCGATATGATGATTGATGATGGCAATGGCCACCTGGTCCTGTTAGGCAGTGATCTGCTGCGCGTCGATAAGGACGATCTGAGTACTACTGCAATCGATCATGGTCTGATATTTTTTCTGGAATTTGAAGAACTGGATGAGCAGCATGTGATTACTGCGCTTGCAGGTGCCGAAACTCCGGCAGGGCTTGCTCAGTTGAATGTCAACAGCCTCGATACCGTTTGGACGGTGCATCAGGATTTCAACTATTACTTTACATATAGCATGACGATAAATGAAGCCCGGGATCGCGCCTGGATTTGTGGTTCGGAGCAAGACACTGCATTTGTCAGTTCTTTCGATATCGAAGCAGGAGCTCTGAACTGGACAGTACCGCTCCATGCTGGAGATGGGATAAGCTGTAGAGGTACTCAGATCATTCACCAATCTGCCAATGATCAGCTGATTGTATTTGGCGAATGCTATGATGGTCCCGGAAGTGAAGAAGTCACGAATCTCTTTATTGAGGTGCTAGGCAGCGATGGAAATCTGCTGTTTCTCGACAATTATCCTGTGAGCCCTGGAACGACAAGCAGCGCTCAGGATATTGTTGTGCTGGATGACGGTAGACTGATTATTGCAGCAAATATGAACTTGCCTCAGGAATGTGATCAACCGGTCAGCAGTCTCTGGAACGTAGAGCCGGACTTTGTCTCGGCCGCTGTGTATGGCAAAGTTTTTTGGGATGAAAATCAGAATGCCAGCTTTGATCCTGAGGAGCCACTACTGAATCAAGGAAGCATCCTCATTGATGAGTCCATCACTGGATTTCTTTATGATGGACAGTTTAGTTATTCACTGCCTTTTGGTCCGCACAATCTATCTTACACTCCTGACCAGCCATGGACTTTAGCCACCGATAATTCCAGCACAGATCTGGTGGTAGATTCGAACCCGCTTGATACCATTTGCTATGGCCTGCAATCTACAGAGTCGCTGTATCAAATGGATCCCAGTCTTTCAACAGGGATTCTGCGCTGCAACACAACAGTGCCCTTTTTCCTCAGCACTCAAAACAATGGCACTCTACGATCCTCCGGAAGGCTCTGCATCGATCTGAAAGAGGATGACCTGGCACTGTCTCAACCAGCTTATGAAGAAATGCTCACCTTGGGTGATGATAGCCTTCGATACTGTTGGAGCTATTCGGATATTGTCCCAAGCTTTGACTTTGGCGTCTATTTGAATGTAAAAATGCCCGATGTAAGCTATCTGGGACAGGAGCTGCAATACAAACTGACCAATTATGAAACGGATGAACTGGGTACAGTCATTGACAGCAGTACATTTGTGCTGCAGGACTCCCTGCGCTGCGCCTATGACCCCAACGACAAACTGGTCACTCCCCGGGGCCTGGGCGAAGCAGCCTATACCCTCTTTGAGGAAGAGCTTCAGTACACCATTCGCTTCCAAAACACCGGTAATGATACGGCATTTCGCGTGGCATTGGTGGACACCATCTCGCAATTCCTCGATCTGTCCAGCTTCCGATTTGTAGACGCAAGCCATGCGTTGAGTTCCATCACTGAGCAAGAGCGGGTGCTACGATTCACTCTTGATCCGATACTACTTCCAGACTCGAGCACCAATGTTATTGCGAGTCAGGGCTTTGTGAGTTTCGCCATCCGTCCTGTGCCGGATCTGGCAGAAATGACCCTGATTGAAAATCATGCGGCCATTTACTTCGACTTCAATCCACCTATTATTACTAACAACACGCAAAACCTAATGGTGAGCGAATATCCGGTGGCGGTGGAGCCGATAGCCAAAAGGCATATTGACTTCTATCCCAATCCCACTCAAGACAGAATGCATGTACAATTGCCATCCAGCGGCAGCCTGGTGATCAGAGATCTTTATGGTCGCAAGATGCTTCAGAAGCAATGTACCGCGAGTTGTGATCTATCCCTGGCAGATTTTCCCGCCGGCCTGTATCTGCTTGAATTTACAGATGTACAAGGGGCAACCGTGTACGATTGTTTTGTGAAGGGGAGGTGAGCGGGCCATTTTGATACCTCCCTCTTACGATGCGCTTCCCAAAAAACCAAAAACCGAGCACCGATAGCCAAAAACGCGCCAGTGAAGCGCCAGCAAAATAGCCTTGATCGCAGCGGCTACTCGGCGCCTGCATGCGCCAGTGAAGCCCCCTGCATGATGGCTCGCCCTCAAGGCGAGACGGCAGGCAGGGTAGGCTGAACAAGCATGCAGGTGCCGAGTAATAGCGGAGAGCAAGACGGTAGGTGGCGCGGCCGAGTGCTGCTTCGCTCCAAAGATTATTAAGAAAAAGTGATTACAATAGGTCGTTGAGAAGCTCGCATTTTAGTGCGTCTCATTTTCGTTCGACTCTTTTGAACAATGAATCTAGTTCTATTGTTGAATCTACCAGGCTTTCGCTGTGCTTATTTTGCAGTACCTTGATCAACAGTCTGAAGGCAGCAAACCAGTTTTTCGCTAATGGAAGACTCTGCTCGTTGTTGCTCAATTCCAGCAACAATGCATGAAAATTTTCTATCTGCGGTTTACTGGTTGTATTCTGAACCCCAGTTACTTCGAGGTCCAATTGTTCGGAGAAAACGGTTCGTACCAAAAAGGTCTTCCCAACCCGTCTCCGTCCAAACAGAGCGACCATCTCAGGTTCTTTCGACTGAAATGCTTCAAGCAAAATCTGCCTTTCTCTATGTCTGCCAAGCAGTTCTTGCATTGCATATTTTTATCATAACTCGCCTAATCGACTAAAAATAAGGAGATTTGGCGAGCTATTAAAGAAGAAAGTATAGTGCGAAGCGGCAATGCGGGAATTGACCCATAGCTTGCAAATTGTTTTCACTCAAAATGCCTGGGAAGATTTCGAATACTGGAATGGACGTTAAAAATCATTTGTGTTTGAGCCAAAACCAGCCTAGCCCCTACAAGCCTAGTCAAAATCCTTAGGTGCCTTAAAGGAGCCTCGCAAGGCAGCTATCCCGGGACTGATATCCTTCGACTCATCATCATCCTCTTCAGTAAGGAAAAGAAGTACCATATATAAAATTCGCACTCTGCTCAAATAGGATGACGCACTTACCAGAACCTTATCTGAATGTGAACGATCGGGCAGAAGAGCAAGAAGAACCAGAGAAGAAGGAGGCGTGTGTTGGCAATGTCATGACAGCGCTGAATCTGGCGAAGACTAAGCCACTAAAAAGAATCCTGAACAGGCAACACATCTACTCGCAACTTCAAGGCATGTGCGATCAGCATAAAGTTAGAGATGCGAATATCTTCGCCATTCTCCACTCTCGAAATGTATGGACGCTTTTTGCCTACCAGGTCCGCAAGCTGGTCTTGGGTAAAACCGAGCTCAATTCTTCGATTCTTCAGAATCTCGCTCAGGTAATACCCATAAGCCTCATCTCTAAACTGCTCTCGTTTGTTGCTACCTGGATCCCCGTAGGATTTCTTTAGAATATCGGCGGCATTATTAAGCTTTGGATTCTTCATCGAGGTACTTCTTTAGCAGTTTACCGGCAATTTCCACAGCCTTCTTGTAATCTTTGTTTTCTCTCTTTAGAAAGCCATAAATCAGGATAATTTTCTGGGCCTGATTAATGTTTTGATGATCAACGGTAAACATTATTATTCGAATTTGATTTTCTGCCTTGATCTTGAGTTCGTAAAAGTCCGTGTCAACAATTTTTTCCACAAACGTACTGTGGACAATTTGCTGCTCAATTAGAATCTCAAGCAAGTAATCAAACTTCCTCCTTATTCTCAGGGAGCTTTGATTAATGTAGTTCAGGCATTCATCAGTAATTAGAACATCACGCATGTCGACCTGTTTGTAAAGATACTGTAACTTTTTCGTTACGTCAATATTTGCAATCATTCTCTCGTCTACAGGCCATAAGAGTAGAGAATGGGAAGAATTCCATAATTTTTCGCAGAAAAACTTGGATTTGGGAGAAAGGAGCAGGGAGCAGGGAGCAGGGAGCAGGGAGCAGGGAGCAAGGAGGGAGTACAGAACACTAATGCAATCTTGGAGAAAATTCTCCGGCCTTGGGTTATTTTGCGTTAAGAACTTTGGACCAGCGAAACGTTAAGAAAACATTTGTGTTTGAGCCAAGACCAGCCTAACAATTTTTGAGCAAAATTGGCGGCGAGTTTAAATGTTTTTAGTGCAGCGGGTTCAAAGTTTAGGGATAGGGAATCAATAAATGTCCGATTTTGACGCCGCTGGAAATGATTTAGACGAGGCATTTTTTGACAGCATCCTTGTTGGCTGGTGGAGAAAAATAACGATGGATAAAGCATTTCTAGCAAGTCAAAATGGACAGTTATTGATTCTCTGTCCCTTAGCAAAATCACCCAAAGCCTTGATTTTTGCTTCTTTTCATCAAGGAAAAGAAGTCACATATATACAATTTACACTATGATCAAATAGGACGAATCACTAGCTCAAGCAACCTCCAAAAAATTCTCCGGCCTTGGGTTATTTTGCGAAAATTGGGCCATCCTGAAGCTCCTCTAAGAGCGCCACATCCTCCTTCCACTTCTTCAATGCTCGCTCGTAGCTGGCAGAATTCTTGGTCAATCGCAAAGTGTGGGGGCTGCCTTTGCGGATGGTCTGCATATCGAGATCCAGGCCATACTTTCGGATTGAGTTTTCCATTTGTGATCGTTCATGCTGAACAGCTTTGAAATTGTAGACCGATTCCTTTGGGGAATTCATGAAGTCGCGAAGCAGGGATACTTTTTTGCCGTCGCCCATCGGCATTTCCCGTTTCCAGTCTGAGGGGGCCTGCGGCTGCCTGGACACCCGATCTTCGAGATCAGAGATGAACAATTTTGCCAGACGATTATACAGCTTGGTTCGGGTACTGGTGCTGCGGATTGCGGGAAGAAGAGATTTGACCTGGTAACTTCGAGAATTGTTTCCCGTAATTAGCTGGTAGAGGTTGTTGACGAGATCATCGCTCTCTTCTTCAATAGAGAAAGTTAGCAGAACCTCAATAATCTGCTGACGAAATTGCTGACGTTTAAGGCCATTCGGGTATCCGGAAGAGTACGAGTTAGTTTTCAAGCTGAGCCTGGCTTGAATTTCTGTTCCCAGCATGGCAAGCTGGATTTTGGCCAAATCAGTTAGCTCCTGCTTCTTTCGGGAACGAAGGTGCTTTAAGATTAGCAGCACCTGGAGGAATTCGGTGTTGTCTAAGGGTGTTTTCGTTTTGTTGTCCAGCCAATTCTCAAAATGGGCTGTTCCATTCTTTTCAAGAATGTTGGCAACCGTTTTCGGGTTTGCATGTTGAAAACAATCTTCAACGAGATGCACACCACATTTGCTATAGAATTCCTTGTCATCAAGCTTGAGTAAGGATTGTAGAATTGCTTCCGAACACTTCTGCTTCCAGCAGTAGGGTTCTCCCCGCTGCTTGGCAAGCTTGATAAGCAGATTTCGAGTCCATAAAGCTCCTGGGATGCCTTCGTCCTGCCAATGCTTCAAGTAGTAGGAAAGCCATCCTACCTGGACATCTAATACTCTGTGGCTGAGTATTTCCTCATGTTTGTCTATGGGCCAACAGAAAAATGCGCCGAAGTGATACCAGTATTCCATGGTCATTCCTGCATTGCCTGTGTAGGTGTCCGCTTCCTTTTCGTGAGGCTCGCCAAAAGTATCTACCTCACCGCCAATTACATGGTCACCAGAGTGCTCGATGTAGCCTATGTCTGGCAATTGATCCTCTTTTGGAAATACAAACTCTGTGTATTCTTCATAGATTTCACCCATGTGTGAATTCTCCTCATCCAGAGCAGCATCATACTCCACATACGGATTGCCCATCCAATTCCCATCCAAGTCACCCATTTGGTAAATACTTATTAACCCAAGCTTGTAGAAGTATCCGGCCTGCTCAGCAGCTACTTTCAATGCCTCTACACGTCTTGCATCATGATTCTTTAGTGCCGACATGCTGAAGTTTGATGGCGTATATCGGTGAGAAAGCACATAAGTCAAGGGTTCTCGATCTAAAGACGGCCCTAACTGATTCAGAAGCTCGATCAATTCACTGGTGTAGGCTCCATTTTCCGGAGCCGTGATTTTTCTTTTTCGATCCTTTTGAATCAGGTTGTACACCAGGCAGAGACGATAACCGCTCTCGACTTCTTTCACTTCATGCTCGCAATCTGCATAGAAAGCGACGTAGGGAATTTGAAATCGATTTTCAGGATCGGAGAAGTCAATCACCTCTTCCTGGCCTGCAAATCGAATGTGAAGCGCTCCCGCAGTATAGCTACAAGGTAGGCTTAGGATCAGGGTAGCGAACATTCCATCTTCCTTTTCAGAATCGCGGTGTGGAAGGAAGAAGTCCCCTTGCTGATAAAGCAGCAATTTATATAGATTGGCTTTCGCCATGCGCCCTTGCATACCCAAGCCTTCAATGACTTTTGCGGTGGTTCTGGTTACCAGCTTTTTCCAGACAGGATTGGCAAAGTGGATCTTTTCAGCATCAATCTCCCAAGTGCTACGCACATTGGTGTCTTTGACAGTCTTGCTGCCAATTCCAAAGCTGGCTTTGTGGGCATGAGCAATGAGTGCTTTGGCCACAATATCTGTGAGTGGTAATGGTACTTCCCCAAAGCCTTCGATGCTTAATCCCGGTGGTTTGAATTTATTCTTGCCTTTGACGCAGAATGCTCCGGAACCTTGGATGTTGTTGAGAACTTCGAGTATTTGTTGTTGGGGTTTTGGCATCGGATTTTTGGTTTTTGGTTTTTGGTTTACGCATTATCAATATATCAATCTGAGGATTTGGGATATAGGACTCGGTACAAACTGTAATTTACGGAATTGAAATCTTTGTGCTAAAGGTTTGGTGGTGGACTGCTGCCAGGAAAGTTGGGGCGCGGTGGACAGAAAGTGCAAAATAGCCTCGATCGCAGCGGCTATATGGAAAGGGCGGTGGGCCGCGGTGAGAAACAGGCTCCCGCAAAAGGGAAAATGCAACACGCTGATAAAATCAACTCAACAATCTTTTAACCCGAGCTTGATGGGTTTGTAGGTAATGTCGCTTTGTTTTGTTATCCAGGAAAGAGGCGGCAATCAAGGATTTGACGCGATCTTGCTTGGAGTGGATTTGAGTAAAGAGCTTGTCTATTCTTTTTTCCTCGATACCTGAACGTGCTCCCAGGATGTAAAACTGTGCTCTGATCTTGCCTTTAGCCAGATTTTTGGGCAATAAGCCATCTAGCATAGCAAAAGTCTGATCATCAATATGAATGCGGCTGTTGAGCAAATCGTAGGCCGGACTCAGGCGAAAATCTCCTAGCTTGGTTTCTATCAGAGAGAAATTCTTGAGATGCGCATCTCCATTGGCGAAGAGATAATTGAACAGGATCAAAACAAACAACCTCTCCGCCTCCACGCGATAGGCAGGTACATACTTTCTCATTAACTCAAAGAGTTCGAGGTAATTTCCGAGGTACTTGTAATGCTCTCCATGAGTAGCAGCAGTACGCTCAGCCAAGGCAGCAAAATCTTCCTGAGCCCATTTGCTGGCATCTGGCTTTACATCAAATCTGCGGGTGATATAGGCTGGCTGACCATCGCCAAAAAAGATGAGCGCATTCTCAGCTGTGCTCATTCCAAAAACCTGACGAGCAATCTGCATGGTGAGATGCTCGTTGGCTGGCATTTGATCTGCTCTTCTACCTTTACGTGGAATCGGCTTTAGGATATGTGTACCCTGTTCTCCTTGCTCCGCCAGTCGCAACTTGTTCTTTACCTGAATCAGGGAGTATTTTTGCTGCATGCCAGATATGGATATTCGCCTTATGTTCTCTTCGAATTGCGATTGCAGCAGATTGTTTTCAAACATAGAGTTGTAGGGCAATACATGACTTACATTTCTGCCGGCAAACACACGCTTGAGTGCAGTACGGCAATAGCGGTCGTGACCAGCCTTAAGCGTACCCGGACAGTAGTTTATAGAATGCATATTCAGGAAGGAATTCTCTTTAGACGAAGGGCACCAATGCTATCGTTTTCAGACACTAGAAGCAGTAAGCCAAAGTCATCATCCAGGTCGATGCGAAAACGACGACAAAGAACTTCGCGGTTATCGCCCTCCGGCAGCATATTATGAAAGCAGGCAAAGAGATGTTGGCTGTCATACTGCTGTTGGGATTTGGGCAGTGTCAGGCTTACTGCCGGCTTTTGAGGGTGCTGAAACCAGGCATCGTCATAGCGAAAACGAAAACTTCCGTCGTCATACTGGCAGAGGATGCCAGCAGCATCTCCTTTATATTGTATAATCGCCTGGCGCATTACTTTTACTTTTTCCTATTACTGCTAAATTTCAGATTCTCTCCTATTGTCTTTTGCTGCAGTCGCTTTGAAAGCCAATTGATCAGCCCTGGTTTCCTTTGGCTCCAGTCGCAGCTGCAGTCCCAAAACATCCAGGATCTTGCACAAGGTCTGCAAGGTTGGGTTGCCATTTCCGTTTTCAAATTTCTTGAGAGTGCGGAGTCCTATTCCCGCTAGCTCAGCGAGCGATTCCTGTGTGAGTTCCAAGTCCCTTCTCCGATCCTTTATGCTCGAAATAAGCCACGAATAGTGCATTTTAGTGCTCTTATGAGTTCTTTTATGCAAAGGTAACAGAAACTAAGTTCATATAGTGCAACCTGCATCTTATAGTGTCCTACATCATTGATGAGGAGATGGCTTTCGTTTACTTTGAAGCTAAGAAATTGTATAGTGGCATTACTTCCCGTTGTCATGCAGCTTTTCTTAAACGGCCTTCTCCATCCCGCTGTGAAGGATAAAAGTCGAAACTGATAGATTCGTCTTTCACAGAGACTTCATAATCAAATACCGGGTCCTCTAGGCAATTAGCATAGTTAATGAATTCATCAAGAGTAGGTCCAGATGCTTGATTTTCAAGCAACTCAGACCATTGTCTAACAAATTCCTCCTTTGGCATACTTTCCAGCAGCTTGTCAAGCTTTTCTAACATGTTGTTTTTCATAGCTCTGTAGCTTTGTATGAGACACTATTGCAATAATGACAAGGGAGAGCGAATTACCTTATTTTTGTTGATAACACAAATCTGAACTCTTTCGTTCAAAGTCATTGATTCTGTGCGAGTTGTGACAAACTGAACGCTTTCACTGCTGGAGGGAAAATCAGCTGCGCGAATTGAATCATAGGGAAATGTGGCACTATTTTTCATAAAGCTAATTGCAGAAGCTACGGTTGCTTCTTCATTAATGCCAGAATCTTTGAGATGTCACTTTAGCCTTTGCAGCACTTTTACTAAAAGCTGCTTGTCAGCAACGCTACCAAACAAATCCAGACAGTTTTGCCTCAAATCCAATTGACAGAGTAGAATCCAAAAACCTTTGCTCCGAGATAAATAAGCGTCTCTACCCCACTTTTTTGCCCATGCCACATTAGTATCCCAAAAATAATACCCATTTCCAAGCCATGCATCTTCACGAGTACAGATGAAAGGAGCATTATCTAGAACATAATCCAGATTCCCTCGATTCTCAATTGTGTGATAGGCAGTAACAATTTGGCTCACATGTGTATTTTTGACCTAGATATTCTACTCTTTGCGTCTTACGAGCACCAAGAATCAACTATTCGGACATAAACATATCAAACTGTTCGGCAAAACTTTGCATCCTATGCCAATTGATTTTCTCCATTGCCTTCCATTACCTCGCTCAAAGCAAATCTGGCCATGGATTTCAAACTCGAATGGGCACATACTAGCCTAGTGCACCAATAAATCTAGTGTCAAATTTCCTTAAGATTGTCCAATCTGTGAACAGACCGACGCTTACTGCTTACCCTCTAGGCTGATAACAAGTAAGTAAAACTCCAAAAGAAACGACAAAAGCATTGCCTTGATAGGCAAGGGTAGAAATTGTACCTTTATTCCGAGCGGAAAAGATGGTTTTATTGATAGAGTTTTTCCTTTATCAAGCCAAAACAAACGACATAGCTGAGAACAATTCAACTTAAGATACCAGAAACCGTGCAACTATCTGATCATGATATCACAATGAGAATTGCGGTAAAACTATACGAAGATGAGATTCTTTCCTCAGGCCAGGCAGCTGACCTGGCAGAAGTATCCAAGCGCACCTTTATTGAGTTGCCAGGTTAAGTATGGTGTGTCTTTATTTTCTGATTCATTTTCAGATTTAGAATCAGATATA
>JAHDEE010000159.1:0-3468 GCA_020629005.1 Chitinophagales bacterium
AGAGTAGAGAGTAGAGAGTAGAGAGTAGAGAGTAGACCGAAAGGAGAAAGGAGAAAGGAGAAAGGAGAAAGGAGAAAGGAGAAAAGCTAGCGGCGCGACGGGGACGTTACGCCATGCAATTGAAGTCTCAAATAGCATCTCCGCAATCCACAACCATTGACCCAACCCGCAGTCCTTGATCTCAAATCCCAACCTCTAAACCCTACCCAGATAAAACCCCTCGACCAAAGCCCGAAACTCCTCCGTATAATCATGGCGCTGAGTCGAATTTTGGATGATCAGTTGTTGGGACTCACAGGGGCCAGGCTGAAGAGACAATGCTAACAAGGTTCGGAAAGCAGGTTTGCTGGCCAGGGAATAGACATCTGTTTGTCGGCGAACGTAGAAACCCTGCTCCCGCAACTGCGCATAAGAAGGACAGAACTCACATGGTAGTATAAGATTAAGATGGCCAGTATGGGTTAGTAGTGAGCGGCTAGCCGCCAGCAGATCGTTGAGGTGCAGGCTTTGGCTGTGTCGTGCCTGGTTTTTATCTGCATTTGCGGAAAGATAGTGATCTGGAAAGTAAGGAGGATTGCAAGTCAGGCAAGCAAAACGGCCGTTGGTTTCCCGAGCAAAATCCTGTATGCTACAGTAGTGCAGCAGCATATGAGCGCTGTATGGGCTTTTTTCAAAATTGAATCGGGCCTGCATACAAGCAGAAGCATTGATCTCCACTGCCTCCACTATTGCCTCCGGAAAACGCTGCGCCATCATCAGCGCGATGACACCAGTGCCGGTTCCGATATCCAGAATTCGTTTCGCCGACCCGGCCTCAGCCCAGGCACCCAACAATACCCCATCGGTCCCAACTTTTAGGGGACTGTAATGTTGATAAATCGAAAACTGCTTAAAATGAAAAATGACGCTAGTTTAATTATTCAAAATGCCCTCAAAAATAAGCTAATTTCGCAGCGCGGAAACAGCCATTCGTTTGGACTGAGATAGCGACTTAACTGTGTTGCAAATTTAAACACTAAAAGGAGTTTTAGATCGAAGAACAAGCTCCAGAGCCGATTGTATTTTGAATCCCTTGCCAGATGCCACAAAGATCACTAAGTAATTCTGCCCTTGTACTTTTGCTACTGGCACTCGTGGGTGCATTGTATTACTGTACACAGCTGCATTTCTTCCATGATCTTAAGGCCTTTTTTCCAGATAAAGATACTGATCTCGATTTTTATGAAGAGCATCGTGCTCGTTTTGAATCAGACGATAACTTCGTGTATATCGGTTTGACCAACGAGCCGAGTGTATTTGACAGCAGCTTTCTAGCGCAAGTAGCCGCTTTCACAGACAGTTGCAAACAGATTCACAATATCTACTCGGCCTCTTCTCTTTGCAGTCTCAAAGACATGGTCATCAGTCCGCTGGGACCTGTACAGTTTCCAATTCTACATTACGATGATCCTTTCACCTATCGCTCCGACAGTATTCGCATATTTGCTGATGAGCGGCTAGTGAATCGCTACATTTCTCAAGATGCTACTTGCTTGTCTGTCATTCTCAAAAATGTAGGTGATCTACCGGAGGGAGCCAACAAGAAAATCAATTCCGACATTGAATCGATGCTCTCAAAGTTTGGATTCGCTGATATGCCGATCGCTGGTCGTATCCACTCCACTTCTGTGATGATTGATGGCATCGTATCCGAGCTGCAATTCTATACCTTGATTTCAGCGGCATTTGTGTTCTTTGTCTTGATCATTTTGTTGCAGCGATTTTGGGGAGTCATTCTGTCCTTCACCGCAGTGGTCATTGGTATGATCCTGTTTATGGGTTTTATCGGATTTAGTGGGCAACCACTTACACTACTTAGCAGCCTCTTCCCCATACTATCTCTTGTGGTTGGTATGTCGGATGTGATTCACATCACGTCGAAGTATCTGGATGAACTGCACAAGGGCAAAACGAGGAAGGAAGCAATGCGCATCACCGTGCGGGAAATTGGCCTTGCGACCTTGATGACTTCGCTAACCACTGCAGTCGGATTTATGTCGCTCTATACCTCCAACATTTCTGTTATCCGGCAATTTGGAATGCTGGCTGCTGCTGGTGTCTTTATCGCCTACTTGTCGGTCATCATTTTTTCTTCTGCTGTCCTGATCAAGTTTGGGCCAAATCAAATTGCCAATCTAAAGAACCACCACAGCTTCTGGGATCGATTAATGGAGTCGGTGTATCGAATCACCCTCAAGTATCGCAAACTAATCACGGCTGCTTTTTTTACGGTAATGGCGCTTTGTGCACTGGGCATTTCTATGCTATCTACCAATACCTATATACTGAGCGATATACCGAGAGACACCAAACTGTGGAAGGATTTTCATTTCTTCGAAGATAAGCTCAGCGGCATTCGCCCATTTGAGTTGGCCGTTGAAGCCGGACCTGATCGAAAGCTTGATGAACTGGAGGTCTTGCAGCAAATCGACAATGTCGAAACCTATATCAAGCAGGAACAGGGAATGGGTACGGTGGTGTCTCCTGCTACCCTATACAAAAGCATTCGCAAAGCACATTTCGCCAATCAGCCAAATTCTTACAAGCTCGCTGAGACCGAAAAGGAACATGCTAAATACGAAAAGCAAATTCATCGATCCAAACGAGAAGAAGTCAATATGCTGATCAGTTCGGATAAGAAGTACGGTCGAATTTCTTCTAATGTAAGGGATATGGGCTCCGACACTATCCGAATGCTGAATGATCGTATCATGACCTGGATTGCGGAGAACACCGATGCGGAAAAGTGCAGCTTCCGACTGACAGGCACCGGCCTTATTGTGGACAAGAACCATAGCTACCTTCGAGGGAATTTGCTGCTTGGGCTTACTGCCGCCTTGCTGGTGGTGAGCTTGTTTATGGCAGTGCTTTTCCGCTCGTTGAAAATGGCTTTGATCTCGATGATACCAAACATTATCCCTCTCTTTTGCATTGCCGCGCTCATGGGATTCCTCGACATTACCTTAATGGCCAGTAGCTCGATCATTTTTACCATTTCCTTTGGAATCGCGGTAGATGACACCATTCACTTCCTCAGCAAATTCCGTCTGGAACTGGCAAAAGGCAGATCGGTCGATCAGGCGATTCACACCACGCTGCTGGAAACAGGGAAGGCGCTTTGCATTACTACCGTGGTTTTGTTCTTCGGGTTTATGGTGCTTGCATTTTCTGCTTTTCAAGCCACTTCATACATTGGCCTACTAATCAGCTTCACCTTGTTGATCGCCCTTATTTCCGATCTCTTTGTATTGCCTGTGCTGCTTTCCTGGTTCTACAAAAATCACCAGCAAAAACCTTCTTAGATGCCAACAGTATTTTCGCATTCTATCGCCGGTTGGGCGCTCGCCCGAATTGCCCCGGGACTACAGTATAGTCCGGGTCTGGCGATCTGGGCTGCGATTTGTGCATCTATACCGGATGCCGATGTGA
>JAHDEE010000159.1:3568-8010 GCA_020629005.1 Chitinophagales bacterium
AGTCCCAGTCCGTGATTCGTAAAGTCACTACGCCGGAATGCTGTGGCAAAATAGCCCTGATGGCAGAGGAAATGCAGCTGCCATGCAGCCGACTGAGTGTGCCGGTAACGATGGCTCGGAGCTTGCCGGAGAGACATCGATACCGGATACACGAAGCGGCTGAATGGTAGTTGCATTGGAACGGACAGCAGGCAAGGGCTTTCCGCGACCGGATTTATCTCGCTCCTAAACACATCTTTTTAGCTAATTATAAGCTTCCAGTTTTCGAGACAGCCAGACTTGCAGCTTTTGGTGATCTCTTAGGCAGAAGGGATTTTGGGTCGTAGCAGGCTAACCGCAAGAATGATCAGTGTGCAGGCTAAGATGATCGGGACGATGAGGTCGCAGGAGAAGAAGAAGCCGCTGGGTAGGATGCCAAGCACCGTTAGCAACAACATGGCTTCGCCTACGATAATGCTGATGATGCAGGCTGTTGGATTGCACTGTTTCCAATGCAAAATCGCAACGGTGCAGGGAAACAGTACGGCCAAACCGGTGAAGGCTTGCTTGGCGATAGCGAAGAGTGTGTCGGGTGGATTCCAGGCGATGAGTAGGCCGAGTAGTGCAGCAGCGATGATGAACATTTTGCCAACCGCCACCTCCTTTTGCAGACTGATTGATTGGTCGAAGTAGCGGGCATAGACATCGCGGGTAAGCATAGTACCGAGTGCGAGTAGTTGCGAATCCAGTGTAGACATAAATGCGGCGAGAGCACCAGTCATAATCAAAGCGGCCAACCAAAGGGGAGCATGTTCGCCGAGCATCAAAGGGAGGATTTGATCGATGGCTTTGCCTTGAAGATCAGGGAAAGACAGGTGCCCCATGACGCCGATGGCCACCGGACAAATGAATAGGATGGTGGGCACCAGTGAGTAGAGGATGGTTGAGGTTTGTAGGGATTTGAGGTCTTTGGAAATGTAGAATCGCATGAACAATTGTGGCAACATCGGCACGCAGCAAATCCACAAAAGCATCATGCTAAACCATTTGGGTTTGCTGAAATATTCACCTCCACCTGCCCTACTGAAGAGTTCGGGTTTGAGGTTCATGACTTTTTGGTTTGCTGCCTGTAGCCCTCCCAAATCATTAGCGATGGTGAAGAGCGCAGCGAACATCAGGATGAACATCAGTAGGCCTTGCTTTACGTCGGTTAGCGCTACCGACTTCATTCCGCCTATGAAAATGTAGGCGACAATAACCAGGGTGAGTCCGGCAGCGCCAGCGAAGTATGGTATGGCTCCATTGGTTAGTTCATTGAGTATGTATCCGGCGCCGATCGGCTGTAGCGCCAGATACGGTACGGTGAAGAAAACCATCACGGCCATGTATAGAAGTCGTAAGGTATCACTGTTGCTTTGTTCGCCGATTAGTTCCGGTGGTGTAATGTATTTGTGCTTTTTGCCAAGTTGCCAAACCCTATAGCCGATGAAGTAAAAGGATAGTGCTGCGAAGGCTGTACCGAAGGCCATCATGACATAATATGCGTAACCGATCTTGTATCCCTGTCCGGCAAAGCCCAGAAAAAAGAAGGCGCTGAAATTGGTGGCGATGAATGTGAAGAAAAGCACGATTGGGCCGATGCTTCTGCCAGCAAGGAAATAGTCTTCGGCATTGTTGGCTTTTTTGCCGCTTCCGATGAGAGATGCTCCAAAGGTTAGCAGCAAATAGGCTATGACAATCAGATATACCATCAGGCTTGTTCTTTTGTGCTTTGCTCTTGCTCAGACCAGTAGGTTTTACAGAAGACCAAAATTACCAATGTCAAAAAGAGCTGCAAAAGTATGAAGTAGCTCAACCAAGATGGAAAGCCGGCAAAACCTGATTGAAGGGGATTTTCCCAACGCCAGAAATCGAGGGAAAGAAAAAAGAGAGTCACAAAAGTGATGATCCAGAAGTACTTTGATTTCATGATTGAGAATATAGGCAAATTTACTTTTGGGAGCGACTTGTATTGCTGCTTTTGCAGCTGCGATTTAGCCGAAGTAGGCAGCCTACGTGCAGTTGGTGGCTAAGGCCGTGTATTTGACTGCCAGCGACTGCAAACTCTAATAATTGTCTAAATCCTTGAAAACGAAGTCAAAAACCTGCATCTTCCGGCCCGATGGTATTTCTTGAAGGTTATCTGGTAGGTTTGGGATTGGTAGTGCTGATTGGGCCAGTATTTTTCACTTTGCTTTCTGCTACATTACAACATGGTCAAAAGGGCGGCCTGACTGTTGCCCTCGGCATCTTTATATCCGATATTCTCTGTGTACTCTTATGTAGCTTTGGTTGGTCTACTTTCTTTCAGGACACTAGCAATCAATTTTATATCGGAATCGTCGGTGCGGCCTTATTGCTGGGATTTGGCCTTGGTTATATATTGCGCCCTACTCCTTCGATCGAGCAGTCTTTCCCCTTAAAAGCCAGCAACTACGCTGGTTTCTTTACCAAGGGCTTCCTTGTCAACTTTGTAAATCCCTTTGTATTTTTGGTTTGGTTGAGTATCATCGGAATGGCCTCCAACAAGTACGGTTTCAACCGGCAGCTGGCAGTGTTTTTGACGGCCGCGCTTTTGGGCATCTTGACAACTGATAGTCTTAAAGCTATTTTTGCTCACAAAATCAAGCGTTTCCTCACGCCCACTGTGTTTCGAATCATTCATAAAGGAATTGGCTGGGCTTTGATGGGATTTGGCTTGTTATTGTTGTATCGGGTTAGCGTTTGATAGCCTTGTTTTAAGTGGTCTCCTTCCAATTGTTGTTTATGAACAATCCTGTCTATTTTATAAGTGGTCTTGGAGCGGATGAGCGAGCCTTTTTGGCCTTGAATCTGGATTTTGAGCCCCTGTTCATTCGTTACATTTCTCCTCGTAAAGGAGAAAGCCTTAGCAGCTACTGCCTTCGAATGAGTGAGCAGATAAATCCGGAGCATGAGCCAATACTCGTGGGACTTTCGCTGGGTGGTTTGATGGCAAACAGGATTTCGAGGATCAGGAAAGTGAAGAAGATTATCTTTCTGTCTTCAATCAAGCAGCGTTCAGAAAGACCGAAGCGATTCTCCGTTTTTCGTCGACTACCACTGTACAAGATTGCGCCAGACAGAGTATTGAGGGAAGTACTGGTGCGCAATGCGGCAGTGACGAATAAACTTGGCCGCTGGGAAACGGAGGCTTTTGACTTGATGGTGAAGGAATCGCCACCCAATTTCCTGAAGTGGGGAATTGAGCAAGCCCTCGATTGGGATGCGGATTTGCCCAAGGTTCCCTATGTGCATTTGCATGGAGATGAGGATGTGATGTTTCCAAAGCGAAGAATCAGCGATGCGGATCTGATACATGAGGGTAGACATTTCATGGTCTTCACGAGATCGCAGGAAGTAAGTCAGTTTATCAATAAGGAGGTGGCCAATTGTGTATGAACGATTGTTTAAAGCCATTCAAGAGCAGTACCAACTGCGTGGAAACTAAAAAAGCACCTGAGCAGAATTTTACACAGGTGCTTTCGCTATATAAATCTGGTCATGGCTAACTCTGACCAGGTGCATAGATTGATAGTTTCTGTTTCAGTTCCTTTCTAGCAAAGAATATTCTACTCTTTACTGTACCAAGCGGCAAATGTAAATCGTCGGCAATCTCCTGGTATTTGTAACCATTAAAGTGCATCATGAATGGCACTTTATAATCATCACTTAAAGCCATTAGTGCTCTCTGAATATCTTCCAATACAAATGTAGCTGTAGCGCGATTCGGTACGGTATAATCACCTGAGTTCAACAAAAACTGATTTTCTGTTTGATCCAGAATTGTCTTTCTCTTGGTGCGTCTTCTATAGTCGTTGATGAAGATGTTTCTCATTATGGTAAACAACCAGGCCTTCAGGTTGGTCCCTTCATGAAATTTCTCTTTGTTCATCATGGCTCTAAGGAATGTTTCCTGAAGTAGATCATTTGCCCTTACGATGTCTTTGGTCAGGTTGATCGCGTAAGGCTTCAAGTTACTTGAATGCTCGATGACACAATGATTAAATTCTGCAGTTGACATGTTTGACAAGATTAGTGGCCTCCAATATAGGAGACGCAACAAATGTAAGCGCCAGCCTCCACAAAAGCAAATTATTTTGTTTAATCTTTTGGACAGATCATTAAACAGAAATCAATTGATCGTACTTTCAGTTATTATTGAAAGTTTATCCTTACGCTGTTTATCAGGCATTTACATAGGCGCAAATATCTAACTCAACTTTATACGGCTGAACAAAATAATTTTGCTAAAAAATCTTAACTCCACTTTTGTTTAACAATAATCAACGAATATTGAACAGAAATAGACTAAACAAGAGGGTGTATTGCCAGATCTATGCTCGCTTGTTCCTCCTACAGCAGGTATGACGGAAATGGATGCCCCAATGTGTGCCCGGTGCAGC
>JAHDEE010000159.1:8110-14298 GCA_020629005.1 Chitinophagales bacterium
CAGCTACAAATGCTAAAGTGAGCCGGTCAACGGCAATAAGGCTGAAGATGCAGATATTTTCACAGCTACGGATGACGGCGGGAAAGACATCTACTGTGCGGCGAGTTTAGAGTTCATAGAATAACCAAAAAACCAGGACTGAATTACCCTCAGGACCTGCTTCTTGAATGTGCTGCTGACGAGCAATTGATTAGCGAACGGCTCCTTTCATTCACGGCTACTGACGACTGTTGCGGTTATCTCCCCTGCTTCCCTAATCCAGACTGTCAACAAACGCTATAATTTCCTCAAAGCTTCTCAAGGTGATCAGCTTTTCGACGGCTTCACCAACAGCCTCAGCCTGGGCTCCTGCCAGGTAGATCGGTAAATCCAGTTTGTCACAGAGTTTGGAAAAGTACGATTTATGGTCCACATTCGATAGGGAGCTACTGACAAAGGAAAACAGAAATTGAGGGCTTGTTTTTTCCGAAACGTATTCAACATCACTGCAAGGGACATCCGCCCCAAGGTAGACTACTCGATAGTTCTGCACCTTCAACAAATAGGTAAAAAAGAGCAAACTGATCTCATGCGCTTCCCCGGCGGGAAGAAACAGTAACGCAAGTGGGGTTTCTCCTCTCCTACTCACGACCTGGCCATCGATAGCGACGATTAGTTTTTGTCGTATTAGATTAGAAACGAAATGTTCCTGAGCAGGATTCACAACTCCAGTGAGCCAGTGTATGCCTGTTCTCTGAAGAAAAGGGAAAACGACCTTTTTCATGGTCTCTAACAAGCCCGATTGCAATATCGAAGTACTGATTATCTTTTCAAATCGCACCTCATCAAATTCCACCATAGCCGCCGTCAAAGCGTTCACATGAATTTCTGCTCTTCCGTCTACAGCGGCCACCTCATCGACACTTGCCGATATCTCAGGAGGAGACATTTTGGCAATCTTCGAGATCTTGTAGCCGTTCTTCTTCAGCATAACCACGTTCAAGAGAATCTTCAAATCCTCCTGGCTATAGCTCCGAATATTGGTTTCAGAACGCTCCGGCTTCAACAAGTCGTAGCGTTGCTCCCAAATCCGAATGGTATGGGCCTTGATTCCACTTAGGTTTTCAAGATCTTTGATGGTAAATCTACTCATGCTCTATAAAAACACCCTGAAATCTGGATTGTTTAGAATTGATCTGCTTTCTCATTTAGTCAAAGGAGGTTACCAGTACAGTAAATGGGCTTTTAAACGTCCATCGCTGCGGTAAGACAAAGCTGGTGCTGGAACCTTAAACACATTAAGCGCGCCAAAAATCATTCTCAGAAACCGCGAATTCGTTTCAATGCGCTTAAAATCAATATCCAGGGATAAATAGTACTCTCGCTTTCGATCAATATGTGAGTAATCCACCACCTGGCCAGCATCATTCTCCCAAATATTGTCGCTCCCACCAAAAACATCCTCAATACCGTAGCCACCAGCAATATTGAGCCACTTAGGAAAACTGTTTTGCCGCTTAATGAAAGAAGAAGGGTTAACTGAAAGCCAGTAACTTTGACCATTGTAGTTCTTGAGAATCATCTGTTGATACTGTCGACTAAATAAGTCGTCCGTCCGCTCAACCAAAGCTGGCTCCCTATCATCATAATCCACTCTACGAAAACTCCACTTCAATCTCATGCGCTGCTCTTTCCAATGCAATTCCTGAGCAATCAGCATGGCAGTTCCAGCCGAATTTGCCAGCAAATCATAAGCAGAGGCACCCCATTCCTGCGAGTACCCATCCAGCCACTCAATCGTTCCTTGAAACAAGGAACCCATCGAGCCTCCGATCCAAATTGCTTGCTTATCCTTCATACCAGTCCACCGCAGCAACTCCATACATACCTCTCCTTCGACATAAGCAGTCCAGGAGTGACCGATTTTGTCCATTTGAAGCCAGGTGTCCAAATCATTATGAAAATGAAAACTGGTCCTTGGGTAGTCTTTATACCAAAGGGAATTCAAACCGATCATCGTAGCGGTATAGCTGCTACCGAGTGTGCCGGAAACAAATAGTAGCCGCTTAGTATCCAGACTATCCGGCCTTTCTAGAAAGTGTAACTTTTCTTGAGCATAAACACCTGGATTGACCATAAAACCCAGGCATAAACCTAGCAACACAAAGCAAAACCTCTTCATCTGCTCCCAAGATAAAGCATGTATCTATGTTGAGGGCATATAAAGCTAACAATCCCGCAAATCAATTTGTTAAAGGCGGCAAACCTACCTCTGCATGATCAAGTCCGCTGTCATCCAAATGAAATTCAACCTTCCAGTTCTCGATACCAGCAATAAACTCGATCAACTTAAACGTTTCGATACCCTGCTCCTGTGCCTTTTCCATCAGCTCGCTCTTAAGCGCATTATCCCGCACCATCTGTTTTGCCTGCTGATTTAGTTTTGTCAGCTCCTCAGGCGTGAAAGAGTTGAAATAACCCTCTGTCAGATCATAATAAGATATATCCGGATCTATGGCAAGAATCTCAGGCTGCGGAATGTTACGTATGTGAATCACCTTCGTGCTGTGGTCAAAGTCAAACTTGAGTTTCTCCAGGTCATAGCCTACAGAGACCTTTGCTTTCACTTTTAGCAGAGCCTTCTTTTGAAACGGGAAATAATCATATCCGATGTAGTCTTTATGATCAAGTATGTTGGCAAATTGTCCTTCCACAGTAATCAACTTTGCCACCTCCTTGATCTTGTTCAAAATTACTGTCGAATCCTGCTCTACAACAGATTGCATATTCAGGATTGATTTCGCCTTTTGGTAAATCAGTCCCCCTCCTACCAATACGCCAAGGAAGATGCTCAACGAGATGGCCAGGATCAGTTGGAAGCTACTAATTCTTGCTTTTTCTGCCACTGCTATCAATTCAGTTTTCTCAAAATTACTTGATTGTCAATACCCAATGTAATCTTTCTTTATAAAAGAGTCACTACACTAAAATATAGCACGGCAATTTGTCAAAATTGTACTGATTATTGTGTAGTCTTAGAAAACAAACTACGATTATGAAACAATATCTGGCATTATTGGACCAGGTCTACAAAACCGGCCTACAGAAGGGAGATCGTACCGGAACTGGCACCAAAAGTATCTTTGGACACCAGATGCGCTTTGATCTACAAGCCGGTTTCCCCCTTTTGACAACAAAAAAACTCCATTTGCGCTCAATCATTCACGAGCTACTGTGGTTCCTGAAAGGCAGTACCAATATCGCCTACCTCAAAGAAAACAAGGTTCGAATCTGGGACGATTGGGCCGATGAAAGTGGAGAGCTTGGTCCTGTTTATGGACATCAATGGCGCTCCTGGCCGACAGCCAATGGTGGTAGCATAGACCAGATTTCGCAAATCATTGAGCAAATCAAACACAATCCAAACTCCCGCAGAATAATCGTAAGCGCCTGGAATGTTGCCGATATACCCCAAATGAAATTGCCCCCTTGCCACTGCCTCTTCCAATTCTACGTCGGCGATGGCACACTCAGCTGTCAGTTATATCAACGTTCCGCCGACATCTTTATTGGAGTCCCATTTAACATTGCCTCTTATGCCTTGCTCACAATGATGGTCGCCCAGGTTTGTGATTTGAAAGCAGGGGAGTTTATACACACATTTGGCGATGCACACCTCTACCTCAATCACTTCCAACAGGCAGAACTACAGCTTAGCCGTATACCCAAAGAGCTGCCAAAAATGAAAATCAACCCAGAAGTCAAGGACATTTTTGCCTTTAAGTTCGAAGATTTTCAGCTAATCAACTACGAACCACACGCTCACATTAAGGCCCCAGTCGCGGTCTAACTTACAGAAATTCAAAAAAATATAGGCGGGAACTTGAACCTTATTAGTAAAAGGCCTAAATTGTACTGAGCTTAGGCCTGACGCATTAGGTCCTATACTTACACTACAACAGGGACACATACACTAACAACAGTACCTCTCATGCAATCCCCATTGCAGGAGCAAAAAAGGCCTGTGCCAATGCACAAGCCATTATAAAATTTGATTCGATACCGGATGAGGGCGTGCTGGTATCGTTTCGGATCAACGGACTACCGAAAGTGTATACTGGACGTGGTCCGTTTTTTTACCCCCCGAAGATACGCTTATCCACCAAAGCCAGACAGCTTTTGCCGTCGCTCAACTTACATTCGCTATTTTTAGCGGCTCCTCTCAAAAAAATCAGCTCATTTATTGTAGAAACACTGCTGAGTTACAGACCTTTGCAGCAAATTTTCGTCTCACAGACAAAGAATACAGAATGACTAAAATCAAGTTTGGTACAGATGGGTGGCGGGCAATCATTGCCAAAGAATATACCACCGACAATGTTGCACGTGTCGCCCGGGCCAGCGCCTTATGGGTGAAAAAGAATTTTGAAAACCCCTCCGTAGTGATCAGTTATGATTGTCGATTCGGAGGCCCAATGTTTACAGAAGTAGCAGCCAAGGTATTGTGCGAAGAAGGTGTCAAGGTCTTGATGACAGATAGCTATTGCTCCACTCCAATGGTATCGCTTGGGGTAGTAACGCATAAGGCAAGTTTGGGTGTTGTCATTACCGCATCCCACAATCCGCCATCTTATAACGGCTACAAGCTAAAGGCTGATTTTGGAGGCCCTTCCATTCCAAAGCACGTACAGGAAGTGGAAGACCTAATTCCGGAATCCACCACTATCCCTGAAACTTCTCTTGAAGAATACAAAGCAAAAGGCCTGATCGAAATTGTCGATCTCGAACAGGAATATATAGACCAGGTGATGGCCAATTTTGACATGGATGCCATCTACAAAGCGGATCTCAAGATTGCCTACGACGGCATGTACGGTGCCGGTCAAAATGCAATGCGACGCCTATTCCCAAATGCACACCTGCTCAATTGCGATTTCAACCCGTCTTTCCGAGGCCAGGCTCCTGAGCCACTAGCAAAAAACACAAAAGGACTTGCCAAGCTGATCAAGGAAGAGGGCAATGTAGCAATGGGCATCTGCAATGATGGAGATGCAGATAGAATCGGAGTTTACGACGGCAACGGAAGATTCATCGATTCGCATCATGTAATCCTGCTTGTTATCCATTACCTCTGCAAATACAAAGGCATGAAAGGTAAGATAATCACTGCTTTTTCTGTAACCGATAAGGCGAAGAAACTAGCCGCGCATTATGGCCTTGAGCAGGAAACCACCAAAATCGGCTTTAAGTACATTGGAGAAATTATGGTCACCGATGGCCAGGACGTCCTGCTGGGCGGAGAAGAGTCCGGAGGAATCGCTGTAAAAGGCCACATCCCGGAACGAGACGGCATCTGGGTCGGAATCATCCTCTTAGAGGCAATGGTAAAAACCGGCAAGAGCATGGTCGAGCTAATAGACGAGGTATACGAAATTGTTGGCGCCTTCGAATTCAGCCGCAACGATCTACATATTCCGAACGACCAAAAGCTGGCCATAGTAGAAAAGTGCAAAGCTGGCGAATTCAAAAACTTCGGCAAGTTCAATGTGCAAAGAGTCGAAACCACCGACGGATTCAAATTCCATCTCAGCGACAATGAATGGGTGATGATTCGTCCATCCGGCACTGAGCCCGTTCTACGTGTCTATGCCGAGGCCCCTTCTACAGAAGGCGTACAAGACATCTTAAACACGGTAGGCGAAACAATCCTGGTCTAGAAAAACCAATATAATCAGGAGCGAAATGAGCCCCTTCGCGTAGGCGGCTTACCTGCTATCCATTTCAATGAAAGAACCATCAGCGCGCTTCGTGTATCCGCTTGCAAGGTCTCTCCTAAGGTCGAGCCCTTGCAAGCGGCACACTCAGTCGCACTGCCGGCTCTTTCATTTCCATTTCTATCAGGGCTATTCTGCACTACCCTTCACCGCGCAAGCAAGAAAGATCCAAGCCCAGGCTTACAATAGAGCATAATTTCGAATCCCATATAGTACGAGCTCCAGTTTAGAAACTGCTGTCGAAAAAGTCACCTTTACTTACTCTTTGCTCTCCACTCCTTGATCCTTGATCCTTGCTCCATAATCCGTGATCCACAGCACCAAACCCCAAAAGCTGAGGCTTACCTCCAACCAAGCTGTCGGCGCGACGGGGACGTCACGCCGGGCTACGGCAGTCCAATCTGCAATCCGTAATCCGTATAGTCCAGAGAACCG
>JAHDEE010000160.1 GCA_020629005.1 Chitinophagales bacterium
GAACCAAAAACCAAAAACCAAAAACTATCTAACCAAGGTAACATTCCCCTGGGCTTGCAGTGAAGGCTCATTGAAATAATTGTAATTCATATAGTATACGTAGACACCCAAAGGCATTTCCTCGCCTTTGAAAGTTCCGTCCCAGCCCTGATTCAAGTCCTTGGAAGCGAAAATCAATTTGCCCCATCTATCGTAGACAAAAAACTCGATAAACTCAACCTGCGAAGCAACTGGCTTGAAGACGTCGTTCAAGCTATCTCCATTAGGAGAAAACGCATTTGGCACCAGCATATTCGGAGGCTGTAAAACATCTATGAAAATGCTACCCTGAGAGCACCCGTCAAGACTGCTGACAGTGTAAGTGCTTGGTACCAAAGGGGTGGCCGTAGGGTTAGGACAGTCTGTACAACTGAGTGTATTTAGCGGATCAGACCACAGGTATTCTCCCTGCCCCCCAACAATACTGAGGTCAATCGAATTGCCTACTTCGATGCTCTGCGTCGGGCCAAGGATAATATCCTCAACCGGTAAAAGTGTGATCAGAAGTGAATCCACATAGCTTCCGCAATCATCTGCCGAACTCAGATAGAGATAAAAACTCTCCAGGTCTCCTTCTGCTGGCGTGTAGTTCGAAAGCAGGTTGGCCGGCGAACTAAAGCTACCTGTTCCACCTGACCAAAGCACGGAACTAGTACCGCTGAAGATTCCGTTTAGCGCTATTGTTTCATCAGCACAAGCAGTTTGATCCGGACCTGCATCAATTTCAGGAATATCCAAAATGCTGATCGTTGCCGTTTGACTATCGTTGCAATCCACATCGATAAAATCTGTGTAGCTAATATTGAATGTGGAGCCTCCAAGATTATCTGAGGTAAAAATACTGCCATCAATCAAAACGCCTTCCGGGGCATCACTGGTCCAACTGCCACCCGCATTTCCAGTCACCAAATCGTTTAAATCCAATAGATCACCTTCACACAGTGCGGCAGGAATACTAAAGCTAGCATCCGCTTCGCAACCTGCACAATCATAATTTGCAACTACAGAATTCGTTGCACAACCTAACGGAGCAAGTGGATCGCTGATCGTAAAGGTCACTGTTCCGGATTGTCCGGGACTCAGGATTTCAACATTACTTCCATTCCCGCTAGTTCCTCCCGGTTGCTCCTCCCAACTCACCGTCCAATCAGCACAAGGAACAGTAAGGTCTACAGTACATTCTGTACCACTGGTAGTTCCGCTCAAATCCGGAAAGACAGTAACAGAATGTGAAACCTGTAAGTCTACAAAATTCTCCGGAGTAATGGGATCATCATCCTCATCACAAAGAATGAAGGCATTCAAAGTAATACTGACATTATCACAATCTGGTACAGAGAAGTCTATATCTGCAAGTGCAGTCCCACTATCGGGATCCCCCTGAAACCATTGCACAGGATTTGCATTATCGTTTACAAGATTGATTTGTGGCATGTTCGGCAAATCTCCGTTGCAAATGGCTTCTGCGCTTGGAGTATCGATAGTAGACGGACAATCAGAGCAGGGCAATGCATCGCAGGATGCAGCAACTCCTCCTTGCATAGTGAACTCACAAGGAGAACCAGCAAAGTACACGTCTGAGAATATCAAATCCTGAATATCGCTTTGACCGGAACCACACTCTGGCAGCTCTGGAACAATTCCCACATCTCCCCCGCAATCCGTGCCATCAACAGCAAAGTAGGTAACAGTAGCAGCTATGTTACATTCTCCCGTTACAGTAATGGGGGTATATGCCGCAGGGTAAAGTGTAATACTATGCGTGTAGAATAGATTCTGATACTCCTCCGGGCTTGCCGGATCCTCATCAATATCACAAAGAATCCAGGCTGTTAATGCAATTTCTATCGGCTCACAGGTTTCGTTGACATTGGAGACAATGGCCAAGGGCACACCACTTTGTGGATCACCTTGAAACCATTCAACATCGAAACCATTAGAATCATTGAGAATAAGGGTCGGCGTAACAATTTCTTCTCCAGAACATAGTTCTTCATTAGTGTTTTGATCTGCGGTGGAAGGACAATTGGTACATTCCACTGCTTCACAGATTGCTGGAACTTCTACTTCAAAGACCTGTTCGCAAGGGGTACCGGAATGGAAGGTATTGAAGTAGGTCCAGGTGGCAATTTCAGTCTCCCCGCTATCACAGGCAGGAGGTACTGGTACCGAACCCTCACCTTCATCACAAATGCTTGAGTCTACTGCCAGTATTTGCACGCTGCCAGGCAATTCGCAGGCTCCTGGAGTAATGCTGTCAGAAAATGCAGCTGGAAAGACACTTACATCCGCTCGATGATCAAGGGAAACATAAACTTCCGCTGTTATTGGATCACCATCGTCATCGCAGAGTATGTAAGCATTGAGCTCAAAACTAATCGGATCGCAAGTATTGTTACTCAGATCCAGGTCCTCTAAGGCAGTTCCCGTGTCAGGATCACCTTCGAACCACTGTACCGCATTGCCATTATCGTCAGTCAACACAGGATCTGGTAACTGCAACAAGTCTCCCTGACAGTAATCAACACTTAGGTCTTGATCTGCAGTTGCTGGACAACTGAGGCAGGCTTCGCTGGCACATATTGCAGGGATCAGCAAATCAAAAATGCTTGGGCAAGGCCCTTCGGAAAAGAACGTTTGCTGGTATGGAAGGCTGCGATCATCCACAGCACTAGTCCCACACTCTTGTGGTTGCGGCTCATCACCTGATACACCATCACACTCAGTCCCGTTGGCAGATAAGATGATTACCTGGGCGGCTAGCTCGCAGCCACCAGGCTGCTCAACAGCAGTAAATGCTGCTGGGAAAATATCCACTACGTGACCAAAAGAAAGATTTATGTAAGTTTCCGGGGTATTAGGATCTTCATCTTCATCACAAAGGATATAAGCATTGAACACCACTGTCTGAAGATCACAGGTTTCGTTTAAGGTACTAAAGTCTTCCAAGGCTGTTCCTGTAACTGGGTCACCCACATACCAAACTACCTCATTACTATTGGCGTCAAAGAGTTCTAGCACAGGAACGGTGATTGCCTCAGAGGAGCACAGCGATTCTGCTGTTGGAAGGTCTGCGGTGCTCGGACATGATGTACAGGGCACCGCCGGGCAGGTGGCCTCGATTGTATTGCCGAACAATTGTATGCAACCCGTACCAGCGAAGACCTCAAAAAGATAATTCAAAGGTTCTTGATTATCCAGCCCACTGTCGCAAATCGGGTTTGCAGGCACGTTACCGGTTTGTGTTTCACAGACTTCTGAAGAAGCAGAGATCAACTCAGCAAAAGCCGCAGTACCACAGCCGCCTACTTGCTCATTTACAGAAAAAGGCGCAGGGTATATGCTAATTTGATGCTTGTAGTCAAGATTTATGTAAATGTTCGGCGTCGTCGGATCATTGTCATCATCACAAAGGATAAAAGCACCAATAATGATGCTGCGTTCTTCACAGGTTTCATTTGTAAAATTCAGGTCCGCAAGTGGTGTTCCATCCGTTGCTGTGCCAAAGAACCATTCGACTTCCAAACCATTATCATCAACCAGACTTAAAGTTGGAGTCAGCGGTACTTCATCGCTACAGATTTCCCCAACCGAATCTTCATCATTGGTACTGGGACAGGCCACACAAGGAGGGGCAGCACAAAATGCTGGCAAGCTAATATCAAAAATTTGCTCACATGGACTGCCTAGAAAATAACTGTCCGTATAGGTGACACTTTCGTCGGCATCGGGCTCCCCACAGGCAGGTTCTACAGGAACCCCACCCTCATCAAAGTAGCATTCCGATCCATCGGCGGCAAGAATGCTAATGATCGCTGCATTGTCACAACTGCCCGCAACAGAAGCATCCGTGAGGGCTTCTGGATAAACACTAAGATTCCAGTTAAGTCCCAATGAAATATACGCATCCGCGGTGCCAGGATCATTATCAGTGTCGCAAAGGATAAAGGCCCCAAAGTTATACACTAAGGGGGTGCAACCCTGGTTTGATAAATCGACATCTGCAAACGCAAGCCCGGAGGACGGCTCTCCGATAAACCATTCCGGATCATTTCCATTAGGATCTTCAATTACCAGTGCAGGAGTGCCAGGATTATCCCCGGAGCAAACTTCAAGCGCTTCAACCGTACTATTGGTGAACGGACAGCCAGCACAGGGCACTGAGGCACAAGTGGCTGGTACAAGCCCTGAAAAATTCTGTTCGCAAGCACTGCCTACAAAGAAGCTTTGGTCAAAAGGCAGGCTACGATCATCATCTGGCTGATCACATGCAGGCTGAGTTGGAGCATCTCCCGTGTCATCAAAGCAGTTGCTTCCGTCAGCGGCGACTATCAGAATACTTGCAGGCAGACCGCAGGCACCTTCAGTAGTTTGGCTTTCAAAAGCTTGTGGAAAGATCGTCAATTCCCAGCTGACGCCCAGGCTCACATATTCCTGTAAGGTGACAGGATCATTGTCTACATCACAGGGGATATAAGCAGCAAATAAGATGGTATTTGCCTCACAACTTTGATTACTCAAGTCAGAATCTTCAAACGAAATGCCACCCGATAGTGGATCGCCTTGAAACCACTCAACCGCATTGCCATTAGTATCTTCTAGCACCAGCTCGGGAACTGTTACTAAATCTCCAGAGCATATTTCCTGCGGTTCCGGGACAGTACTAGTTGTTGGGCATCCGGCGCATGGTACCGACGCGCATAGTGCAGTGACGAAACCAGAAAAATCCTGTTCGCAGGCATTCCCTTCAAAGAAGATCTCCGTATAATTGAGACTTTGATCATCATCCGGTTCATCGCATTCAGGTTGGGCCGGCGCTAGCGGTGCCTCCACATAAGCACATTCGCTTCCGTTTGCGCTTACTATGCTCACGGTCGCCGCGATTCCACATGCCCCTTCTAAAGTATTGGCAGTAAACGCAGCAGGATAAACCTCGATTGGTTGTGCAAAAAGAAGGTCCACATATTCCTCTGGTGTATTTGGGTCTTCATCCAGATCACATAAGATATACGCCGACAAGATAAGGTTAACAACTGCACATCCTGAATTTGCGAAGTCGACATCAGTCAGTGCTGTTCCGTTGACCGGGTCTCCTATAAACCATTCCGGCTGAGCTCCATTCGCATCAATAAGGTTAATACTGGGTAGAGTAGGGCTACTTCCCGAGCAAATTTCAATGAGCACTGGAGTATCTGTGGTAGAGGGACATTCATTGCATTCAATTGCTGGACATTCGGCTGCGACCGTTCCAGTCAATTCATATTCGCAAATACTGCCAGAATTCCCTACGAAAGTGTAGGGCAAGTCTTGCTGGTCAATCAATCCTGTACCACAGGCCGGCTGAGTCGGTATTGCACCTTGATCATCCAGACAAACACTGCCATCAGCATTGAGAAACTGAATCATGGCGGCAATGCCACAAGCCCCTGGAGTCTCGATAACCGTAAACTGCACAGGCTGTATTTCCACAGTAAAAGTGTAGGACAGGTCTTGCAATACATCTGGTGTATTAGGGTCCTCATCCTCATCACACGGGATGTAGGCGCTGAAACTTACACTGATCGGTTCGCAGCCATTATTTTCAAAGGAGTAATCATCGAATAAACTACCACCGACTGGATTTCCCTGATACCATTCGATAGCATTGCCATTGTCATTGATCAGCTCTACTATAGGAAGTACAGGGCTAGTACCTGCACATGTGCTTTGCATCACCGGGCTTTCTATCGTGCTTGGACATTCATTGCATTCCACCGGCTCGCAGACCGAAACAATCTCACCATTTACGCTTTGCTCACAGGGGGTTCCCTCATAGAAAATGAACTCGTAGGAGCTTGTTTCAGAATTAGGATCTCCTGTACCGCATGGGGGATTTGCCGGGGCAGAAATGTCATAGCTGGCACATATAGAATCGTCAGGATTAAAAATTACTGCACTACCGGCTTGACCACAAGAACCTGGAATCTCCATTACAGGAAGTGGGATTTCGGGATAGTAGTTGACTGTGACAGTACTGTTGGGCCCTCCAGGAATGACTTCACCCGCACAGGTAGCTGTAAGTGTAAAGACTACAGGAATTGCCAGACAACCCTGCGTCTGGACGAATTCCACTTGTGAGGGATTGCTGAGATCTCCCACGCCGGCATAGTCAGTAGTCCAAATGTAGTCTACATTGATGTCAGATCCAGAACCCATGCTTGCCAGTAGTGAAAATGTCTCACCGTGACATACATCTGTGTTTGAAGCAGCAGCCACGGGATCTGTGGGACAATCTAGGGGGCAATTGTACGGTATTTCAAAAGTAAAATCTGAAGCGCAGTCTAATCCCGCGGGATTGTTTGCAGTAAAATTGTATTCGTGTATGCCATTCGTTCCTGGCGCTCCTGTTTGTGATTCTGCATCGACGGTCAATAGCCCATCTGTACAGCCAGGATCAATAGTCACCGAGGTATCGCAAGTACCCTCACCCGCACTAGTAAAGAAGCCAGACAAATCTGTTGGATAAATTTCGATGCTGACTGAACCGGCTGCCAGGATATCACCAGATGCATCGCAAATTACCTCGTAATTAATTTGTTCTGATTGCATATTACAGGTTTCGTTTGTGAATGGACCGGCATCGAAGACGGCTTCACTGCCCAAAACAAAACCAATTGAATTTGTCCATTGTATTGTTGCTCCAGCACCGTCTAGCTCAAGGGTCAGTTCAGTTTGTTCGTTATTGCACAACTGTTCGCTATCTACCGGTAACGAGATAATACTTGGGCAGTCAGGAATACATGGGATGATTTCAATAATCACCTGTACCTCTTCGGGCTCGCAGGAGTTTGTAGCTTCTGGTGTAAAAGTCGCAATTACCTGGCCAGCAGGAAGGCCTTCTGCATTAAATGTAGAGCCCGAAATGGAGCCATTAGCAGCTGTCCAACTTCCGGTGATATTGTCAGGGATAGCTTCATTAAGATCAATCGTAGTTGGCCCACCGATCGGATCATTACAGATTGGAGGCAAGGGGACCGGAACTACGGAAACCGGCGGGTCCACGGTTATAAAGATGGTAAGTGTAGTACTGCAATCAAGGTCGCCCGCATCTGGGCAGGCACCTGGGACATAATCCAGTATGCCTCCGTAGATTTCTGCTTCACAAGAATTACTGTAGGTCAATCCATCGCATCCACAAACTGGATCTATTACTGCTGGGCAGGTAGCCGAAAGATCAATGCTGGTTGGATCTTTGCAGTTTGGATTAAATACAACGCCGTTGATCTCCATCGTTTCTCCCGCAAAACCTGCAGGATCAAAAATATTTCCTGCTTCGTTCACACAGCTACCCGTCCAGAATACTTCTTCACCGGGCTCCAGTCCATCTACTAAACCCTCCAAGGTAAACAAACCATCTTCTTCACAGACGGAGATGGTGCCAGTGTTGACCGTTGCCGTGCTGCTTCGAAGTACCAGAACTGTTGCTACGAAAGGATCAGCTGAACAAGATCCTGCTCCGCCCTCGGGTGTAAACATTAATTCATAAAGTCCGGGATCTATTGTCGGATCTGAAGGAGAGAAGGTGTTGCCGCTTACACCGGTACCTACCCATTCTCCGCTCAAAGCATCATCGATGAGCTGCTCGTTCAAGTCTACATTCGGATCGCCATCACAAACCACAAAGGGTTCCCACGCTGGATCGGGCGCAGAGACAATATCTACATCAAACACTGCAGGAGCCGGCTCCGGGCAATCTCCGATAGCTTCTATTTGATAGGTAATTTCGATAGAGCTTCCAACATCATAGTTAAAAGGGTCAAGATTTCCTGAAGCCAATGGTGAACCATCAATGATCCAGTTGCCTCCTGGAGGATCCGGACTTAGATGGTCATTTAGATTTACTGCTCCGGGTTCATAGCAAATGGCATTCGGTGTAAATATGGCTGAGAGTTCTTCTGAGACAGAGATTGCCATTGAGTAGGTGCCAGCGCATGGCTCTGTATCTGGAACAGTAAATACAAAGTCGATCAACTCCCCTGTGACCGCTTCCGGATTTGTAAACTGAGCGGCAGTGATATTCACCGTAGCATTGGATGTTGACCACTCCCCGCTTGGGGCATCCGATGGCAGATAACTGTCCAGATCGATGGCGCCGCCATCTGCGCAAATGGTAAAGACTTCGTCATCCCATTCCGGTGCTTCAGCAACATTTACGATCAGTGTAAGCTGATCACAAGCCGGGAAACTCGGTGGTGTAAAGACAAGCTCATAGCCAGGACCCGCGCCATAGGAGGATGGATTGAATGTCGAGCCAACCAGAGTAGTTCCATCATAGCTCCACTCTCCATTCGTGTCGCCCTCAATAATTGAGACATCGTTGAGATCTACGATAATTTCATTGCCACATAGGTTTATAGGGTTATTTACAAGCACATGGTTGAGGAACACGGGAATGGTCCAGGTTTCTTCGCTTGGCGGACATTCGGCAGAACCGGCTACGGAATAAGTGATGTCAAGATCATCTGATCCTGTCAGGTCGGCAAAAGGAAACTCGTCTGTACTGGGATCCAAAGGATCGCCGTTCCAGTCCAACCATTGACCTCCTGTATCGCCGGTTATCAACGCATCATAAGGGAAAGCCGAGGTATGGCAAAATGACCCAGGAGGATCCCAGCTTGGATTTGCCCCTTCTAAGATGTTAACCGTAATTGATTCTGTTTCATCGCAATCACCGGTACCGGTGCTGTAGGTGACATCAAAGCTAGTATCTCCAGCATCAGCTGCAGCAACTACATCCAGCATTCCATCAGCGTCTGTATAAGAACCGCTCCATTCGGCACCTAAATAGGGTGTAACCAGCCAATCATTTAAATCGACACTGCTACCATCGAAGCAAATTTGTATTTCTGTTTCTGTAAATTCGACTAACTGTGAAGGCTGCACCGTCAAGACAAGAACTGTTTCTGCCGCACAAGTGGTCACGGCTTGCTCAAACTGAACAAAGTAAGTACTTGGATTCTGAGTTGGCGTAACCAGCAGGTCACTCATCGGTGTAGCAGCAGGATTGACAGACGGGTCTTCATCAAACCAAGTGAATTGTCCATCATAGGATTCTGTATTGTAAAGCGGTTCGAAAGTGCTTAAATCCAATTCCTCACCGGAACAATGAAATTCATCAATATTATTAAAGCCGAGAAGCTCGCTGAAGCTGATGTCAAAGGTTGTTTCAGCGGAGCAATCTGAGCCAAACTGACTTACTGTAAGGTAAAGCGTGACATCTTCAGTAGGTATAAAAGCATACTGTGAGGGATCGATAAAGCTCCCGGGGTTGATGCTTGGGTCTTCCGAGTACCAAAGTACTGTTTCACCAGGACCAGCCGGATAGACAAAATCCAGATTGACCAATTGACCATCACATACAGACTCTTGCAAGGGACTTAAATCGACGGGGGGAGTGATGGTAATCGTAAGATCTTCACTGAATGCACAAGGGTCAGTATAGGCAAGGTTGACGATAACATCAATTGCTTGCGTCTGATCAGGATTAGCAGCCCATGCGGCTGCCACATCAAAAACACCTTCGGGAAAAACGGCATCGCCTGTCCAGGTTCCGTTTAGCGCAGGAGCTGCTCCCGAAAATACCTCCGGCTCGTTGAAGAGATCAATAAAGTCATCGCTGGCACAAATTGAATATGGAGAAGCAAAGCCAATTCCAGGAACATCATCTTTGATTACGGTTAGATCCAAACTAAGCTCGCAGCCATCAATATCAAACCATTCGAAGCCTGTACACTCAGCGTAGGTGATGTAGTTAATCCCAGCAAGATCCGCTTCACAATCATTTGAATAAGTATTTCCATCACAACCACAGACTGGATCGAAAATCGTTGTGCAAATACCGGTAGTGCCAGGTTTGGTGCAATCGCCCATGGAATAAGTAAAAATAGCGGTAGAGGAATACAAAGCAGGATCGTATTCTGTTACTACTGCTCCGGTCTCGTCTGTCCATGTACCGCCTGCAGGAGCTGTACCGATATAGTCAGACAGTGAGAACGCAGGTGTTTCCGGACAAACATTAGGTGCTATTAGAAGTGTTCCTTCCGGAGCAGCAATCACTTCAAGATTAAGCGGATCACTGGGCGAGGAACAATCACTTTGTTCTTCAAAAATAATATTATAAGTACCAGGCCCTGCAGTTGCCACATCGAAATTGTTGCCACTTATGTTTGGGTCTCCTGTCCAGCTCCCAGTTAGGTTCGGTTGGAAGGTTGCAGCAAGATCAACAATTCCAATGTCTTCGCAAATCACAGCATCATAATAATTGAGTGAGCTTTGCTGGCCTTCATTTATGGTAATTTCTATGGTAAATGGATCACTTGCGCAGTCTGGATTATTTGGATCGTATTGCAAGACATATAGCTCCAGTATCAATGGATAGCTTTCTGTTGGGTCGTAGCTAATATCAAATGCCGGAGTATAGGTGCCTGATCCATCACCTAGCGGCGTCGCCAATGCAGCATCTTCATACCATTCCACGGTGTACCCGGGAACAAAATTTACTGTGATCGGTTGAATTGTCGCTCCTGTGCAGTAGATCAAGACATCATCGGTCACCGGATCTGGTGGTGATGGTGCAGACACAACCGAAATCGGAGCGTCAGCAGTTGCAGGGCACAAGGCAGTATCGTCAGCAGTAAAGGTCACACTGACAATTGCTCCGTCATCAGCAGCGGTTGGTGTAATCGGCCAACTGTCCGCATCTACTCCAGTTGAGCCTGGAACGGTTCCGGCAATGTAAGTAATTCCCCATTCGAAAGAACCAACAGTTGGAGGGGTCGTGGTTGCGGTGACAGTAAATGGATCACCACTCTCACAAATTTCCATTGGGTCAGGTGTCAACATGAGATCCACTGAACCAAGTACGGTAAAAGGTTGAGTATCGGCAGAAACGCAGGTACCATTATCAACAGTATAAGTTATTAGGTAATCTCCAGGAGTGGAACTGCTATCTAAGGTTAGCATTCCGGTGGAAGGGTCAACTGTCAGTCCGGTGACAGGGTCAATTGTGTAGGTCCCACCTGCTGTAACAGGGGCAGCATCCACATCAACGTCTGTTTCACCGGAGGTTGGCGCGCACTCCTCAATAGTCAAATAGGAGAAAACGACATCGTCTCCGCCCACCGTAAAGCTCAAATTACTGCTTTCAAAACATCCATTTGCGTCAGTAACGGTATACAAGATCGTGATCGCAGTTCCTGGAGCCACACCAGTGAGGTCCACATCAACAGTTTGTTCATCAAACGGGGCTACAATTACACCTGCTACTCCATCTGACCAGTTGTGGGTGTAGGCTTCCGTACCGCCGTCGGGATTGCCATCAAGGATATACTGCCCTCCTGTACAAAAGCCGCTATTAGGCATTATATCGGCTGTGAGCAAATCGTATATATCTACTGCAATTGGAGTTGCACTTAGGTTACCTGCATAACCGCAATCACTGTAGTTTAATATATCAGCCGTGGTCGAAATATTAAAGGGTGCTTGTGTGAGAAAGTCGCTGAGCGTATTGTCGTCGTTGCTGTGGAAGTATGAAAAACCATAGACATCATAACTCTCTCCTGCCAGGTATCCCGAGAAGTCGAAGTCCCCAGTATAGGGTAGTGTCGGTGCAATCACATAGTCTACAATTGTGCCTGTTGCCGGATCTACCAATAGAAAAGCATACTCAAAGTCGAAACCCGTTGCTGAGGGTTCTGAACCGCCGGGCCAAGACACCGTAAATGCCGCTACATCGTCTGATTCGCAAATGCTGACTGTGCTTGCATCGATATCGAATCCGGGAACGACTGGATTCTCCAGTGTAATTTCACCCGCATCTGTTTGTTCGCAACTCGCAACTTCACCTGTGCAGTTAAAGATACCTGCGGCTACATCAGAAATGAAAGCTGCATTTGCAGCATTATTTGGCGCTCCCGGAGTTTCATTGGTGGCACCTGTTGCAGATGAGGTGTAGTTGGCTGGATTGGACCAGTCATCGCTTACGGAATTTGTGAAGTTCAATACCATACCGGCTTGATTTCCGGGATTGAGTTCAACCCAGACAGGACTGCCACTGATATCGCTGGTCATCTGAGAGGCATTCAACTGAAAACTCACCGCATGAACGACTGTTTCACAATCGTCCCTTACCTGTAGCAAATCACGATCGTTGGCCATTGCAGGCATCCAAATTAACCCTTGACTTGGATCATTTAGATTTTCACAAGGGCAAAAATTTTCGTTATTATCAGAGGTACTTGGGTTACTATAGCAAAGATCAAAAGAACTATTCTGGTTATGTGAAGCGATATAAACTCCATCACCGTCACTATCATAGGCATCTGTTGGCGGAAGTTGCGGATTTGCGTTTTGATTCCAGAATACAACGATAATTGATCCTGGTGGTACTGCACTGTAGCCAGCTCCAAACACCAAATGCCCATCAGCTGTTCCCACTCCAGATTGGTTGGCATTGTTATCATCAACAATCCATCCTGAAATATCGACTGGTGCTGTAGGGTCAGAGGGGTCTCCAACCACCACAAATTCAATATATTCTCCTCCCACCCCTCCTGGACCTTGAGAGATTTCGTTGATCATTAAACCACCTTGTTCGTGACAGTATGGGCCTTCTCCTGAGTATTGAGCCAGGCAGTCCATCTGCGACGCACCCAGTGCCAAAAGGGGTAAAAGCAGGTACAGAAAGGGTATAGGCAATCGGGTATTTGCTAGTTGCATGAATGACGGCTTTATTGTGTAGCTTGTCGCTGCAAATGGAGCAGCTAATCTCCACCTATTTGGGCCGGAATTCCTACGAGGGGCAAATGAAATCCGGGGCCAAAATGGTGCTTACAAATATAATGCAATCCCTGACTGCACCGTATTAAATAGCGATGACATTTTAGACTGGGAGTACAGCATAAAGACGTGTTTTTTGGCACTTTTGCTGCCTGAAATCGCTAAAAACTGCCGGCTGGTCGTGCCCGGGCTATTGCGGCTGAACCAAGAATACCAAACAACAATCCAGGACTCCACATGGCAGATAAGGAAATGGTGCTGGTGTGGCTCAAAGCCTTAGCAGAATAGCTTAATATTTGTCTCAATGCTGCAATTTCCGTAGTTTACTTTGACAATGATCATGAAAAAAAAGCCACATGAGTATTCCTCTCAAGCTTAAGCTTCTCTTGAAGTTCCATAATACCTTTCAGCAGCTGGACATTTCGCGTTTGAGTCCACGCGCTTTTCGTAAGTTTACCGCACAATCAAAAAATACCGCTAATCTGCTAGATGATCCCTGTATTCCGATACATTCTGTAAGAGATCAAGCAGTACCGGCCGATCATGGGCACATTCCGGTGCGGATCTATTCGCCTGGTCCCGAAGATGGGCTGCCGGTCATTACCTTTTTTCATGGAGGGGGCTTTGTGATTGGAAGTGTAGAAACCTACGACAATATCTGCCGCCGAATTTGCCGAGATAATCAAGCTATTGTGGTCTCTGTAGACTATCGACTAGCCCCTGAGCACAAATATCCTGCTGCCCCAGACGATTGCTACAACGCGACCTGTTGGGTCTCAGAGAATTGCGGAGAATTTGGAGGCGATCCGGATAGATTGGTTGTCATGGGAGATAGTGCGGGAGGCAATCTGGCTACAGTTACCGCACTGAGAGCCAGAGACTTATCCGGGCCAAAGATTCGATATCAGGTGCTAGTCTATCCCTGTACCGACGCGTTCCTGCAGCACGCTTCCATAAAGCAGAATGGCAAAGGCTACTTGTTGACTGAAGAAATCATTAGATGGTTTGTGGATCATTATGTGGCTAATGAAGAGCAGAAATATGAGGCCTATATGTCTCCACTCCTGGCAGATGACCTGTCGAACATGCCTCCTGCCCTAATCCAGGTGGCAGAGTTTGATCCTTTGCTGGATGAAGGTGCTGCATATGCGTATCGGCTACGTGAAGCAGGCAACAGGGTGAAACTCAGTTTCTATCCTGGCTTGATGCACACTTACTTTACTATGCCCAAGTTCTCAAAGCATTGTCTTGCAAGCCACAAAGAAATCGCCAGGGAGCTTTGGAACGAACTTAGGGTAGAGGTGTTGGAT
>JAHDEE010000161.1 GCA_020629005.1 Chitinophagales bacterium
ATGGAGGTGCTGGGCAAGGGACTGAGTGTGCCGGTAATGCTGGCTCGGAGCTTGCCGGAGAGACAGCAGTACCGGATACACGAAGCCCTTGCACAGTGCCTCCATTGCAACGGACAGCCCGCAAGCCGGTTGCGCGAAGGGATATTGTTTCGCTCCTGAACATTATTATTGAAAGAGCAGTGCTCCGAAAATGCGCCCTAATCTTCCGAAGAGATTCTGGTTTATAGCGCCTAATGTACGTTTAAAAGCGGGCTTGCTTTGCTAAAGATTCTTAGCACGGTTTTGGTGTGCAATGCTTGCTTAAGATTGAGTAAATTTACAAAATTTTTGTATGGCCAATTATGACAGTTTGCGGGATTTGGTGGCTATTGATTCTCCTTCGGGTTTTACAGAGGAGGCCAGCCAGTATTGTTTTGATTTATTGAAGAAGATGGGTTGGAAGCCTGAGCGAACCAATAAGGGGGCCGTTCGTTGCGGTCTTGGGAAAAAGCCTAAGTTGGCTATTGCTGCGCATGTGGATACGCTGGGTGCGATCGTTCGTGGAATAAATGGGAATGGCACTTTGAGTATTTCGAAGCTTGGTGGGCCTTTGCTGAGTAGTTATGATTCGGAATATTGTCGGATTTATACGCTTGATGATCAGGTGTTGACGGGTACATTGTTATTGAACAACCCTTCGACTCATGCCAACCTGAAAGTGGATAAAGAGGGGCGGACGATTGAGAATATGCATGTTCGACTTGATGAACTAGTTAGCTCAGAGGAGGATGTGACGAATTTGGGCATACGCGTTGGGGATATAGTTTGTTTTGATACACGATATCAGCATTTGAAGAGTGGTTTTATCAAGTCTCGCTTTATGGACAATAAGGCTGGTTGCTATGTTTTGTTTGAGATTGCACGGAGGCTTAAGAAGGCTCGAAAGAAGGCTGCTGTGGAATTGTTCTTTTCAAATTTTGAGGAAGTGGGGCATGGGGGGACTTGTGGTTATTCTGATTCGATTGAGGAGTTGTTGGTGATTGACATGGGGGTGATTGGGGATCAGTGTGCAGGTAGGGAAACGCATTGTTCCATTTGTGCTAAGGACTCGTCCGGACCCTATGATTATGCTTTTCGGAAGCGGCTGGTTACTCTGGCTGAAAAGAAGAAAATTGACTATAAACTGGATGTTTATCCCTATTATAGCTCTGATGGCTCTGCGGCATTGCGCGCGGGAAATGAGTTTAGAGTTGCGCTGATTGGTCCTGGTGTGGCGGCATCTCACGGTATGGAGCGCACACATGAGAAGGGAATTGAGGCGACAATCGATCTTTGCATGGCGTATATTGCTAACAAAGCTTAGTCTCCATTGATTCTTAAGCTTATCTGAGAGTAAATTGGTATTCCCTTTGATTTGATGCCTCATTTCGATAAATTTGTTTCAGTTCGAAAGCGGCTTCAATTCCAAATCAATTCAGCACCTTACACCAGTCTGAATCCCAATTTGCTGCAAATACACTAGAACGACTTTTTTGTGAAGAAGTTTCGACAACTCTCCCTGGGAGATCATCTATTCAATACTAGTCTGGACATGTTTACCAATCAGGGGCATTTCTGGCAGGCGCTGAGCTACATGCGCAAGGCCAGGGAAATGTTTCTGATGGAGAAGAACTGGCCTGAATTTATTTCTTGTTCTAATGAGTTATTGACTGCTTATCAGTTGACTTCTCAGCTGACCAAGTTTGTCCCCTTGTTGGAGGAGACGATGGAGATTGGTCATCGGGAATTGGGTGATTGCGCGCCGGAGCTTACCATCACCTATTGCAGGAGAGGTCGCTACCTTTGTTTTACCGGTGAGTTGGAGGAGGCATTTCTGTCTTACAAGAAGGCGCTGGAGCATAGTAGTGGAGCTGCTGAGCAGCAATCCAGTCAATTGCATCTGAGTGAGGTGTATGGGGATTTGGGTTATTTATATGCGCAAAATTTGTATGATTACCGAAAGGCTTTAAGCTACTTCATGAAAGAATTGGAGTTGAAGTCGGAGGTTTTGGGATGGGATGATCCTGATATTAGTTTGCCTTGCTCTAATGTGGCATTTGCGTATCAAAAGCTGGAGGAGTACGAGCGGGCTCTGGAGCATTACGAGATTGCGCATCGTCAGAGATTGCTGCAAAGCGGACGGGATAGTATAGAGGTGGTGAGTCTGGAGGCCAGTATCGCCTGGTGTAAAGCTCATATTGGCAGGGTAGACGAGGCCATAGAAATGTCGACTGCTGCATTGCAGTTTGTGATTGCAAAAGTGGGAGAGGATCATACTTCAACTGCTTCGATATATCAGTGTCTTGCTTACTGCTATGATAAAAAGGGGCAATTTCCAAATGCCTATAAATTGCATAAAAAGGCCATAAGCGTAGCTGTAGACAAGGACGGTGAAGACCGGGAGAAGGTGATGGAAATTCGCTGGTATTTTGGTAATCACTACAGTGCTCAGGGACTTTACGATAAGGCGATTTGGGAGTACCAGAAATCACTGCGGTACATTTGTCCTGAAGACAAAGAAGATAAATATAAAAATCCGGTCATTAGTTTGTTCTACGAGGGCAGTGATTATTCCTGGATTCATATCTTTGGTCCTCGTTTGTTAATGTTGCTTGGCAGTAAGGCACGCTCTTTTATTAGTCGATACCGGCAGGTGCCGGATGTGCCAAAATATCTGCTTGCTTCTTACGAGACCTATGCGGTAGTAGGTGAGTTAATCAAACTGCTGCAATTGAGCTTTAAACTTGAGGGTGATAAGTTTCTTTTGGAGGAATCTGATGCTCTGTTGCGGGAAGGCATCGATGTATCGCAAAGAATGCTGGAGATCACCGGTGATCAGACTTTCCTGAAACGCATACATATGCAATCAGAGCTGATGAGCAATAACTATTTGCTCAACTCGCAGCTACGCGACGTTCGCACAAAGGAGACAAATATAGACCGGGCGCTTACTGGTAAGGAACGAGAGCTGCGCGCTCGATTAGGGATTTTGTGCAGACAGGTGTACTCGCCGGTTCAAAAGCGCAGAGCGGGTGATGAGGAGATAAACTTTAATCAGAAGTATCTGCTGCAACGTGCCCAATACCAGACTTTGCTCTCGAAGTTTGCCTCAAGATATCCGGATTATTTCGAGATCAAATTCAAACATAATCTTGCCGCCTTTGATGAGATTCAATCCCGTTTAACAGAGAACGAAGCTTTTCTGAAGTTTTGGTCGCAGCACAAATCAATTTATATACTGGGCATCACCTCTAGCCAAAGCATGTTGGAAAAAGTGGCACTTCCAGAGGAATTTGAAACTTTGTTGAAGGACTTCAGCAGAACCATAGACCTGTATAGTAAGCGCGGTAATGAAACGATGCGATTTGAGATATGGGAGCAGATATGGGAGCCGGTAGAGCGAAGCTTTGGTAACATGACCAAGAAGCGCATGCACATAGTTCTGAGCGATATTTTCGCTTTTCTGCAGTTTGATGCGGTGGTTGATGACCCTTCAAAGGAATCCAATCATTTGCCAGCCGATCTGTTTTACAGCGGAAATAATCTGCAGATCGCATACTATTACAGCGCGACCAGCTGGCTGAATGGGCAAGCTGCTCATCCACACATTTCAGGTGGGATGGACAATCATCCAATTGATGCTAATCTGTTATCTGATCAGGGTGGTGTTGCCCTTGAGGAACAATGAGGTCCATTCCTCACAAAAGCTGATCTCACAGCGACAATACCACACATATACGCCCATTTCCAATTTTTCTCCTTGTAGCGTGCCATCCCAGCCGCGTTGATCCTCAGTCGTTTCAAAGAGCTTCTTGCCCCAGCGGTCAAAGACAAGGAATTCAAAGTTCCGTACCTCGAAACCAGGGGCAATCCTGGCCGAGAATAGGTCATTCACACCATTGCCATCCGGACTAAAGGCATTCGGCACAAGTACTGCCGAGGATTGCTCAGCCGTTTCCTGAATAAAATTGAACTGGTCAACACGTTGCGAACAATTGTCAGACACAGTCACAGCATAGCTACCAAAGTCCCTCACGGTATAGCCCGAGCCGGTGCTACCATCCTGCCAGAGATAAGTGAAGGCACCTTGAGTAGAAGCATCCAGCTCGATAGTCTGCCTTGCGCAATCAGTCACATCTTCCCCGAGATCGAGTGGTGGCAATAGTGCCTGCACAACAACCTCCGTACTATCCCGCCAGATGCAGCCTTGCCAGTTTGCATCTACCCAATAGATCCCAGGACTATCCACCAAAATTTGGTTTCCGCTTTCTCCTGTCGACCAATCATACACATGACCAGGTTGAGCTGGCACACTGAGTATCACAGATTCGAATTCACAAAGAGTACTTTGTTCCGGCAAAGCAAAATCGCTCGCAGGATTCAAAACGCTGATATTGATAGAATCACGATCAACACAATCACCAAGGCTTGCGTCAACCCAATAGATACCCTCAGTATCTACCTCGATGGAAGTGCCCCCCTGGCCAGTTGACCATTCGTAGGTGGCATTTGCATCGATGTTTAGAATGGTGAGATTGGTAGTAGTTCCCTCACAAAGTACTTCATCAGCACCCAGTTCGACGGCAAAGACTGGGGCATCAGCCAATATTGCACTTCCTGTTGGGCTATTGCTGCATTCCTCTGCTTGTACATTATCGATGGTGTAGGTACCTGCTATACTAGCTTCGAAAAGGATCTCAGCTTCTGTAGCCACTACGTTTTCCAAATACACTCCATCAAGCAAAATATCAAAACTCACGGGCAGATTCCCTGTAATACTGATCGGCAAATCCACGGTCCCAGCTCCACTGCAGGCCAGGGAAAATTCCCCCTGCAAGTCAACAGAAACATTTCCATCGACCACAACAGTGATTTGGTCTGCGACACAACCTGTGCTGGAAGTCATTGTGTAGGTCAGCGTTTCCGGTGGGCTGGCAAGCGGATTGGGACAATCAGTGCAGCTCAGAAAGTCGTCCGGAGTCCACTCATATTCCGTTTCTGTGCTTAGATTTTCACAACCAAGCGTCACTGATTCTCCTTCGCAAATGCATACATCCGCGCCCGCACAAGCATAACCGATGCCTCCAGGTATGAAAGCAGCATTCAAAAAAGCGCGCTTAAGGTTCCAGACTTGTGTAAAGGAAGTTTCGGGAGGATTATTTCCAATTTCATCATAATAATGCGGAAAATCATTGCTGGAGATTCCATGACCACTCATATATATGACATTACCCCCAGCGGGAGCGCCATTCCAGTCTCGGGCACACAAGATCGTTTCATCCCACTGATTCAGAATGCCCTGATAGGTAGTAGGCAACCAGTCGCCCCCATCCAACTCAAAGCTATTCAATGCACCTTCAAGTCCTTCCAGCACCTCCCCTTCAAACTGCATAATTGGCATATCGGAATTGAAGTACTGATAGCTGAAATTCACATTGTCATCACCGGTATCACCATCAATTCCATTTGTGGTTAGAAAGAAGCCCTGATTTTCAAAGGAAGGAATGGAAATGCAATGAGCCAAAAAATTTCCGCCAGTCGTGAGATAATCAATCAGACTGGGGACATAATTATTGGTTAGAAAACTTATGTGAGGTTGAGAGATGAAGGTATAGCAGCTGTAATCCTCAAAAAATGCCTCACTACTCAACAGGGAAAATGGCATATCGGCCCACTCATAAAGGTCAATATGTGGTCCCCCCAAGGTGATTCCATCAGTCAACACAGCCAAACGAGGAGGCGAGCTAAGTTCATAGCGCACATCCAATTCCTTCTCCTCCAGCAGCCGATAGACCACCACATCATTTTCAAATTCGGTGATTAGGTCGTCCAGCGGTGCCTCTGTAGCTCCAGTACATTCATTTACGCTCAATAATTCCTGCGCATCAACCAGGAAAACACTGGTATGGAAGTCTTCGGTAGAAGGAAGGGCTTCTGTTGGATGTATCATCTCCACATTGGCACTGAAGTCGGCATCTCCCCGGTTTTTGCCCGCGCGGATGACCCATTTCACTTCATAACCAGCAGCCAGTATCCGATATACAAGCCCGTAAGCTCGCATATTGAAACCAATAAAATCGACACCCTCATCAGGATCACTATAGGCCGTAGACTGCTTATCAAAATCCATTGGAATGATATAAGCGCCCGAGGCAATACTCTGAAGGTTAGGGGCCGGATTAGGATCATCCTGAGCCTGCAAATACCAGGGAAAGAGCAATAGTGCAATAAAGAGTACTGTAAACAATCTACTTGGCATAGGACGCAGCTCAATTAGCAAAAAAGAGAGATTCTTCTACCTTAAAGATGCGTAATTTCGCAAATAGTGGCTTTGAGTCAGCCTACTGCCCACAACTGAGGTCTTTCACGCGACTACGACCGCTTGTTTTTGCGGTCCTTATCGTCTGCGCCACCCTTGGTTGTAGGCTTCTTCAGCCTGCCCTCCTTCTGAAGCATCCGCTGAAGCATCCATTCAATCTGCCCATTGGTACTGCGAAACTCGTCCTCTGCCCATTTCTGGATCGCCTGTAGCACCTCGGGATTCAGACGGAGGGCAAATGGTTTTTTCCTCGCCATCTAATTAGTGATTTAGCGTGCCTGCATTCACTACAGGAGTCGTTTCTTTTTCCGAGCATAACACTACCATTAAATTGGTGACCATCGAGGCTTTTTTCTCTTCATCCAGATCAACAATACCCTTAGTGCTCAACTCCGAAAGAGCCATTTCAACCATCCCCACAGCGCCTTCAACAATCTTTGCTCTGGCCGCTACTACTGCGGTTGCCTGCTGCCTCTTGAGCATTGCATTGGCGATTTCCTGCGCATAGGCCAGATAACCTATTCTGGCTTCCAAAACCTCGATTCCAGCAATCGAAAGACGATCAGCTACTTCCTTTTCCATCGCCTCATTTACGGCATCCATCCCGGATCTTAGCGTAATCTGATTGCCGGTTGTTCCATCCTCATCGAAGTCATCATAAGGATACATTCCCGCTAATTTTCGAACCGCTGCATCCGTTTGCACGCGAACAAAACTCTGATAATCGTCCACTTCATATGCCGCTCGATAGGTGTCCAAAACTTTCCATACAAGAATAACACTGATCATTATCGGGTTGCCCAGCTGATCATTTACTTTCAATCTTTCGCTATCAAAATTACGCGCTCGCAGCGAAATTCGTTTCCGCACGAAGAAAGGATTGTCCCAAAAGAAGCCATTCTCTTTTACCGTTCCGGCATATTTTCCAAACAACTCCATCACTTTTGATTCATTAGGATGCACCAAATAGAAGCCTTTTGCAATGAACAGAACCACCGGAATTAGCAGCGCAAATAACTCATTTTGCAGTCCAGCAATTCCGTATATGATTATGCCGATTACGACAAATAAAACAGGAAGCATTAAGTACCCTGAGATCGATTTTCTATTTTTTTCCATGATTATTAGCTGTTTATGGTAATACTAAAGTGATATCGTTTTGATATTAAACTGCTATTGCCGAGATTTAGTTCCCGGACAAGGTGAAATCTAGAGTTTGGCCTGATCTACCACTATGTTTGCGCTTGGATTTTTAATTATTTGGAGCGACTCGAATGGGGCCGTAGTAGCTGCAGTCCCGTGCTCCGCTCCTATGCAGCAGCCAGTTAGCTGCTCATGATCTGCCCAGTATGTCTCTCCTAAAGTCGAGCCATTCTGGGCAGTCATTCGCCACGCTTCCTGGCCACTGCATACCGCTTCGCCCGGGGCTATTTTGCACCTGCGCTCCATCGCGCAGCTTAATCCATTACCTGCGAAACGGCACTTCTGAATTGCTATTGTTTCAGTCTGAGAAGGCCGAAATGCTGTCGAATTTTTCAGCAAGTCAAATGAAATAGATGTTTGCGAAATTTCGCCATCAGCGATTATGCGCCAGCGATAACCCCAGTTCCCAGCAGGACTGAGCGGCAGCATTTCAGTGTTATGGTAAACTAGAAGTCACTAAGGCCACATACTGTGGTTTTATCTAAGTCCTAGACATATTTCGCCTGCTCTTGTAGATTGTTAGTTGCTTCAATTCACTATATTAAGGAAGGTCAAATCTTATAGGGAAACACTATTCTACAATTTTACTAAAACGATCTAACAATGCGACTTTCAAGGCCTCTCTTCACCTGTGCTCTTGCATGTTTTTTTCTAGTCTTACTGAGTTCCTCCGACTTGCTCGCACAGCGTGTGGTCACGTATCAGAATCCTAATCCTGCACCCTTCAAGGTCAAGATAGCAGCTCTCGACCAATTGGTCAGCGATCTCGAAACTCATCTCTTAGATCCTAAGCAATCTGTACAGATCGGTGAATATTTTTTGAGCAATGAAGACGTATGCACCAAGTACATCAAGCACTTGATGAGCGAGGATTATCCCAGCATTACAGAAGAGGCGGTGCCATTCTTCATGAGCGTCTCTCAACCAGTGTACGATCATGTCCAGAATCTTCGCGGACAAGTCGATCGAGTAGAATATCTGGGACATAGGCAGCGCTTTGGCGATTCGGAAGCGATGAAGGTAATTATCTCCTTCATAAATCTTCATACTTGCGATGGTAGTGTCGAAACACTTAGGATTTCTCTGGTTGAGTACGAAGACACTTACCTGATCATGAACTTCGACAGCTAACATCGATTTCTCGACTCTCTTGCCCTTCTTTTAAACTGTCTTTCCTTCGGTTAAAAACAACAATGCGATGAGTAACTTATATAAAAGACTTTGCATTTTTACTGTTTCCGCTTTGCTGATTCTCGTTGCTTCCAGTGTAAGTTCAAAACTGAACGCACAAACTGAATATAACGATGGTAGAATTCGGTTGCAGGTTTGGTTGCACAAAGTTTGGACCAATGCCAATTGTAGCGAGATTGGTCAGCAAGAATATGTATATAAAGGCATTAAGGTGCGTCCAGAATCGGACGTAACAGGTGTAGGTTGGTCTTCGAACGGTGTAAACGTTCGTGTAGAGGGGCAGGAAAATAGATGGTGGCAACAGAGTCAGTTTCTTGCACAGCAGCTCCCTGCCGGTACAGGTACCTGGCCAATGACTGTTGATGGCAATGGAATCAAGCTATTGGATCTCACCTATGCTGGCACGGACGTGCCAACAAGCTTCAACTGGGCAGTAGAAGAGATGTTTGAGGACGATGATACAAATTGTCCTTGGCCCTGTGATAGTCCGAGCACGAGCTGGAACTATGAAGACAGTTTTTGTTGTGGAGTCTTGGGGGATGATGATTACGTAGGTTACACTCAGGGTGTTGCGGTTAACCCCTTTAGAGGTGCACCAGCTGGTGAGGTGAGATATGTTCAAACTGATATCATTAACTCTGGCTTCTTTGGTCTTGATAGTAACCGTTACGGAATGATGTTCGCATTTCAGTGGGATTGGGTTGATCCTTTACCACCTTTATGCCCTGCTCCAAAATATGACGATGGACCCGTTAACCTCGACGTTGAGCTGTTTGGAATCTGGTCAGACAGCGACTATGATTATGCGCCTTTGACCTGTACATTTGGTTTGGCGGATGATGAGGACTTGAGAATCTTATTCAGAGCAAGGGACAATCTCAGTGGTTTTGCTGGAGCACCCATTTGCAACACGGATGGAGCCATAGATGGACCGGCCTGGTATACGCAGAATCCGAGCCCGATGGAGTCGATGCTCTCAGTCAACTATACAACAGCCGACACCGATTTTGAAGCCTTTGAACTGGAGGTGGAATTATGGGAGGAGGACGGTTGTGGTGACGATTGCGCTTTCGAGGACAATTGCTTTCTTGGCATCACGGATGATGACGCTCATTTCAACACCACCTTAACTGGCCTGATAAATTGGCGGGACAGCCCACCCAATACTTACAATTTCCTCGACCTACCAATGCGCAACAATGCATCAACCTATGACAACTGGACGATCTGGATCAGATACAGATGGACGATCGGCACACCGGCAGTGCAAACATATGATGCTAACCATGACCGTGTCATCTGCTCGGGGCAGAGTACAACGATTGATCTGGAAACCACCAACTCAACCTACTTCCAGTGGCAGTGTACTGATGTAACCGGACCTGCAGGTCCAACCTGTCCGGCTGATGCGGAGTGGACTGATATCCCAGGTGAAGTTTGTGAAGATTTGACAATTGATTGCAATAGTGGAAGTGGGGGAACCAAAATATACAGGCTAAAGATGATGAACAGATCCGGCTCTGGGAGCACCACGCCAGATGGGCCGAGGTTAAATGTATCGTATTCAGATTGTTACCGGGTAACTTGTTTCCCTGCTGCACCGCCGATAACCAGTATTGCATGTGGTTCCACGGCTGTAGGGGGTATCCCATATGAATTCAATGCACTTTTACCGCCGGAAATTGGAGCAGTAGCAAATCCTTCGGGCTATCAATGGACGGTCAGCCCATCAGGAGGAGTTTCAATTGCAAGTCCAGGTTCCGCATCGACAGATATCACTTTCCCAGAAGCAAACGGTTCATATACTGTAACCTTGATTATTCAGGATCTCTGTGGCAGTGCGGATGCAACAGCGACCTGTGTCGTAGATGTTACACAAGACTATTGCGGAGTAGTATATGTAGCGCCGAGTGGTAGCAATTCAAATCCGGGAGGACCAGATGCGCCTGTACAAACGATAAGCCAGGCTATTGCGATTGCGAATTCTTCTGCAGGATTAAGAACGCATGTGAAAATCGCTGCCGGTACCTATTCCGAGAGTAGTCCTTTGCAAATTTTTAGCGGTTTGGTGCTTGATGGAGATTATGATGTTGCAGGAAGCACTTGGACAAAGAATACGGCACTTAATACAATTGTCAACATTAATCCTCCTCTGCAAACCGTCAGTTATAATGGTTCGGGTGGAACCCAGGTAGGTGTCTATACAGGTGTGGAAGCCATTGGCGTCACAGGCTTCGAGATATATGATATGATATTTAATGTGAAGAATGGTGGCGCTTCTGGTACAATTTCAGGTACTACTGGGAATCGAGGAAGGTCCATATATGGATTTTATTTTAGAAATAGCACTGGCTGGGTAATTAAGCGCAGCGAAATGAATACAGGAAACGCAACAAACGGTATCAATGGTGCCAATGGTGCAGCGGGAGCGAATGGAAATGCAGGCGCCGGAGGTGGAACCGGACATTGTGATAACAATGGTAGTGGTGGAACTGCAGGACCTGCCGGTGCCGCTCAGTGCTCCGGAACGAGAAGAGGAGGCGCTGGAGGAAACGGAGGAAAAGGTTCTTCAGATGGAGGAAATAACAATGCAGACGGAGCCAACGGTCAAGCAGGTGGAGGTGGAGCACTAGGTGGAAATGACAACGGGGTCAGAGGTGCCAATGGTGGTTGTGGAACAAGCTGTAACCGGGATGGACGAAAAGGGGAAAACGCCTCTAATGGGGCCGCTGGGGCTGATCAGCCAAATACTCCTGCTGCAACATCAACAACATTTAGTCTGTACTGGTTGCCAAATGGCCAGTCTCCAGCGGGTGCCGATGGCGGTGGCGGCGGCGGCGGAGAAGGCGGCGGCGGCGGCGGTCGACAAGCTGGTACCTGGTGCAACAACGGTCAGGGAAGCGGCGGCGGCGGCGGCGGCGGCGGCGGCTGTGGTGGCGTTGCCGGAACCGGGGGATATGGAGGAGGAAGCTCCTTTGCCATGTATAATTATAGTAGCGCAGGAACCGTTAGCAACTTGACCCTTAATTCAGGTACTGCGGGAAATGGTGGTGCCAGAGGGCTAGGAGGTAACGGTGGAGCTGGCGGGAATCCTGGAAATGGTGGAGGTGGAAATAACACTTGCACAGGCTCGGGTGGTTGTACCAGTGGAAGTAGAGTATGTGGCAATTGCGAAGTTGGAGCTGGTGGCCAGGGTGGCCGCGGCGGAAATGGTGGTCGAGGAGGACACGGTCGTCCGGGAGCAACAGGTTATAGTGATGACATGCGTTCTGTTAATGGCTCCTCTGTCACAACAAATGATTACACCGTAACAGGAGATATCTCAACTCCAACTATCATTGGCTGTACGAATTCCGCAATTGAACTCGAAACAACTACTCCTGCGTGGACCTCATTTGGTGCCGGAGGAGAATTCGTAAATAACATCACAGAAACTACTACTAGCTTTGCAAATCCGAATTTTATAGTTGAGGTTTTCTATCCCACCTTAGGTCCGCGCGATGTTGAAGCAGGCGGAAACACATTCGCTTGCATTATCAATGTACAAACTGACCGAATCTTGCCTGTGATCGAACCATTCGATTCGCCAGTATGTGCTGGTGAGGAGATTGATCTTCAGTCCACACTTAATGAGCCAAGTGGAATTCTGGAAATAGAGTGGACAATACAGGAAATGGCGGTTACAGGAGTTAATGTTCCTGCACCGATTGAGACTTTTGATGTGGAAGATCCGGGGCTTGTCACATTGCCAAACTCAACAACTGACCCGATTTGCTATCAAATTAGATTGCGCGTAAAAGATGCATGCTGCGGTTGGTCTATACCTGTGTATGAATATGTAACTATTGAACCTCCAATCAGTAATAATGTGATTAATCCACCTGCAGTTACTGAATTTTGTGACAATGGAGATCCAGCAGATATTTCTGGCTCTTTGCCGACTGGTGGTGTAGCAAACGGAGCTCCGGAATGTGTTATAAGCCCGACAAATTATGTTTATGACTGGCATATGGATTCGGGATCTGGCTATGCCAGCACAGGTGGAACCGGACAGAGCTACAATCCAGCAAGTCTTTCTTCAGGAACATATGATTTTATTAGAATTGTATCTTCAGGTACATGTGATGCCGATACCAGTAATGTTGTTACGATTACTGTTTATGAGAGTCCTACTGCGAGTATAAGTCCATCTCCAGCAATAGTTTGCGCGAATCAGCCTTTGCAAATGAACGGTGGTGTATCTCCAGGAAGTGGTAGTAGTCTTACCCATTCTTGGGGTGGTGCAGATGCAGGATTGTTATCTGCAACTAACGTCCTTGATCCTGTCTTTACTGCGCCAAGTCCAGGTAATTACAATTTGAGCTACACAGTGACTGATGAAAACCAGTGTACTGATACTGATAATATTACAGTGGAAGTTTACCCATTGCCTACAGTTGATCAACCATTGGATGAAACAATTTGCTCTGGAGAAACATATAATTATGTTCCTACGGGAAGTCTGAGTGCTGGGGATCTAATATTCTTGCTCGAGTCTGATACGACAGGTACAATGAGTGGAAACACAGAGAGCTTGATTATGAACCCAGGCGAAGATATTGATGATACCTTGATCAATACCAGTGGTGTTCCCACAACAGTTACCTATACAGTGACTCCCGGAACAGACGCAAACTGTTCTGGTGCACCGGTCACCTGGACAGTTACAGTTGAACCCGATACACCGATTGTCGTTGAGTGTCCGCCGGATCCTTCGCTATCATCTTGCGCTACCGAGACTCAAATAGAAACCGCATATACAGCTTGGGTAGCCGGGTTTACGGTCTCAGGAGGAATTAATCCAGTCGATAATCTTGGTTCAATACCTGCTTTACCTCCGTATGATTGTGCGGCAGGTGTTTCATTGAATTTTGAGCTTTCGGTAACGGATGATTGCCCAGCCGCAGCACCGACAACTTGCTCTGCTACGTTTACGGTTGATCCTGTGTCTAGTGCCACAGCAATAAATACGACGGCTGTCAATGAGGACTTGGGTTGTTCTCCAACGGTTACTGCTCCTACTTTTACTGTCTCTGATGAATGTGATCCGGCTGCAGTGGCTACAGTGACCGACAATGGAGTAACGAACGTGGATTGCACTTATACCCAGTCCTGGACAGCTACATATACTGATGTTTGTCAAAATGCAGTAACGCCTGTGACAATAACCTACACTTGGACCGAGCCGGATGCGGCATTGGCCATTAACACGACGGCAATAAGTGAAGACTTAGGTTGTTCCCCAACCGTGACTCCTCCGACCTTTACGGTGAGTGATGCATGTGATCCATCAGCAGTAGCAACTGTAACGGACAATGGCGTTACCAACGTAGACTGTGCTTACACACAGTCCTGGACAGCGACCTATCAAGATGCCTGTTTGAATG
>JAHDEE010000162.1 GCA_020629005.1 Chitinophagales bacterium
GCTCTGTATGGTCAGTTCGCTCGGGCTTGAAAACATAGATCAACCAAGCACCTCTTTCTCTGTGCGACCGAGAAACCTGGCAAAATAGCCCCGGGCGAAGAGGAAATGAGGGCTGAGCAGCCGTGGTGACTGCCGCTGCACAGTAGCTCGACGATAGGAGAGATGCTGTGCAGTGAGCAGGAACAGGCTGAGAAGCCCGAATTGGAACGGAGCACGGGACTGGAGCTTCCACGTGGGTAGAAGGCCTCGCTCCTAATATTTTCTATTGTCTTGCTGATGCTGATTTACTTGTAGTCACTGCGTGGAACGGGATGGCGGTAAGACAAAAGGAATTGTGTGGCAGATGGCAAAGCTATGGACCGATTTTTATGAATCGGGTACTGCGCTTGCTATGCTTCGCCGAAAGTTCTAAAATATACACTCCTTTTGCCAGGGCTGAAAGGTCTACTTGCAGCGTGGAATTGGCAGCGGATTCCTTGTTGAGTGTATGCGACTGCAATTCACAGCCCATCAGATCAAAGATGCGGAGTAGTTGATCCTGTTCTTTAATTTGCACCTGCAGTAGATCTCCAGCGGGATTTGGATGGCACACCAGTGTCTGCTGATGTGTATCAAGCACCTGGCTTGCACTGCTACTGTCGTCTTGCTTGAACATGGCTATACCTCCACGTTTGTTCCCAACTGCAAAGGCCCAGTGCTGCTCATCTATTTTGCAGGAACTTATGCCTCCCTGACCGCCTTCCGCAATATTTGCAAAGTGCCTGGTGACCAGGGTGAATGAATCGAGGTGCAGGTCTTTGTAATGAAATACATTACCTATAAAAGTATTGATGAGCAATTGTGTTTCGCCATCTTCTTCGAAGATGGCCGGAGCGGCAAAGCCATATGGATAGCCGTTTTGGCGAACATCTACTTTGCCCCATCGGATGCCGGTATATTCGAAACTCAATGTATCGGCATCGCTGTTATTTTGTAGCAACACCAGGCTGCCCTGGCGCTCACCGATAATCATATCTGGCTTACCGTCTTCATCGATATCATGGAATACCGGAGCTGAATAGGAGACATTAGGTACATTATAATAACTTAGGTACTTTGGCTCCAGCAACATGTCTTCGCCAATTGCTGCGGTATTTTCAAAATAATGTAGATATCCATTGCTGCTACCAGCCATCATATCCATATCCCCATCTCCATCGAGGTCTTCGAAGGCAGGGTATATTCCAAAGATTTCATATTGGGACAAGCTGCTGAAATCACGATCGATCAACTGGTAGGATGGCATTTCTTGTGTACCGACATTCTCATAGAGCGCTAACATAGAGTTGTAGAATGTATCGCTTCGATCAAAATAGCCGTAATTGCCTATAATCAGATCTTGCACATTGTCATTGTTGTAGTCGACGAAAACGGGGTAGGAAGCTTCTCCGACATCAATCATGTCACCGCCAAGAAAGTCCTCTTCTACGAGGGTATAATTGCCGTTCTCGCGTTTGTAACGCCAACAATCCTGAAAATTGGAGGCGAAGACGCCTTCTTTGCAGCTGGCCAGGATGTCTTTTTGCCCATCATTGTCTGTATCAAGTTCATAGGTGGCAGGAAAAAGATAGATATCGACGCCTTGTGAAGTGTCGGGAAACAAAGCCTTGCTTGTCATTAGGGCGAATTCGGAACCAGATCCATTTTCGAGATGGAGAATTGAAGGATGAGAAACATCGCCCAGCAATAGGTCCAGGTCTCCATCTTCATCAGGATCAAAGGCTAATATGGAACTGCCCGCATGTCGGATTCCCAGATTTGGCAGTACCTGACTGCCAGTGCAACTTTCGTAAAGCGCCACGTCGGCTCCAGTATTATCTTCAAGAAATTCGCCCCAGCAACGGCTGAGCCGCTCATAAACGAGACTGTCGGAGTGTCCGTAGAGTTCTTGCGAATAATTTTCAAAGTACTCCAGATATCCTCCGTTGGAATTGAATGTGAGAATATCCATATCTCCATCATTGTTCACATCAACAATGGCTGGAATATCGATGGCAGAGACATATACTGAGAGCTCGCCAGAGATTCCCTGGAATTTCAGCTTTTCTTTACTGAGCTCGAAGGTCCATTGGCCATCATTGTAGTTAGAAGTATAAACACCAACTGAGCCTCCTGTATAATGAAAAATATCTTCCTGACCATCTCCATTGTAGTCACGCAGCAAGGCCCAGCTGCTGAGTGTGGGAAACTGTGAATTGTATTCCGGCGCATGCTCATAACATAAGTCGGTGGTGCTGCCATTGTTTATAAAAACATTGGTGATTCCGCCACTCTGCTCAAAAACAAAGAGATCCTGCAAACCGTCCTTATTCAGGTCCATGGTTGAAAACTGCGGGTTCTTGATTCCGCCTGCAAAGGCAAGTCGCAAATTCTTCCCTGGTTCCTTGACTGGAATATCATTCCAGCGCACATACTGAGCTTCTGCAGAATACTGCAACAAGGGGAACAGGAAAACAAGCAGGAAAAACGGCCTCATCGTAAAGGAAATTTGAATGTGTGCTAGGAGATTTTGCTGAAATCTATCGAGGTAAAATAATTATCTTTACGAAAATTTTTACGCCATATGTTAATTGACTTTCTGTCCCCTGTAAATCCTGATTCTATACTTAGTCGAAAACTTATGCCGGTCAATCAATTTGGCAAAAATCTGAGTTATTATGAATCGGACTTGCCTGACCTCAAAAGTACGGATATCGCCTTTATAGGTTTGCAGGCCGATCACGAATCGACAGGCGATAATGGTTGTGCAGCTGCTCCTGATGCTGTTCGAAAGTCACTTTACCAATTGTACAACTGGCATGCCGACTTGAATGTTGCGGACCTTGGAAACATTAAACAAGGCAGTAGTCAGGAAGACACTATGCAGGCACTCAAGGCTGTTGTAGAACACCTGTTAAAGCACAAGGTACTGCCAATTATTGTTGGCGGCACACATGACTTCACCTATGGACAATTTACCGCCTATGATGAGATAGGCGCCATGATCAATGCACTTATCATCGATGAGCAAATTGATCTCTACGACCGGGAGAATGGGCTTAACTCCGACTCATTCCTCTACAGTATGCTTGAGTACGAGCCCAATTTCATCAGTGATTTCGGCATTGCTGGATATCAACGATTCTTGACAGATCCCACAATGGTGGACACACTTCGAAAACTCAATTTCGATTGTCATCGATTAGGCATGTTCCGAAACAAGATGACAGAATTTGAGCCTATCGTGCGAAACACGCATCTGCTGTCGATTGACGTTTCTGCCATTGCTCAAGCTGATGCACCTGGAGTGGAAAACGGCAGTCCAAACGGATTCAAGTCGGATGAGATATGCAGTATCTGTCGATATGCGGGAATGGCGGACAGACTCAGCTCGCTAGGTATCTATCAATACAATCCCTGGTATGACCGTGATGAGCAAACTGCCAAACTTATAGCTCAGATGATCTGGTACTTTATTGATGGCTATTACAGCCGTAAAAATGAGTTTCCAGAGTTTGACGATGAAAACTGTGTTCAGTACACTGTGGAATTCCCGGAAGAAAACTACCAATTGATTTTTGTCAAAAGTAAGATGAGCGATCGTTGGTGGATGAAGATGCCAGAAGACCATGCAAGCGGTCCTGTGCTGATTCCTTGCTCCTATTCCGATTATGTAAGAGCCTGTCGTCGAGACATTCCGGAGCGTTGGCTAAATGCTTACGCCCGATTGTCCTAATTCTCGTTTATATTTGCCGTAGCAGTTTCTCAAAATATCTCCAGCTTTCGTCCTAATTCCTGATTAGGTGTAGCGTCTGGCAATGGTATTGGTCTCTGCACGTTAGTTATATTGACAAGAAACAAGAATCGACTATGCGATACATTTGCTCTATATCTCTCATCATTTGCTGCTGCTTGCTCAATGTTGAGCTCACTGCTCAATCTGCAAACACCTATACCTCAGGAGGAGCTGTGAACGCAAGTTCTTCACATCTGGAAGGTCCCAATGTTTCGACCTCTTATATTTTGGGAGAATTGGTAGTGGGACAGATGAGCGGCAATAGCGCTCAGGTGCAAAATGGGTATCACTACAGTCATTTTACGGTAACTCCGGTTGAGGAAGCTTCTAAAGTGCAATTGCTGCTGTACCCAAATCCCACGAGTGAGCAACTGCACGTGAAATTTGAACAGCATATGGAGGACTTTAGCTCGATGCTTGTGCTCAACCTTGATGGGCAAGTTGTGAAAAGGGCAAGCTTGCAACCGGGAGCTGAAATCGGTGTTATAGATGTTGCCGATCTGGCTCCAGGCATGTATCTGGTAAAAATCGCTGACAACAAGGGCAATACGCTTAGTCTTCACAAAGTTGAAAAGCTGGACTAGTGCTTCAACTGGTCTTCCCACTCTTCTAAAACACGTTTAGCATGAAACACTTACTGACCATACTCTTATGGTTTTGCTGCATGGCCTATGCCTTTGCACAAGCTCCGCAGGCATTTAGTTATCAGGCAGTTGCACTGTCAAATGATGGTACACCCATCAGCAATCAGGAAATAGGGATACAGATACTGATTGCGACCAATGGAGAAGTGCTTTACATTGAGCGGCACAATCCCAGCACTAATAATGCTGGTTTGTACAACTTGAATGTTGGTCAGGGTGAGGTCGTACAAGGGAACTTCTCCACCTTGAACTGGGGTCTCAGTGCGCACTATATTGAAATTGAAATGGATCCCAACGGCGGCACGGATTACGAGTCATTGGGTCAAAATCAGCTGCTATCGGTTCCTTATGCGCTCTATGCACAATCGGGAAATCCGGGCATTCCCGGACCTCAAGGACCTCAGGGAGTGACTGGCCCAGCTGGACCGGCCGGGCCCCAGGGCCCCGAAGGGCCTCCTGGTGCAGATAGTGTCGTTCCGGGTCCAGCTGGATCTGAGGGACCAGAAGGGCCTGCTGGACCAGCCGGACCGGAAGGTCCTCCCGGGCCAGAGGGACCTGTCGGTCCAAGCTCCCCTCCATTGAATTGCTGGGATTCCAATTCTGATTTCTTCCCACAACCTGAAGAAGACAAAAACGGAGATGGCGTTTGGAATGCGATCGATTGCCAGGGGCCTCAGGGCCCACCAGGTTCCGGAGGCTCTGGAGACGGACTCAACTGCTGGGATCTAAACGGCGACCAAATAGCTGATACTTCTGAAGATATAAACAGCGATGGACTTTGGAATGCAGCTGACTGCCAGGGAGAGCCTGGTCCAGGTGGACCAATTGGCCCTCCGGGAATAGAAGGCCCCCTTGGACCTGCAGGCGAAATGGGTCCTGAAGGACCAATAGGGCAATCTGGCCTGGCTTGCTGGGATTTGAATGGCAATGGCAGTCCTGATGCCAGCGAAGATGCTAATGGCGACGGCCTCTTTACAGCAGCCGACTGCCAGGGTCCTGCGGGACCCTTCGGACCACCTGGAAATACCCCCTGGACTGGTGAGCAGGATGAGTCGATCTATTACTTTGGTGATGTAGGTATTGGAAATTCAAATCCGCAATGCGCCCTGGACGTCACTGGTACCGTTTGCTCAAATGGTATTGCATTAAGCTCAGATGCGCGCTACAAGCAAAATATAGCTCCACTAGAGGGCGCTTTGAGTCAGTTGCTACTGATGCGGGGCGTCACTTATACGTTTAAGTCAGAGGAGTTTCCAGCCAAGAAATTTTCTAACGAAACACAAATTGGCTTCATAGCTCAGGAACTGGAAAAGCTTTATCCGGAGCTGGTGATCACAAAGGCAGATGGCTATAAGGCTGTGGACTATTCAAAATTGACGCCAATTCTAGTGGAATCGCTTAAGGAAATGCATGAACTGATTAGTATCTTGCAGGCCGAAAATCAATCTCTACAGGTAGAAAATCGGGAGTTGAAGGCCGATGGTCAACAATTGAGATCAGAAGTTGACCTGATCAAGCAGAAGCTTAATATGAACTAAGGTCCTGGTTTTCTTTCAGTCTATTTAATTTTGCTTATGTATGGGAATATCTTGAGGCTGCAAGCTTTTGCGGTCGTATCGCTAATCTGCTTGACTACATTTGGCTGTTCTGTGCAGGCCCAATATGTACATGGCTCTGTGTCAGAAAGAAGTTGGGCAGGAGAGTGGCTTTATCTCAAGCAGATCAAGGGTAGTAAATCTTATCTGGTTGACTCAGCCCAGATCAATGAAAAGCTGTATTTCCGTTTCCCTAAAAATGGCTATGAGCTGGGATTCTATAGCCTTAATAAAGACAAGAAGAACAAAGTAGATTTGATTCTCAACCCTGCGGAGTCAGAGGTATTGTTACATTTTGAGGACAAATATCTGGCTAGCAGCATGCTGGTACGTGCTTCGAATGAAAATATCCTATTGGCGGATTACTATGCTGTGGATGAGCATGCGAAGCGATTGCTTAGTAATTATGACCACAAATGGGCAGGCGCAAACCTCAAAGAGCGATCCAACTATCAAATGAAAGCGGATAGCACTATCAAGGCAAGAAACAGTTTTCTGGAGTCTGCCAAGACGAATTACCCGGATAGCTTTTTTTCGCTGTTTGCACACTCCAAACAGGAAGCGATATACCATCAGGCCATTGCCGGTGGGGAAACTGAACAGCAATTTAAACGCAGCCACTACTTCGACTACACCAATTTTGACGATGAAAGGCTAATCAACAGCAGAATCTTCAGTGATCGAATCCGATCATTTCTGAAGGACGAACAGTGTACACCAAAAACAGAGCAGGGGTACATGGAGTCTCTGGATTATGTAATGGCAATAGTTGAAGAGTCTGGAAACGATCCTGTAAAGGAGTTTGTGCTTAATTATCTGCTAGGACAGTTTAATTCTTACGGCCCCATGTTTCTATTTGAGTTCATGGTGGAAAATTATGTGCTTGATGGGAGCTGCTCCGATCTAAGTATTGATGATGTGTATCAACGAAAAGCTGAAGAATACGAAAGTCTTCATCCGGGAAACAAGGCTCCAAATTTTGTCATTGAAGATTCTAATGCCAAAATGATTGACATCGCCAGCACGGTGGCCAACAGTAAAGGCACTATTGTGTTCTTCTGGTCCTCACATTGTCACTTCTGTAAGTCGGAGCTTCCGGAACTGTTTAATCTCTACAACAGCTATTGGGATAAGGGACTGACTTTGATTGCAGTGTCTATGGACGAGAACCGGGATGCCTGGATACAGGCGATTAACCATTATAACATGAATTGGGTGAATGTCTGCGACTTGCAATCCTGGAAATCTCAAGCTGCACGGCTATATAAGGTCCATAAGACTCCGGTTTACTACTTCCTTTCACCTGACATGGAGATTCTGGCTAAGCCCAAAAAAGTAGCAGAATTGAAGCCTGCTGTGGATGCAGTATTCGCTCCCTAATTGCGGATGCTATGCTAAAAGTGCATGAGATTTAGGGTACGCAAACGCTTATTCATCCATTCGATCACGTGATCGAAAATTAGCTCGCGTTCGGGTTCATTGTGCAACTCGTGATAAAGGCCTGTGAAACCCTTAAAATCCACAAGTTCCTTGCTTGATTCCAGTCTGAACCGTCTGCTGGCTTCGTAAGAAGTAATCTCGTCCTTAGAACCATGCATGAGCAGGATGTGAGGTACCAGAATCTTGCTGTGGTCCAGGGCCCATTTTCCGGCATCTTTACAGTGAATGTAGGTTCTTGCGCTGATATCGTCGTGGATTAACGGGTCTGTTGTGTAGTTTACGACCATCTCTGAGTCACGAGAGAGGTGTCTAGGGTTGATTCTGGTTTTGTTGGGAAAGCTGGGCCAGAAATAGCTCACAATCCGCAATGTTTTGTCCATTGAATTGGTGGGGTTTTTGGCCAACTCCAGCCAAGGCGATGCGGCAATAATACCTGCAACAGTAGGCTTTTTTCGTAAAGCAAAGTTGAGTGCTAATCCACCACCCAGGCTATGACCGTAAACGAACTTGGGTTTACCCAAAACCCTTTTACTTGCTTCTTGTATAGATTTCTCAACTTCCAGTAGTAAATCATCGTAGCAGTTGATATGGCCTCGTTTACCTTCCGACTTTCCATGTCCGGGCAGATCGAATACCAGCATTGCGTAACCCTTTTTACAGAAGTAACGGGCCATATGCTCGTATCTGCCGCTATGCTCTCCCAGGCCATGGAGTACACAGACTGTGGCGGTAAGGTTGATATTCGGTTTCCAGAGTTGGGCATAAATATCCTTTCCTCGCGGGCCCTGCCAGGTCCACTCTTTATGCTCAATGACCAGTTCCGGCTCAATCATGGTTGATTGATATCCGGATGCCGGACCACGTTTGTAATCCCTAATCTTCATCTAGACTGCTTTTGGTGGTAAACTCTTTAAGGGATAGAGAATCAATAACTGTCCATTTTGACTCTCTAAATGATTTATCCATCGTTATTTTTCTCCACCAGCCAACAAGGATGCTGTCAAAAAATGCCTCGTCTAAATCATTCCTAGCGGCGTCAAAATCAGACAGTTATTGATTCCCAATTCCTAAGGACGCATTTCCTTAGGAAACAGGCCCTGGCTTTTCTTGTTCTTTTTTGTCGGCTTATTCAAGTCGGCCTGAATCTCTCCCGGGCATCCGCTTTTTCGGCAACTTATTGTGCCGAAGCAGACAGTAGCAGCAAGCAGGATCAATGCATATCTTCGAAGCATAAGATTGGTTTTTTAAGGTCTATCAGAGAACATATGAGCTGATTGACAAGCCGAGGTTTAAATTGCTTTTCGATTTGACAACAGCGCTGGGTCATTTGGGATCAAACTGCATTCCAGAAACTACCAGCTTCCCGCACTTTGTGGTCTAAAATAAAGGAAAATTAACGTATTTTATTGCCTGAAAAGATCCCAAAAGCACTCATATGACTACTACAACGCAGTATAAGGAACCTCTAGAAAAATTCTATCAATGGGAATCAGAGCGGCCCGAAAAGGATTATTTGATTCAGCCTTATGACGGTAAGGTGGAAAGATACAGCTGGAAAAGGGCAGGCAACGAGATCAGAAGAATGGCCTCCTATCTCAAATCCCTTGATCTTGAACCGGGCAGTCACATAGCTGTGATATCTAAAAATTGTGCTCACTGGATCATGACAGATCTGGCAATCATGATGAGTGGCCATGTATCTATTCCGCTGTATCCCAACCTCAATGCGGCCACCATACAGCAAATCATGACTCACTCCGGTGCAAAGATTCTGTTTGTCGGTAAGCTGGATGGCTGGGAAAAGATGGAACCCGGAGTTCCGGGAGATGTACATATGATTACTTTTCCCTTTTATGGGCAAAAGGGCATGGAAAACTGGGATGATATCATAGCAGGACACGAACCGATGGAAGGCCAGCCAACCAGAGGAGACGATGCTTTGGCAACCATTGTATATACTTCCGGTACCACAGGCAAACCCAAAGGCGTGATGCACAAATTTGGATCTTTTGGCTACGCCGCTACCAATGCCATCGGTGAGCTAAATATGGATTACGAACCGAGATTCTTTTCGTATCTGCCGCTGGCCCACATAGCAGAGCGGGTGCTGGTAGAGCTTGGTGGACTGTATTCCGGAGGGCAAACCTTCTTTGCTCAATCACTTGATACTTTTAATCATGATTTGAACGCAGCAAAACCCACACTCTTTCTCGGTGTGCCACGCATATGGACTAAATTTCAGCAAGCTGTGCTGTCAAAAATGCCTCAGAAAAAGATGAATCGTCTATTCATGATTCCATTTGTAGGATCGATGGTGAAGAAGAAGATACTTGCTGGTCTGGGATTAGACAAGTGCAAAATTGCGCTGACCGGAGCTGCTCCAACACCTAAGTCTACTATGGAGTGGTATCAGAAATTGGGAATTCAGATTCACGAAGCCTATGGAATGACGGAGAATATGGCTTATTCCCATTTCAACAGGCCCGGTAATATCAAAATGGGCTCTGCAGGCCAAGCTATGCCCTTTGTAGACGTCAAGATTTCTGATGAGGGAGAAATTCTGGTAAAAAATGAGTGTTTGATGACTGGTTACTATCGTGAACCAGAAATCACTGCCGATACGATCAGGAACGGCTATTTGCATACTGGTGATAAAGGCGAAATTGATAAAGACGGATTTCTCTTTATCACGGGACGAGTTAAAGACTTGTTTAAGACCGAAAAAGGCAAGTATGTGGCTCCAGCTCCGATAGAACTGACGATGTCCAGAAACAGCATGATAGAGCAGGTTTGCATTGTGGGAACAACCATTCCACAGCCTATTGCTCTCGTGGTCTTGTCTGAAGAAGGTAAACGACATGAGCACGATGCTCAGGAGACCAGTCTGGAAGAAACCATGAACTTGATCAATCCTGATCTCGATCATCATGAACAAATGGCGAAGGTGGTCATTGTAAAGGATGAATGGACCATCGAAAATGAGTTGCTGACACCAACGATGAAGATCAAGCGAAATAAGATCGAAGAAAAATACGGAAAGCGATTCGTGGAATGGTATGAGTCGAAAACAAAGGTTGTTCGAGAATAGTCAAATAATAATTGGCGTGATCACTCCAATATCTTTGCGGTATTGATGCCGGATTGCACATCGATTGCATTAGCAAAATACTTGCCAATTTCTTGAAGCAGCGCTTTTTGCGTTTTGCGCCTCTGTTTGATAGTACAAATTTTCTGCTTAGATTACTGACCAGAACGAGCAACAAACGTATCAATACAATAGGCCCTATATTGGTTGAAAAGGCCTGTCCGTTCCACCCCCGTTAACAAACAATCAATCAGTATTTTATGCTGATTGTCCCATTCATTATCACCATCCTCTAAGCAATAGCCATGTTCTGGATATTGAAGTACGTTCGATAGCCAGACTAGCGAAAAAGAAAAAAACTGATTTTTTTCTGGTCTTTCGATTACACGAATAGCCGGAAATACTAATCGATATTTCTCATGACGCATACTTTTGCGCGTGGAAAATTTACGCTATTATCAAAACGAAATTGTGAGCTGCTTTGCTCTGGCCTTTTGGCAAACCGGGTACCCCCGTTGATTCAACGTCCGGTTTTGTCAGTGTGAAGTCCGGAGATGAGGCGGAATGGAAACATGCCCTCTGCAAAAGACATATTCCTCAATCGCAAGCCAATTATGCGACAGCTAATCACTGCGGTGATTAGCATACTATTCTGTAGTGCGCTATTGCTGAATCTGGCTGTGAACTATTTCGAGCGACAGCAGCTTGCTTCGCTGGAGCAGATTGCTGGGATAATTGCCGAAAACAGTAGTAAGGCATTGACGGACAAGCAGAAGTATACCTTGCCGATCTCCCTAAATTATCTGAATAGCTTACCAGCCATCGAGCAGGTAGCTGTGAAGGATGAGGTGAAGCGGGACAAAGGCAGATTTATCCGCAATGGATTAGACAAGTACCATTTTGTGTTGCCGTATATGGACGGAGATGCCGATTTCGTAAACGATGCAGACAAGATCAACTTCTACCTTAAGGTTTTTGACAAGTCTCGAATTGAGCAGATTGGAACTATCTGCATTAGGGCTGACCGCAGTCAAACACAGGTGCTTGGCGATCAATTCATGAAGTTTGGGGGCCTTATTATCTTGCTTAGCATTCTTGTAGCGCTTGTGATCGCATCCTTGCTTCAATTCTTCCTGGGTAGGCCGGAAATGTCCATCATATCCGAGATCGAAAAGCACCTGGAAACCAAGCCGGAGGAAGAAATGGCTTTGCAGGAAGATCCGGATAATAACCGTCTAATTGAACTTTTCAATGGGCTTTCACAAAGGGCCTACCAACAAAAGCAAGATGAGGAAATGTTGGCTGATCTTCAGCGGAAGATCAGCTTGCTGGAAGCGGAAATTGCCAGTTCCTCAGAACAATTGACTTCTTACCAAAATCAGGAAGAGGATTCAGAATCTGAAAGCTCAGATAGTGAGGCTAATGGAAATAAACCTGCACAGGGACTGCAAGATAGTGGTATCAGCTCCTTTGAGGCAGATAAGATTGCCCTGGAAATGGAGCATGCCCGCAAAGTAGCGGAGTTGACTGCATTGCTAAAGAAACGGGAAGGGGAGCTGGAAAGACATAGAAAGGAATGTGAAGAGTTTACCTTGACAGCTGCCGAAGACCTAAGAGCTCCCATCAGATCTATAAGAGGATTTGGCAAAATGCTGCAGGAGGAGATATCTAATGGTAGCAGTGAGCAAGCCCAGCTGTATGTGAACTATATAAATGGTGGTGCACAACAGATGGAGTATTTGTTAGAGGATCTGCAGACCTACTTTAAGATTCGCCCACTGAGAGAGGAGGAATACCAGCCCGTGGATATTGCCCAATTGATAGAGACCATTAAGAGCAACCTGGCAGCAAATCTGGAACGTACAGGCGCCTTGATTACGCAAGATGAGCATCTACCAGTTATCTCCGGTGACCGAATGCATTTGGGAGTTTTATTTCAGAACCTGATCGCCAACGCTATTAAGTTTCGCTCCGATAAACGGGAGCCAGAAATTCACATTGGAGTGAAGGAAGAGAATCACGAATGGGTGTTTTCGGTGATTGACAATGGTATTGGCATTGATCCGGAACTTGGTAAGAACATCTTTCAGCTTTTCCATAAGGTGAATCCCGACTATCCGGGAACCGGCTTCGGATTGCCGATCTGCCGCAAGATTGTAGAGATCAATGGTGGCACTATTTGGTTTGAGTCTGAATTGGGTTTTGGCACTACGTTCTATTTTACGCTTGAAAAGTAGCGGAGAGGTAGTACGACGAAAGGCTTCATTTTAGGCCTGATGTATGGCAAAAACTTAAGGATCGCATTTAGCTTTTTCTTGGGTGTTTCAAGTGCTGCAATGTAGGTGCCTATGTTTCCAGCTCCGCCCGCACTTGCTGCAAAATCATGTCAGTTAAAAGCTCTGCTTTTCTGTCTTCGATAGGGTTCATTTTAACCTTTTCCGTTAATGCTAAGATTAACGCTATTTTTGATCATGATATACCGGATACGACATGAAACAAAGCGCAGCATTGTAGGCGCAGGAGATGTAGACATGCGGAAAAATCAAGACTACCATCTTGATGCACCCTATTCCTATGGTAAAATCCCACTTTTGGAACCTCGCCTGTCAATAACCAGATTCCCCGATTGGGAAGTAAGCCCTAAGACAAAGTTGACGGATTACCTGCGAATAATCCAACTTTCGCAATTCATGGTGTTCTCGCTGAAAATGAACCCAATTTTAAAGCAATTGAACACAGCAAAAATAGAGTCCTGCTCTCTTAATGTTTTCGACGGACAAGAATTGGTTAAGTACATCGGGATAAGGTTCTTAGAGACACATAGTGAGGATATCGTTCGATGGGATGACTCCAGTTTCGTAAAGAAGGGGAAACAAGTAGACGAAGAAACGCTAGTATTCAAGTCGTATCAGGAATATCTCACTTATATTCGTGCTATCGCAGCCAAAGGCGATTACCGTACTAGTGTCAAACCAAAGCGACTTTCCCTACATCAAGACATAGGGCTTGATTTTTTTTGGTGTACTGGGCCACATTATGGTTTCCATTGTACAGACCGGTTTATCGAGCTGGTTACAAACAAAAAGCTAACAGGTTTTAGATTTATCCCAATAAATCCGGTTCGTATTTTTTAGAAGAGGACTTTGAGTGTAAAGAGGTCAGAAATAATGGCTTTTGGGGAAATTGACAAAGACCACATGCTCCGCCGTAAAATGATCTTTCAGAAATGCGTAGTCTGTTTTGCTCGTAGATAGTTGGAGCAGTTCACCTGCTTCTCCGTTCACATTGACGCTGCTGGCTTTTGACTACTATTGCATAAATCAAAGTAGCCGTTCTTTTCGCTTGGCCAAAAAGAACCAAAAACCACAGACTTTGGAGAATTTTGCTAAAATACCCCAAGGCCGGTCATCTTGTCGAAACTATTTATTGACTCCACCAACTACGGAAAACCAACTACGAAAGACTAATGCTGCAAAATAGCCCCGATTGAAATGGAAATGGAGCTGCCAGCCGGGCGAGTGAGTGTGCCACTGGCG
>JAHDEE010000163.1:0-2243 GCA_020629005.1 Chitinophagales bacterium
GTCATATGGTTCGACTTTAGAAATGAGTGATTCTCTTTTGTTTTGTCAGGTCTTTATTATCCATTTCTTGAGACCTTATGACTGAGTTTTATTATTGTGCTTACTTTATTGCAGACCTTTTCTATTTGTGGCTACATGAGAATAATAACATTGAGCATTGTCTTGATTGCCCTGCTTTGGGGGCATCACTTGTCTGCCCAGTTGGCAGATCCAATATTGGTTTATGAGAACGAGATCACTACTCCAGCATTGCGGGATATTGATGATATTGATGGAGATGGTCTGCCAGATATGCTTTTCACTGAGGAGCACCGCTTATCGATCAATTGGGCTAATGAGCCGGAGAATCTTGATTTGTTTCGCTTTGATGCTTCCTACACTTATGAGCTGGCCGAGATTGTAGATGTGGACGGCGATGGGAAAAAGGATATTGTAGGCAACGTTTTTACGGGTGTCTTTTCTCAACCATTTTACCACAAGAATCTGGGTGAACGAGCCTTTGAATTTAAATTGCTGGATGGACAATATACCTATTGTGCTGCCGCAGATTTTGATCAGGACGGGGAGGAGGAATTGCTTATGACGAAGGGCGTGGACCTATACCTCACAAAGGTCTTGGATGGAGCTGTTCAGGAACTCGAAGTTTTACATAATCAAATCAATCTCTCTTACCCGCTTGTTATTGACGATTTTGACAATGATGGGGATTTAGATATTGCCTATGGGCCAGCGCTGTTGATTGAGAATCTTAGCGGCAGTTTCGTCTCCCATGAGGGACTGGTCGAAACTCCATTTAATCTCCTGCACTTTGGCGATTTGAATGGTGATGACTTACCAGATATCGCTGGCTACTTTAATGATCTGGGAACGCCTCGTTTTGCTTATCATGCAAATCTGGGCAACAGTGAATTTAGCCAACGTATTGATCTGCTGGAACAATATGATGTTTCAGAAATGGTCGTTGCGGATGTTGATAATGATGGTTTTGAAGACCTTGTCTTTTGCAACTTTCACTGGGAATTGCAGTGGTGTCAGAACCTTGCGGGAGCTGGGTTTGCAGAACCTGAGCTACTAGAATTCAGGCAGGGACTCTTTTTGAAAACTTATGACCTGGATCAGGATGGAATAAATGAGCTAATAGTGCAATCCGCATCTTCACATGCCTTGAGCACCTGGTCAGGATCAGATACCGGAGCGCCAGAGGAAGTCTATCTGCTAGGTCCTTATGCTGGATCATGGCGGGACTGGATTGTGCACGATTTCAATGAGGATGGCAGGAAGGATATTCTCCTGGCATCTCGAGCTTACAATAATTTATCTTTGTTTTTGACTGCTGATGATGGAATGCTACAGTCGCCCACCGACTTTAGCCCACAAGATATCGACAGTGCCAAAGAGATTGAATTGGCCGTATTGCAAGAAGGTGCCGAGCCTGAGCTGGTTTTTATTAGTGATCGTAAAATTTATCGTGCCTCCTGGGATCCTGTTGCATTGAGCCTGAACGCGCCTGAGCTAATAATCGAATTGCAGATTGCCGAAGATGACTATTGGCGACTAGATATGTATCTACGACTTTTCGACTGGGACAAGGATGGATTGACAGATATCATATATGCTCCTTCGGAGCAGCAGCTGGTCGTCTGGATCAGAAATGCAGGCGAAGGTAATTTTGATCAACCCGAAGTGCTCTTAGGCAACGATCTGCTTGATCTGTTTATCGACAAATTTTCCGTCGGCCACTTCACCGATCTTTCCAAATCTGAATTTGTATTCCGAAGTAACGGAGCCAGTCTCATATTGGCAAGCTATACGGATGGCAGCCCTGTTCCTGATATCGACCAAATACAGCAAGACTATTTCTTCTTCACAGTAGGAGACCCGGTTTTCCGTGATGCAAACAACGACGGCCTTACCGACATCTTTGTCGCCCAACAAACGGAGTACACTGATGGTACAGAGATAATGTTGAAACAAGGAGGACTGAATACTGAGTGGCAATTGCTAGGCGAGTTACCTGAACTCGTTGAGAACTTCGACCTAATGGATTTAGATGGTGACGGTGATCTGGACTTCCTCATCTTTGTAACTAGTACTGCCGGCTCACTCAAGGAATTGAGAACTTACCTCTACGATGAAGCAGAGGGTTTCACATTTGAGGATTCTAAGTTCTTGCCCTTCCCCCAAACACATTGGGTAAACCCGATCCATGCAGACTTTGATGCCGATGGGGACGAAGATCTCGC
>JAHDEE010000163.1:2343-14100 GCA_020629005.1 Chitinophagales bacterium
CACCAGGTGTCTACTTTTATCAAATTGCCTCTGCCAGTGCTTTGTGTTCAGGCCAACTGATTGCTGTTGGGAAGTGAAATATTATATTTGCATATATGTTCATGTCTCCATTGTGCGCGTACTTTTTGTTATCTTTGGCGCGAATTGTTATTCTCTCGTTCCAATTTGCCCACCATCGAGTTTAGCGAGAGGCAAAGGTCTGCGACCAAAACTCTTCCAATTCTCCTTGTGATAAAGTAGGATTGGTCTGGAATTAGTGTGCCGCTAATGACTGCTGCACTTTCGCTTGTGATAATTTTTTCATTGTCATAAACCGAAACTTTATGCGCGGTCAAAGCCAAAACTCAAATACTCCATTTTATTCTCTCTGTACCCTTTCAAGCTACCTGGTCCTGCTGTTGCTTATGTTGAGCGTGGCAGATCTCTCTGCTACCCAATATTACGTGAGCCCTCAAGGTGATGATGCCAATTCCGGTACTTCAACTGCGAGTCCATTCAAAAGTCTCGACAAGGTGAATAGCCTGACTTTGCAGCCGGGGGACATCGTTTCATTGGAAGGTGGTGCCACCTTTATTGGTCACTTACTTATAGAGCAAAGCGGAATGATGGCTAGCCGAATTGTCTTCAATACCTATGGAGCTGGCAAAGCAGTAATCAAATCGGATGCCTTTCAATGTATCCTCATTCGTAGCGCCTCCTTCATCACAGTGGAGGATATCATAGTCGAGGGAAATTACATCGCTAGTACCGATGGTAGCGAAGTCAATACTTGTGGAGGTGAGACCTGCCAGGGTGGTGGCGTGATTGTTCGGGCGCAGGATGCTCATTGTGTGGGAATAATTGTAAACAGAGTAGAGGCCAGGAACTTCAAATGGGGCGGGATCAGATTTGACGGGCGAGAGAATTTTTCGGTTCGTAATTCCTCAATGCAGAATTGCATCGCCCATGACATCGGTAGTCGTGGAATCGGTAGTTCGGGCATCGGCAGCATGTACAACCAAAACATTGAAATACGAAACTGTACCAGCTACACAAACACTGGTTGGGATGAAGCACCAACTGGCTCTGGAATCCACATGAGCCGGGTAGATGGATTGCTGGTCGAGTACTGCGAAGCTTATGATAATGGAGGGAATAATGGCGGCACCGTTGGCGGTGGTGGAGGAGGAATTTGGACCAGCAACAGCAAAAATGTTGTCTTTCAATACAATGAATCTCACCACAACAAAACCAGTTTTGTCGATGGCCATGGATTTGACATCGATGGGGGAGTAGATGGTGCATTGGTACAATACAATTATGCTCATGACAATTACGGAGGTGGATTCTTACTCTTTCAATACAATGAGTCTCCTACCAGAAATGTAACCTTCCGATACAACATTAGCGAAAATGACGGACAGTATCCAGCTGATCCAGGTAAGCAAGGATCAATCCACATACAGCGTGGAACGGCCGCAACGACCAACACAGAAAATATCTACATTTACAACAACACGGTTTACAATGACAATAGTGCTGTGCCTGCCATAGAGCTAAACCAGGCACTCGGAGGCCTGGTCAATGTGAATATTCACAACAATCTTTTTGTACAGCCAAATGGCGGTGAGGCGATCAAGTATGTCAACGGTTCTACTGCCACCGTCGCGAACAATTTTTCGGACCCTACGGATGGATCTTCCTTATTGACTGCTGCAGGCGGTGGAGGCACTATTGGCGATCCAGCGGAGATGGGGAATTTGCTTACGGCTTATCAACTTCAACCTGGTTCTCCATTGATCGATGCCGGTCTTGATCTAGAAAATGAAATCGGCATCGAAGACAGTGGAAGTAATGACTTTTATGGTACCAGCTTATTCCAGAATGCAGGTTATGATATAGGTGCTATGGAGTTCGCAGGTGCTGCTGATTGTAATGCCGGCGAAGCCTGCGACGATGGTGATACATGTACTATTGCCGATGTACTGGATGCAGATTGCAACTGTGCCGGCACCTTCGCCGATACCGACGGCGACGGCATTTGCGATGCAGAAGATCAAACCGATGGTGATTGCTTAGTAGGCGCTGCTTGCGATGATGGCGATGCTTGTACTACAGGCGATGTCTTTGATGCTGCCTGTGTTTGTGCAGGAACTTTTGCCGATGCCGATGGCGATGGAATCTGTGATGCAGAAGATCAAACCGATGGTGATTGCTTAGTAGGCGCTGCTTGCGATGATGGTGATGCTTGTACCACAGGCGATACATTTAACACCAACTGCGACTGCGCTGGAACACTAATTGACAGCAACGAAAATGGAATCTGCGACACGGAAGAGGTAGAGGAGCCAGTGGGAGATTGTCCAGTCGAAGTGTATGTAAGTCCGGACCTCGAATGCGGTCCGGAAGGCTTCGTGGAAATCATCAATACAAGCAGTGGCGCCAGCAACTTCTACACCCTTCAGGATGAGCTGGACCAAACCATCTACATCAATGCTACAGTCTCTCCCTCCGTGATGATCGACTTCATGCCACCCGGAATCTACAATCTGTTGGTCGATGGCCTGAGCACTGAATGCCATTCAGAGTTGGAAATTGATTTTCAGGTGCAGCCCTGCGGTCCTCCCGAAGCAGTCGATTGCTCCCTGGAAAACTACGAAATCACTTCCTGCAACAATCAAGGAAATGCCGACTTGTCGCTATTCAGCTCAAACCCCGGAGCGACCGTCTTCTTCAAATTGTTCAAGGAAGATGGAAGCCTCTACTCACAGAACTCGACCAATGCAGTGCCGGCCATATTCACAAATGTTCCGGAAGGCACTTACACACTTACTGCAGACTGTGAAGAAGGGCAGGAGATCATCGTGGAATGCCCTGGCAATGGCAATGGCAATCCAAATCTTGTCAATCCAGATAATCCCGACTATTGCGTCTACACCTCCCACGAGCAGAGCCACTGCGAAGAAGGATTATCCACCCTGGAGATTTCTGTGAACATTACCGCCGCTCCCGCTTTTCACAAGCTATACGATGTAGCTGGAAATCTTATTCGCCAAAACTCAACCACCAGCAACCCAGCCATCTTCAAGCAATTGCCCAACGGCATTTACGAGTTACATATTTTCTACCAGGGCTGCGAGGATGCAATCGAAATTGAATTAGGTTGTTGATGCTTAGGGATTGGGATTCAATAACTGTCTGATTTTGACGCCGCTAGAAATGATTTAGACGAGGCATTTTTTGACAGCATCCTTGTTGGCTGGTGGAGAAAAATAACGATGGATAAATCATTTCCAGCAAGTCAAAATGGACAGTTATTGATTCTCTATCCCTTAAATCAGATTCCCGAAATTCAACTGGAATGTTTGTAACAAATTACATTTAAAAAAAATATTAGGAGCGAATCAGGCTCCTTCGCGTTAGCGGTCTCCCCGTGTTCCGCTATTATTCGCTACCCATCAGCTTGTTCCTGCTCGCTGCCTGCCGTCTCGCCTTGGGGCGAGCCAGCATGCAGCGGCAGTCACTGGCGCTGCTGGGCAGCTCATAGCCGCTGCACCCGGGGCTATTTTGAAACTTTTATGCACGTGGTGAGGAGGACTACGGATACGTACTACGGATTGCTGATTGCTGATTGCTGATTTCGGACAACAGACTGCGGACAACGGACCAGTTCTTGAAATTACGGAAGGTCCACTCATTCAGCCACTCCATCGACCCCCGCTGCCCGGCGTGACGTCCCCGTCGCGCCGATAGCTTGGTTGGTCGTAAGTTTCCACAGTGGTAGAATGTTGCTTCATTGTAAAGAGGGCTACGAGATACGGATTACGGATTCCGTCAGTTACCCCATCGAGCGCTGCGTTAGTTCCATCGGCGAGTAGTTTATTATAAGTAGGCGAGTTACTTTTGTTCCCTGCGGTTTTGCCCCAAAACCCAAAACCCAACTAAACCAATGGAAAATCCGATCATCCAATTCAACACCTGGTACCAGGAAGAGCGGTCCCTGTCAAAAGTTAGAATCCCCTCCGCCTGTTGCCTCTCCACGATCGGTCAAGATGGATTCCCAAACTCCAGGTTTGTCTCCCTAAAGGAAACCCAGGAAGAAGCATTCATCATTACTGGAACACTCAATTCCCGTAAGGGAAGAGAACTATCTGCGATCCCGAAGGCCTCCATCACCTTTTGGTGGACAGAGACCGAGCGACAGGTGAGGATACAAGGAATCGTCCGGCCGATCTCCAATGAAGCAGCAGATGCCTATTTTTTCCAGCGAAATCAAGATTCCCAAATAGTATCCACCATCTTCAATCAGGGAGAAGATATCGAAAGCCTACAGCAATTAAATCTCCGATTTGAAAAGGCAAAAGCCGAGCTACAAGATCAAAATGTCAATAGGCCTGAACAATGGTCCGGCTTTCGAATTGAGCCAATCCGAATAGAGTTCATGGAATTCAAAGCCACCCGCCTGCATGAGCGTACCCTCTTTACAAAGCAGGAAGGTGCCTGGCAAAAGACCTTTTTGCAACCTTGATCGTTTGTTTTCCATGGAGTAGTACGGAATGCCGCTTTGTATCGTATCACCTCCGACCCCGCTGCCCGGCGTGACGTCCCCGTCGCGCCGCGCGCTTGGTTGGTAGTAGGTTTCCTTAGCGGGGAATGTCGCATCGGCCAAACATGGTAACCCCTCACCACAGAAGAAAAGAAGCGGTACGGACTATGATATCCGTATGGGAAGGAAAAATATCCCACAACCACCCCTAAATAGTGTGCCCTAAATCCTCTAACCCAGGCACCGATAAAGAAACGATCTGCACCACGGATAAAGCACAACAATTGTTTAAAAGATACCAAGAGTCATTCAATATTCTTTTGAGATAACTCCCGCCCAACAGAATTTTCAAAAAAAGGCTTGACATTTACGTATTAAAAGTTGATTTTTGTACGTAAATGAGTGTATGGACAAGAAACTTACATTAAGTCTGAATCAAGAGATAATTGAGAGAGCAAAGAAATTTGCCAAAGAAAACAATACCAGCTTATCAAAGATGATAGAATCCTACTTTGATTCTTTGACGGAAAGAAAAAGTAAAGATGAGATAAAAACTACACCGCTGGTAAAAAGTCTTTCTGGTGTCGTTGATCTTCCAGAGGATTTTGATTATAAACAATACCGTGCTAAGCATCTTTTGAAGAAACACAAATGAACAAACCTTTAGTTGACACAAATGTCATCCTTGATCTATTAGCTAAACGGGAACCATTCTATTCAGCAAGCGAACAAATATTCTCACTAGCTGACATAGGAGATCTTGAACTGATTGTTTCCACGTTGAGTATTGTGAACGCACATTACATCCTTAAAGAACTTTTAAAAAAGAAAAATTCAAGATCAATAATCAGAAAATTCAAGGTCTTAGTAGAATCCGTTGAACTGAACGATAAAATAATCGAATTGGCGCTAAACGATTTACACTTCAAGGACTTCGAAGATGGGATTCAGTTTTATACAGCCCTAGAAGCTCAATGCACGGTTATTGTAACAAGGAACTTAAAAGATTTCAAAAATTCTACCATCCCTGTAATGAGCCCAAAAGAATTCATAACCAAGGTGAAAGCCGAAAGAAAGTAACAACTATCAATCCTTAACCCGTTCAGGGTTTGCGAAATGAGCTGTGCTAAAGAAACAGAATATCTAAGGCTGGCCATCTAAAGCCACGACCCACCCCCACCTCCAAATAGCCTCGATGGAAACGGAAATGAAGCTGACAGCCAGCCGACTGAGTGTGCCTGCAGGATTGGCTCGACGATAGGAGAGACAAGCCTGCAGGATACACGAAGCGGCTGGATGTTAGCTTCATTGCAGTGGACAGCGAGCAAGCCGTTTCTACGAGCCACAAACGCTGCGCTCCAAATAAAAAAAATCCGGAAACTTTTGCTATTCCTTACATGCGGCTATTTCCTATTGAATATTGGCGATATACCCATTGCAGGGCAGATTCCCGCCGGTATCTAATAAAACTTTTAAGTCTTATTTACATATAAATTGGCTGTATTTGCTATATTGAGCAAGATAAATATACTTATGCGTTGGTTGTGGTGCTGGCTTGTGGGATGACTGCTTTGCATTGGTATGTTTGGGTATTTGTTTGCATCTAAAGCCGAAATTATGGGAATTCTCAAGGTGAAAGGTAGTTTGGTTGATCAGTCAGAAGAGCTGAATGGGCTGGAACGGGTCTTTAGTCTGGCAGAATTTGTACAGGTCAGCCAAAGCAGATCAGAGACAGGGGAAACCACACTTCAATGCGCTGAAGAGGATCTTATTAGCCTCTCCTTTGCAGATGGGACGGAATGGATCGGTCCGGCTAATGATGTGCTGGAGATTTTTCCGGAAGAGCTAAAGCGCTCGAATTCGGATGAGCTTCACATACCCACAAGGTTACGGTCAAACGGCAGTAGAGCGCTAGGGGGAGTTGATCTCAAGTGGGTGAAGCGTTATGTCATAAAGCAAGGTGCAACAGTGGCAGTTGGGCCGATAGCAAAGAAGTTTGAAGACTGGTTGACGCGCGATCACAGTCTGGGGCTGTACGCCCTGGGTCCTGAACTGGAACTCCTGGACGTGGATTGGAACGCAAGTACATCGAACAAATACCTGCTACTAATACATGGTGTGATGTCTTCGATCAATGGGTCTTTTGGTAGAATGCTGGAGGAGACAGACAAGAAGCTGTGGAGCGAGATGCGACTACGCTACGAGGGACGTGTACTTGGATATCAGCATAGGAGCTTGACTTTGAGTCCGATTGACAATGCGATTGAAGTGCTGCAAGGCTTGCCTGTAGGTACTGAAATTGAAATCCTAAGTACTTCTCGTGGTGGACTTGTGTCAGATGTGTTGGCAAGATGCGATTGCAGAAACGAAGTCTGTGGATTTTCGGAACGGGAAATAGCAAAGATCAGGACGGATGATGAGCGGCAAGCAAAAGATGAGGGCTGGCGCGATAAGAAAGAGGAAAATTGGCTTTCAACCAAAATGAAGCTGCTCAATGAGCTGGCCAAACAAAAAAGAATTAGGGTGAGTAAGGCGATCCGTATTGCCTGCCCGGCTGCGGGAACGGTTTTGCTGGATCGGCGTCTGGATCATTTTATGAATGTGCTGCTTCGGGGCATTGGACTGGCTTTTGGACCCGGACAGCAGGCTTATGATATCCTTCGAACCTTCGTGATGGAAATCATTGCGGCAAGGGCCAATACGAGAGATCTTGCCGGATTGGCCTGCATGATGCCCAATTCCGAGTTTCTCAAGATACTTAATTCAAATAGGCATAAGGTTCATCGAAAGCTGTTGACGATCGAAGGAGATAGCAGGGTGGGAAGAAACGTGCCAAGATCGCTGCTGGTTATTTTTACCAATCTCTTCTATCAGCAACAGAGTGACCTGGTTGTCAATACTTCGAGTATGCGCAAAGGTGTTAGCTCTCTTTCACCTGCCTATTATTTTCTGTCACACACTCCTGAGACGAACCACTTCCGATACTTTAGAAACAGCAATACACTAGAGGCGATTTTGAACGGAATAAGGTGGAATGGAATTTCGGTCCCCGAAGGATTTAGCTCGGCAAGTAGTTCGGATCGTGGTTCCATTGCTACAGGTGTAGACTTCTTTTTTCCTGGAGCTTTAGACATTGAACAGCCAAGTGGTGAGAAGCCAATCGTTATTCTTTTGCCGGGGGTGATGGGCTCACATTTGGATGTGGACGGTAAGCGAATTTGGATCTCACAATCCGAGCTGTTCGAGGGCGGCTTTAGCAAGTATTTGAATATCGAAACTGAGGTTAGCAGCACTTCGGTCATTAAGCGATACTACGGGGACTTGGCATTGGCGCTAAAAGATGCGAACTACGATGTCAGAGTTTTTCCTTACGATTGGAGAAGCAGCTTGTTTAAAGCAGCAAGAGATTTGAGGACGCTGATCGAACAATGCCTGGAGTTTGAGCAGCCGCTCAAACTTGTGGCCCATTCGATGGGTGGCAGAGTGGTGCAATGTATGATGCTTAAGTATGATTCCGTTTGGAAGCGGTTCATAAATCGGGAACATTCCAGATTTCTAATGCTTGGAACCCCCTGGTTGGGATCGCATAAGATCTTGAGCTTGATGACGGGTCGTGATTTGACAATGCGGACGCTTGCAGGATGGGATCAGGATAAATGTACTTACGATCTTACAAAAGTAGTGCAAGAGTATCCGGCCTTGTATGAATTGCTTCCAATGGATGGTGGTGATTCGCGCAATGACCTATTTGATGCAGACACAGAGTCCAAGTTAAAATCTAGCTCTTACCCGATTCCTGCTGGGAGGCAATTCGATGCATTTGAGAATTTTAAAAGGGAGTACGAGAAAAAGTTTAGCAAGATTGATCTATCGAAGATTTATTACATCGCAGGCAAATCAAAATGCACGATTGATGGCTATAGGATCATCGATAAGCACAGCACAAAAGAGCTGTATTTCGATTATACGGCTGAAGGTGATGGCACCGTAACCTGGAAGCTGGGCTTCCCTCCAGGTCTGCCTGAGGAAAACAGATATTATGCTTGCACGCAACATGCCAATCTGCCGAGAGATCCTGAACTCTTTCCGGGTATCATCGATATCTTAGCCAGCGGCCAGACTTCTCAAATTCGATCAACACCTGCAGAAACCTGTTCGTGGTTTTGGAACCTCTTCAGAGGTGATAGGTCAAATGCCTATCATGAGGTCGATGAATTGATGGGCATAGAATATTTCGAGGCGGACGAAGAGATTTATCCTTCCGATCCGATCAGGGTGTCTGTTGTGAATGGCCACCTGAAACAATCCAGCTATCCGCTCATGGTTGGGCATTTTATGAACGACGGAATTGTGAGCGCAGAGTTGGCCCTGAACCAACAATTGGAGAACCGACTTCAGGAATATAAAGACCTTGGAACTTATCCTGGTAGGATTGGCGAAAACCTCATCTTGCTAAATCACGATGGAAATATTCCGGGTGGAATTATAGTTGGACTCGGAGAAAGGCAGAGATTGAATTCCTACAATCTCGTAAAGACTGTAGAGGCTGCCATTATCAATTATATTTTAGAGATCAGGAACCAGGGAGCGGAAACGAGAGACAACTGCAAAGGTAAACTGAATACAATACTGATCGGCTCTGACTATGGCAAAATGTCTATGGAGTCTTCTCTCACTGCCATTCTGCTGGGTGTGCGAAATGCCAACGAGAGAATACGTACTGCCACCGGCGCCTGCAACAGTAAGTTGCAGCAAATCGACCGCATCGAGTTTATCGAACTCTACGAAGACGTGGCGCGCCAGGCATACTACGCGCTCAAGCGCATACAAAAAGGTAACAAGCTGCTGGTTCTGCAATTGACAGAGGGTATCAGAATAAGGCACGGCGCCTTAAAGCGTCTTCCAAATATTAAGGGTAAAGACTGGTGGAATCAAATGTCTGTTGACTACATTAAAGCGGATCTGCAAATAGGCCAGCATGCCGGACTCAGGTTTACCGCTTCTGAAGGGCTTGCAAGGGTGGAAGAGCAGCGCACCTTTGCTCATCCGACGATACTACGCTCTCTGATGAAAGAGATGTCAGCCTCGTCACTCTGGGACCCAGAATTGGCCAAAGCACTCTTCGAGTTGATGATCCCCAATAACTTCAAATCACTGATTAGAGAGCAGAGCAATATCCATTGGCGAGTAGATGCGAAGACAGCAGAAATCCCCTGGGAGATGTTTCATGATAGGGACTTCGATCGCGAGCCTACCTTTACAAGAGCGGGTCTGATCAGGCAGTTTGTTTTTGATGAATACCGCATCGATCCACCTGTAATTCGTACCAAGACTGCATTGGTTATTGGCGATCCCATTTATGATTTCCCGGGTTACAAACTCGATCAATTGGAGCATGCAGTTATAGAAGCCAGAAGCATTCAGAAACTCTTGGTCAGTGAGCAAAATAATTACAATTCTTTACCGCTAATTGGACGTAATGCCACTGAGATCATCAAGGCTTTTGTCAGAAACAGATTCAAGATTCTACACATTGCGGCTCATGGAATTTTTGAGCCGGAAAAGGGTGACGTCGGTATCGTAATTGGAGATGCCCTGCTGACTCCGGCAATGATTGCCAATATCTCCTATGTGCCCGACTTTGTGTTTATCAATTGCTGCTACTCCGGTGAGGTAAGAAACGCAGTCGAAACGGTCAATCTAAACAAATATAAATTTGCTGGCAACATTGGTACAGAGTTTATCAGGCAAGGTGCTTCTGCCGTAGTCGTGGCAGGTTGGGAAATAGACGATGAAGCAGCAGCATTGTTCGCAACTACATTATACGAGTCCATGCTGGCTGGCGAACATTTTGGTGTGGCAGTCAAAACCGCACGCAGACTCTGCTATGAACATTTTCAATACAGCAATACCTGGGGAGCATATCAATGTTACGGTGATCCATTTTATCAGTTTGATCCTGGGCTGCCTCCTGCAACTGATCCCAATGAGTTTGTGACTAAAGCAGAGGTGCTTGTAGCATTACAAAACGCGATTGCAAAAACAACTAAAGTCGCATCAAAACATGACTACCTTCAGAAGATCAAAATCTTCGAGCAGTTACTGAAGCGCATCGATGCCTCGAAATTCGCCGATGAAGCAGAGGTATGGGAATTGGAAGGACAGTTCTGGGATCAGATGGATATGTCGGCTTCTGCCATCGACCGCTTTGCCACACTTTTATCTACCAACAAAGCCACGTTCTCGGTAAAGTCTCTGGAGCGTTATTTCAATTTGAGAAGCAAACGTCTGAGCAGCTTGCATGTTTCCCTAATCGCCAATGACATCAAGCAGATCAGATCTTTCCTTAAAGGCGATAAAAACTTTGGCGCAAACCCTAAAGCATATGAAAAGCTAAGCGCTGCAAAACTGAGGGCCTACTGCAAAAAACTCTTTGATGTTGAGGTTCAAGAAATTCGTGACTTCCTGGAAGGCATAGACCATATCGGCAGAACCGCAGAGAGGCAAGCCCTACTGGGTAGTCTGGAGAAGAGACTGGCTGCTCTTCCTGGATTTCCGATCGCTAAACACTTAACAGACGCTGCTACTTATTATAGAATGTCTTTTGAAATGCTGCAAAAAGATTCAGCCTCAATAAACGAGCTGGCATATCCACTTAGCAACTGGCTTACAGCAAACTTTTTCCTAAATGGAAACAAGGAGCTGAATGAAGTAGGCGAGACACCAACACCGCTCGATTTTCTGGAAGCAAAACTATCGGAACTTCAATCAGATCAGTATGTCGACGGGACAGACTTTTGGCAAGAGAACCCATTTGTCAATCTTAGCATTTGCCGCATGCTCTATTTGCCTTTCAAGCTTATTCCATCCAAAACCGGCAGGAAGACTCGCCTCAAGAATGAACTGAAGGCTACTTACGATTCTGTACTGAAGGTCTACAAAAAGGCCTGGGACGAGGGCGGTAATTACAGTAACCTAAGCACAGAAATTGAGCATCTCGATATCATACTGGAGATCAGCAATCAGATAGGGGCTGTTCAAGAAAAAAATAAAAAACTCGACTGCAATATTCTAGATGAAGAAGTTGTAAAAGTGCTTATTAAGCTCAAGCAGGAGATTGTTGATATGAGAAAGAAATAATTTTTGTAATTGGCTGCGAGTGCTAATGAGGCTTTAGCTTAGGAGCGAAGCGCAATCCCAGCGCGTTAGCTGTCCACCCGTGTTCCGCTATT
>JAHDEE010000164.1 GCA_020629005.1 Chitinophagales bacterium
GTCCAGCTATCCACTGCAATGCAAGCACCCTTCGCTGCTGTCTGCATCCACTGCTGTAGTCTCGCCTTGAGGGCGAGCCTCCATCAGTGGCGCATACAGCGCGCTCAGTGCACTTGCATTTTCGTTGCTATCTGGGCTATTGTGCCACCGCCCTCCGCCGCGCAAAGAGCCAAAACTCAAGAGCGTTCCCTCTAGTGAAGCAGACGTACAACATCTTTAGTACCGAACTGCCGGCACTCCAAGCGCGTCAAAATTGGATTTGTATAAATTGAAGTCGAGCACGGTTCCATGTCCGTCAAGATTGCAATCGTATAGCACATAGCTGTTTATTTCTGAGGCTTCACTAAGTGCCAAATTGTAATCCTGGAAAGTGCAGGCGCCGTCTCCATCGAAATCGCCAGCCCTACATAGATGATATCCATCAGCAGAAAGCTTGAGCTGATTAGTTCCGGCAACTGATGCCGGGTCACTAAAGTCATATGCACCACCTAGTGGAAAGCTTAAGTCGGCTGAGGTAAGGAGATCCAAATGATTGCGACTACGAGCTATCACACGATAGTCGACATTTTGCGAAAGCGAAGAAACGCTTACTCCAGCATTTCCGTCGACATCGGCAATAGATCCGTCTGTTTTTAGAATCGCTGCAGTTCTCAATACAGGATTGCTCAGATCGCCAGCTTCATAGAAATCCAATAGAACCCAATCTGTAATGGCACTCGTTGTATTGCTCAACACTTCAGTTCCTGAGTAAAACCATGGCGGACCTGAGAACGGCTGGCTTGTCGGTAACAGCCCTTTGGATTGTAGCACATTACTCATCATTCCATTGCCGATGTAGGGGCCCTCAAATAGTATCCGAGCTTCAAATGGCGCTGCACTTACGACCGGAGCTGCAGCAAGTGTGACAGTCCCCTCAAAGCCCGTATCTCCACTGGTGGAAGAATTACCATTTCCTCCAATTGCCCCAAGGTAGAAGGTGATATCCCCTTCAGCAGTAGTTGGAGCAAGCCAGTTGAATTGCCATTGTCCACTGGTATTGGTGCCACTATGCTCAATTTGCGGCACACTACCTGTCGACACAAAACTGGTGCCGGCGCCGGCAATAAACTGATCGGCATTGCCGTCGCTGCTGAGTGCAAAGCCATAAGTAGAAAAATTACTGATGAAGTCAACGGATACTGTATACTGCTGGCCTGGAATATAACTTGTTACTGGCGATCCATTCGCATCAAAGAATTCAAGTAGCAAGTTAGTGCCAATAGTTTCTAAACCGATGGAGCCACCGGTATGGCAGCCGCCATTAGCGCAGGTGCCCCCGGCACTTTGCCCGGTTCTTCCAGATGGCGGATTTCCAGAATTGGAATAGGCCTCTTTTTCACTCGCTGAATAGACAAGGATAAGGCAGAAAATTGCAGAAGTGAGTATGATTTTTCGCATGATAATCAGTTAGTTAAGTGAGCAGGGAAGCTGAGTGATCGGCTATTTACTCAACACTGCCCCAGTCAATACTACTAATTAAGGCAATCGGTTGCTCAGCGCCAATCCAAATTTTAAAAAGAGTAATCTGGCCTACACTCACAACGCATATTGTCTGGGCTAATGTGACAGGTGCTCAAAGTTCTGTTGCAAGGAAGCCTTCCCCATTTGCGGTGGAATTGCTTCCTTGTATAGGCATTTTAGTCCCTGGGCTTTCTATGGGCATTTCCCTTCGTGTTTCAAATGTGTCAAGGCTAACCTTGGCAAGCCTCCATATATTGAAGAAGATCTTGCCTTAAAGGCTTAACCTGTAGCATTCGTTTTGTACTTTTGGTAATCGCAGTATTTGCGATTAGATGCAAACTTTTTCTTTAATAGACTAGGCAATGGATTCTGTTTCACAGGCTGTATTGGGTGCCGCCGTAGGCGAGCTTGTATTGGGTAGAAAGCTGGGAAACAAAGCGCTTTTATGGGGCGCATTGGGTGGAACCATTCCAGATTTAGACGTTATCACAAGCCCTCTTCTCAGCGAAGTGCAATCCCTGGCCTTTCATCGAGGCATCTCCCATTCCATCTTTTTTGCAATAGTGGGCGGCTTTATTCTAGGCTGGCTGATTCATCGGCTATACAATTCGAGCTATTACCGGGACTTTTTGTGGATTTTCGGCTCATTGTTTATTAGCGCCATCCCGATAAGCGTTCTCTACTTCTTGTTGGGAGGGGATGAGTATAGATACTTCTTGGTAGCGCTTACACTGCTGTTGTCGGGTTTTCTGTATATGATGATTCGGAGGAAAAATGCTGGCAAACCAAGCCAAAAGATCGATAAACCAAGTTCATTCCAGTGGCAAGCTATGTTCTTTTTGGCATTTTTGACACATGCGCTCTTGGACTGCTTTACTGTTTATGGGACCCAACTTTTCTTGCCCTTTTCAGACTATCGAGTGGCATTTTCCACCGTTGCAGTGGCAGATCCAATCGGATACACCATTCCCTTCCTGGTTTGCCTGTTAATTGCTATGTTTTTCAAAAGGACAAACCTAAAAAGGTTTCGACTGGCAATTGCCGGATTGACTATTAGCTCGCTATATTTGCTTTTTACCGTCTGGCACAAGTCCGTGGTGCTTAAAGAATTTGATCGCCAAATGACAGAACAAAACATCAAGTATGATCGCTATTCATTGACTCCTGTCATATTCTCAAACCTGCTCTGGTCCATTACGGTGGAGAACGAAAATGAATTCCACAATGGGACTTATTCGATATTCGACCGTTCTCCCATACAGTTTCTCAGCATCCCGAAAAATCACGATCTATTACAAGGAACTGATGAGGATAAGACTATCAACACCCTTCGCTGGTTCTCTGACGACTTCTATAATGTGCTGGAAAGACCTGATGGTACCCTACAGATTAACGATCTAAGATTTGGCACATTCAGGCAAGTAGGTGGTATCAATGATTACATTTTCCGATTCCTCGTCGAGCGGCAAAATGATGGAAAGTTTCTAATGAAAAAGACCATCGGAGGGCCGGAGGATGACAGTCTTTCCGGTGTTTTTGGGGATCTATTCAGGCGTATAAAAGGAAGGTGAGTTTTTCGCATCTCTCCACAAGCTTGGGCTTGCTCAGGCCTATGCCTCAGAAGCCTACTCAGTAACGATAGCAAGTAGAGTCGTTACACTTGTTCATATTATTAAGTATCTTGTATCTTTAATGCTAGCGCCCGGGCTGTTGATGTGCTCGGCCTTATTAAGTTTGGTATCTTCTGATTTTAGAAGGTTGATTCTCAAGCAGGGGCGAACACTGGAAGATATAAAGAAGTTTTCGATATTCGTAATGATGATCTGCGGCTTTATGCTGTTCAACATTGTTTTCATTTTGAGGATGATCAGCTAAAATTCCGACATGTTTTCTTTGGCGACGCGCTACACCGGCTTGACAAAATAGCCGTGATAGGAGTGGAAATGGAAGTGCACTGAGCGCCTGCCTGTGCCGCCGATGAGGGCTCGACGATAGGAGAGACCTCAGCGGCGGATACAGGCAGCAGCGAAGGGTGCTTCCATTGCAACGGATAGCACGCAAGCCGCTTACGCGAAGGAGATAGTTTCGCTCCAAATTTTCAAAGAGTCAATCTTAATTTAGGATATGAACTCGGCTTTTGTGCTTAGCGACATTAGGCCAAACTATTGATTATCTGACAATGATGATCTGTTGCGTGGCTCCGTGCAAATTGTGTTGATCCCGCAGGCGTAGCGTATAATTACCGACCGCAAGATTGCCAATGTTGATTTGTAAATTCTCGTTTCCTTGATTCAGTTCCTGCTTCAAAACGACACGGCCTTTGGTATCCAATAATTCCAGAACCTCTGCTACGAATGGAGCATTAGCCTTCCACACCAGATTGAGATGATCGGAGGCCGGAATCGGATAGACATCCAACAATTCTTCGGCATGGAGATTTCTATTTTGACTCGATAGATTTACATCGCCATCGGCAAAACGAATGGTTTCCATGTTGATCAAGGTGTCTACTCCATCTCGGTCATTGAGGTTGTCGATGACCAGGGTGTAGCTAGCCTGCTGCTCAATGGAATACTCACTCTGATTGCCAGTAAAGATAGCGGTATCTGTGCCATCCTGTCCATCGATTCGATCGTTTCCGGCAGCTCCCTGCAGCTCATTGGCAGCCGCATTGCCGGTCAATCGATTGTAGAGCTGATTGCCGTGGAGGTTTGCGCTATTGTCTCCAGTAAGCTTGCAATGCTGCAGGTACTGAGACTTGTGCGTGTAGGCCTGATTCGCGTCAAAAGTCATCGTAAATGTTCCGTTGAAAGTGGGATCTATTTCCATATCAATATTGATGTATGGAGAGAAGTATTTTGGGAGTAGTGCCCAGCCTAAAGGATCAAGCGTCTGGATGTCTTCGCGGGTCTTTGCAACGTAGATCCCCCACATACCACCAGGTGTTTCAGTCCACGGTCCCCAGAGTCCGTAGTAAGAATCAATTAGAGATGCGAGGTACTCCTGACTGAGGCTATTTTCTTGCGACAATTCATTGAACCAGCCTGGGTCTTGATCCGTACCGATGGGCCAAATGGCATAATTGTTTTGGATAGCATTTTGTTGTGCAGCCCGGATCTCAGCTTGGAATTCCGGTAAGGCACCCGGCCAGCTATTTGGCCCATCCACACCTATTCCGGTATCATGCATTAGGTGCAGTATTTCCTCGAATGCGGCATCGCGATGCTCCCAATTATTGTTGAGATACCAGGCACTGCCTTCCACAGAGATTTCATCTGCAAACAAATATTGACCGTTGATATTGGGCTCGTTGCCTTGACCGTCGGCTCCATTTAGAAGTAGCAGTATGGCGCCATTGTCCGCCATCTTGTTGGCCACAGCCGACTTGTCTGACCCATATTGCGATTCCGGTACATTGCTAAGATAAAAGCTCAGTATGTTTCTGGAGCGAACAATTTGTGCATCTGTCAGCTGGTTCTGTGCTACAAAATGAATGGCTCCTCCATTTGGCGCCTGTATTTTGGTGTATCGGGCAAAGCCGTTTTGAAACCAGACTGTTCCCACATCTGCCGGCAAGTCTATCACGCCGTTTGAGGAGCTGCCAATGTCGATATTATCAGGCAGTGTTTGGGCCTTTGCTGCCAAAACACTGCCCATTAGCAATAGGGCTAAAAATATATTTCTCATAACTATGAATTGGGTGTTTGATTCACTGCCTCTTTGGAGTTCTTTGGGCATACTTGCAAAGAATTTTTCGCGGTTTTATTGCTTGATTATTGGAACTCTGCTTACGCTGTCACCCGATTGCAATTGCAGAATGTACAAACCTGGAGCAGCATCAAAGTCCAGGATCAGCTGCTTGTTGGTTTGAATAACACTTGCGGCAACTCTGTTGCCTTTCAGATCCCATACGGAGCTTTCGAGGAAGCAGTTTTCACAAGGGAATTCAACCTTGATCTGCCCTTCACTAGGGTTGGGAAAAACAAGCAGATCGAGTTCTGAAGCTCTCAATTCAAGATCAACACTTGCTACTTCCAGGCAGGCTGAGACGCCTTCACAGTCTTGTTCCTTGATCATGACGGCGTATTCGCCGTTACTTGCCGGAACAAAGTTTTGCTGAGTGGCACCAGGGATCGCCTGATTTGTGTTACAATCAATCCACTGATACTCTACTCCGGCCAATTCGGCTGTGAGTGTGTTACCGTTTTGTGTGACAGCATAGGTCGGGTTGTCAGCATACCTGCAAGTTCTAATTTGATATTGGTCCAGTTCTGATTCTGTCATCCAGTGAATGCCCTGTGCCGGAGCGGCATTGATCGTAAAGTAGTAGAAATCAGCGGCTTCTTGCTCACTAAAACCTACGCTTATATAGTAATCAATGTATGGCTGGTGGTTTGGGTGTCCCACTGGAAAATCTGTGGCTTCATTGATTCCATCGCTCCACGAATGCACTCCCACGGGATCATCAGTCAGTTCGACTACCCGGGTAGACCCAGCAAGAAACATATCCGTGGCGCCTGAAGCAATCCAGCCATTCAAAGGCAGAAACATTTTGTATCCTTGCTCGTAGATACGGGTTGCTGCAAGTAGGTTTGCCTGGTCGTCCTCCGATCCTGGACAGGCCAACATGACAATGGTACTGACATCCGGGTGATTGTCAATAAGATTCTGTACATCCGAAGGAGTGCCACTGCCGATAACCCCATAAGCCACGGCAAAGCTTTGATGCACGTGAAATTGAAAATTGGCATTTTCGTTGGGGTTCAGACTTTGTACGAAAGAGGAATAGCCTAGGGTGTCAACACCGCAAGCGCAGCTTTCTGGCACCTGTGCCTGTGATGGACTACAAAGAATTAGCAAGCAGAAAAACAAAATTACGACTCTCATATGTATGGCATGTTTATGTAATAAAACAATAAACATGGTACACGCTTCGGTGCTGAATCCCTGACTCCCTACCAATTTCTTCCATGTGTTGCAGCGAGCCTCCTGATTATTGATTCAGTCTGCTGCGAAGGTAAAAATCAAACTTCTGCTTTGCAAACGAAATTTTCGCTGCACAGTTTTCTTGTGATTTTGTATGGCGGATCATCGAAGGAAATCCTGGATTCTGCTGGCTCAGTCTGTCTAATTACTAACATCATTTACTACCACCGACAAAGACACAGTCGCTCGAAGGACATTGTTCATTGATCCCTGCATCGACATCCATGTTGTCGATTTCGTTGGCAAGCTGAATCGTCTCAGTGTATCCAGCGCTGTTCACGTCACTGTCCAAAGCATCTGAGTTGGATAAGTTCTGGAAGGTGAATCCATAGGCCCCTCCGACATTGCTAATGTCAAAGTAAAGCACGTATGATCCGCTTGGTAGATCCGGGAAAAGATAGTATCCACTGGCATTGGTGCTGGTTGTATTGATAGCAGGACCGTCAGGATTTCCATCCTGATCATTGTCTTGATATAGCGTTACAACTACGCCATTGACCCCAGCCTCGCCTGCATCTTGTTGTCCGTTGGCATTGTCATCGTACCAGACATAGTCTCCGAGATTTTGCGTACAAGGACTGTTCAGAACGGTTGGACCCAAGGATTCAGATTCGCAGCCACTGCTATTGGAAAACATGACTTCGTCATAGGTTCCTGCTCCGAGATTCGAGAGCACATATCTTCCCAATGCGTCTGTTGTGATGGGTATCGGCCCTTGCGGTACACCATCCGAGAGATAGCTAAGGTTGTAGTTTGTATTTGGCTCCAGACCGCCTATTTCCAGAGAGCCGTCCGTAGCACCGCAAGCAGAAAGGGCAGTTTCTACCATGCTAAGTTGATCGAAATAGGCGACTTCGATTTGCACTTCGTCCCTTCCTGTGCATCCACTCACGGTAGTGACGGCTACCTCAACGGTGATCACCTCCCCATTGATCAATGATCCTACTTCAAAGTCAAACGCTGTGTTGGAGCCGATCACGGAACCTGATCCGGAAAGAATTGTCCATTCCACACTCTCCCCATTTTGGGGTATGGGGATAGAAATACTCAAGGAATCATTGCAATGTACAAAGTCGGGACCTAGATCAGGATTAGGATCCTGAAAGATCACGCTGGTATAATCGGTGCTGGATGGACAGATAGGGCTATCTATCGTATAGGCAAATTGATAAGTTCCTGGCTCAGTGAAGTTATCATAAAGTGCTGTTTGTCCGTCAGAAGATGAAGAAGTTAATGTTGGGGTAGAAGGGCCACTAACGAAGCTCCAGCTGCCTGTTCCATTTTCTCCCGGATCATTTCCTCTCAAGGTAATCTCGCTGGTGATACAATAATATTGATCAGTTCCGGCTTCGGCAGCCGGAGTGATAAAGTAATGAACGGTATCCATGACCAGACATTGAGATCCAAATGGAGGATCTGGTTCTGCTACCCATATAAATGTCCAGTCTCCTGCCTGAGGGACAGTAACAGTGGCTTGAGGATCACTGACATCTGACCACGTGAGCGTAGCAAAGCTATTGGTGAGGTTTTCAGTCGACGACAGCCAATAGCCACCATATGGAGCCGGGGTCGCATTAAGTTGCAGAGTGTACTCGTCACAAAAGTTGCGATCTTCTCCTGCGTAGGCGCTGCCCGCGGATTCTGAGATGTATACTATGATCTCTCCGCTGTCACCACAAGTTTCGTTGCCATTATCTATATAGAAGACATACTCACCAGGTTGTGTGAAGGAGACCAAGGCAGGGTCTTCTCCAGGTGCAGTCAAAAACTCCGCTCCAGTGGGACCATCGTAGTCTTCTCTCCAGAGGTAATTGCCGTACCAAAAGCTTCGATAGTCCAAAGCATAGGTACCCGGTCCATCGCAGTAGGCGAAGTCGTCGTCGTAAGGGTTCATGTAGGATCCCTTAAAGGTCACATGAACGGTGTCGCGTTGAATATCACAGCCTGGCACTTCTACTGCCCACTCTATCCAGTGGTTACTTTGGTAGTTGCCATTAGCCCAATAAGTCGTTGTAGGGTCGTTGATGTCTCCAATGGTGTAGTTGGTGCCTGGTGGCGAAGTTTCGATCACAGTCCAGGTGCCGGTTGCTCCGGCAATAGGAGTGTTGGCAGTCAGGTTTGCAACTTGATTAGATATTGTAACGATAATACAAGTGTCCGCTCCGGCATCAGCATAGTCGCCTGGCACATTGCTCACATTTATGTTTACCGAATCGCTGGCTGAACCACATCCATTTTGGGCTGTCCAGGTTAGTGTATAGTTGGTACCTGGGTTCATCCCTTCGATATAGGCATTGGGGTCGTTCACATCACTGAATGTAAGGCCTCCTGGAGAGCTGGTCCAGGTTCCCATTGCGTCTCCCGAATCTGTTGCGTTGAGGTAGATTTTTCCTCCGTGGCAGACATTCTGGTCTGGACCGGCATCCACAGCAGTAGGAGCTGCGTTGGCAACAACAATGGAAACGTAGTCCTCATAAAAGCCGCATCCGGCATTTCCAACTGAATACTTGAAGGTATAAACCCCTGGAATCAGGTTGGAGACATTCAGGTCCAGCTGTGTCGGATCAGACATAGTTGGGACTGAGGGACCACTCTCAAAGTACCAATGAGAGGTTGAGCCAGTAGAAGAGGGTACGTTGGGATCACTGCCCGACAAAGTTGTTACTGTTTGTCGACAGGGGAGAATAGCATCTGTTCCGGCGTTGGCTGCGGCGGCTGTACCACCTACTATGACTGAGTAAGGGTAGGTTTGCTGACAACCTGTAATTCCTGTAAACAGGCCGAGTTGCAAATAATGGTTGAGTGCTGTGACATTAAACTCAAAATTGTGCGTGCCAATGGTGAATGGCACATTGACAAGACTGCCCGAGAGCTTGGTGCCATTTGGGAAGAGAGGGGAGTCGATGACCTCGGTGTAGACCCAATAGCTTCCTGCATGGCAGGCACCAGGCTGTGAGCCTCCAACTGGACCATAGCTGCTCACACGAATAGGAGAACCATCTTCGCTGCAAGCATATATGTCGCTGTATACCAAATCATTGTCGTAAACAAAGAATTCAAAGGTAATCGCATCTCCGCAGCCAGGCGACGAATTGCAGTCGTAATACGCATGAAGTTCGCAGTCATCGCAGATTCCATCTGTAGGCACTTCTACGACCAACTGATTGACCTCAGGAAGTGGGAAGTTACACTCCGTACCAGACATACTCCAAATGATAGAATCGCCGGGCAGAATCTGTGACGGATCAATACCATAATCTTTCAAATCAATGATCCACTTATCTAAATCTCCGTCACAATCGCCAATGAATAGTCTGCCACGGGTAAAGTCCTGACAATCATCAGCAACTCCAGCATTAGCATATATTGTAAAAGTGTCTGTGGTAACCATGTTACAAGGTGCCGGATAGGTGAAGGTCAGCTCAAAGACATAGGTTCCCGGGGCCATGTTTCCGAAGGTTACAAAACCCTCCGAGTAGGTATTGTAAGTGGCATTATAATCAATGGTTGCGCTTTGTGGACCGCTCAACTGTGTCCAGCTTTGCGTTCCGCCCCTGGTGAGAAAGCGGTATTCTGTGGCATCCAAATATTCTTCAATCCAGGGTTCTTTTACCCAAGTATCACCGCAGATATATACATCATCGCCGGCATCAGCCACCTCATCATTCATGATCATGAGGTCAACAGTGTCCCTTCGAAAGCATCCGTTGCGACTCGAAAACAGAATCACTTTACCGACTCCTCCTGGATAATAGCGAAAGACATCCACGTGGAAGTCGCTGTCTTCAGGAGTGAATTTTACACCAGATTCGTATTCATTGTTATCGTTAAATTCGTAGGCAACCCAACCATAGGAAATACTGGGGTCTGGATTGGGAACAGAAATTGTTCCTTCGCCACAAAATTCATAGCTCGGATCCAGTCCGGGGTCGGGCAGTGGTTCTGCCAGCTTATTGATGACCAAATCCACAGGGTTACCACTGCCATCTGGGCAAACTCCTTCGATTCGAAACACATAGTCTCCCAACTCAGTTACATTCGTTACTAGTGTGTTAAGGGAGTTCGGACTTACTAGTGTTACATTGCTTCCTGCTGGTTGACTAACTACAGACCAAGTAACAGGGACTGGGTCTCCGTTAGGATCATTGGTATTTCCAAATAGGGTCCATTCTGTGCCTTCATCCTGACACATGATGTAGGGTACCCCCGCATTTACTGTACAGGTCTGAGATCTCGCTGTTGAGCTGAAAAAGAGCATCAAGGCTGCAATAACACATAGTTTTGACAGTCCCGTTTTGCTGAGTAGAGTTCTTGTTGGCATACTATTACACTGTTTTGGTCTTGGCTCAATTTGAGACAACAAAACAGCTAGGATCGCACTGTTCATAGCAGCTGTCTCATACAATTGATAATAGCAATGTATGTGCGCTACTGCCCACACTTTAAGGAATGCAATTATGCTGCCAAGGACAATGTTTTGTGCCAGTTGCACTTTCAGCTCTTAGTGCTTATCCAAATCATTCCTTTACAAACCTGGTACTCACAGATTCTTCATTCAAACTGATTTGCAAAATGTAAACTCCTGAAGCGAAGTCGGCTAGTGACATCTGATAAACGTTTGCACCTTTGGCGGCCGACTGTCTTTGACTTTGGACCAGGTTTCCTGCAATTCCGAATACGGCTAGTTCTACCTCTTGTTCCTGCCGGACATCAAAGCGAATCCTTAGCTGATCTCTTGCTGGAATCGGATAAAGGATTGGCGATTCTAAAGTTAGCAGGCCTCTTTCCAATAAGATCACCTCCGAGCTTGTTCTCCTGCCTGATTCGCTAAGTTCTACCAATTGGTAGTAATTTTTATGCGCTCTCAATTGCTCATCCAAAAAAGCATACTGTCTGGTGGATTCACTATAGCCGGCAGCGTTTACTTCTGCTATTTTCTCGAATACCAGACCATCTGAGGATCTCAAGATTTCGAAAAGATCGCTTTGATACTCCGATGCTGTAGACCAACTTAGCAGGTTTCCATGATCAAGAACCTCCCCTTGAAAGCTTGTCAATTCAATAGCGACGGTCACGCAGTCTTGTACCGCCTCTTGTAGCGTTGCGCTGCATCCCTCTGCATCCACCACATTCAGTGAAACATTAACTTGGCCTGCAGCAACATCGAATGAAAAAGAGTTTGCGCTGAGAGCTGGATCGACATAATCTCCGTTGATCATGAATGGAGCTGTACCATTTATGATAACTGCTATAATATTTACCAATCCCGAGGCATCATCACATGTCTGTTCGACAATCAATCCCAAACCTTCGCAAGGTAGCATGGGCGGTGCAAAGCCAATGTTTAAATCGAGTACATTGTGTCCTGCAGTCACGTCGAGCATTGGTGTCGTTATGGAAGCGCCGTATTCTGCTGGCGGATGGAGCATGGCGTAGAATTCCCCAGCTACAATTTCAGAAATAATATAATTGCCACTTTGGTCGGTGACCCCAGAAGCCACTGCTGCACCATCGCTGTCAAACAATGTTACTTCTACTCCTGGCAAACCGGGTTCGTTCGGATCGTAGATTCCGTTTGCATTCAAATCCTGGTACACAAAATCTCCCAGACTTGCCGCTTCTTCACCGCAATTTGCCACCGGTTCAAATACACAAGTGCAATCGACCAGACTAAAAGTATCTGTTGTACATTCGTCACCATCATTGCATACAGTGGAGGGAGCTGTACCAGCTATGCAATTGCAACCGTCCCAGGTCTCCAAACCGTTACTGCAATCCCCATCATCACAAATCGGTGCATCGTCTGTGCTAGCACCGACACTGGCATCATTGTCATTGCAATCTGCATCCGCGCAAATGCCGTCTCCATCTGCATCGCCTCCTGCACCTTCGCACAGGTCAACGGCAATTATCCCATCACAGTTTTCATCAATCTCGTTGTTTGGTATTTCTGCCATGGCAGGATTGACAGTAGGGTCATTGTCATTGCAATCTAATCCCGAATGATACCCATCCTGATCGCTGTCAATGACTTCCGCGACTCCATCGCAGTTTTCGTCGATACTGTTGTTGGGTACTTCCTGCATGCCGGGGTTGATGCTGGCATCGAAATCATTGCAATCCACATCTGAAGCAAATCCGTCAAGATCATTATCAGCAAACACCGTCCCGCCAATCAATTCCAGATTGCCATTCTCGTCGAAGGGGTCAGACCATTTCTCATTGCTGTAAATGTCGTTGCCGGTCAAGGTTCTTAAGAATGCCTCCAGCGCCAGTTTCTCATTATCAGAGAGGTTAAGGTTTTCACCATCTCCGTTGTTCTCTACCAGTCGATTGTCAATATTGTTGTTTAGCGGGTGTACCTCAATGTCATCATAGTGGTCTATTACATCAGCAATTGATTGGAATTCTCCCGTATGCATCAAGGGTCCGTTTAAGGTGCCATCTGGCCCAAACAAGTCTCGTAGAGACGGAGATCTGGTATTGTTGAGATCTACTGCGTTTGGGTCTCCAATCACGCCTACAATGCCATTGTTGTCCCGGTTTTGGGCGATATCAAACTCAGGAGCCTGATGACAACGTTGGCAGCCTGCACCATTGTTGTTCAGGTATAGCGCTTTGCCCATATTTTCCTGTTGAGTGAAATTGGGAAAGGGATCATCCAGATCGTTGGTTTGGGCGAGACCCTGGTCAAATCTGGAATCAAAAGACTGAATACTGCGCACAAACTGAGCCAAGGCAAATTGCATTCTTTGCTCAGTGATATTGGTATCTCCGAATGCAAAATCGAAAAGCTCCGTATAATAGCTCAGGCCAGAAAGCTTGCCGATCAGAGAATCCAAACCCGGCTGCCCATTTTCACCACTAAAACCCATTTCAATATGGTCTTGTATTGGCTGTGTGCTTTGCGCCTCCAGTGAGTTGGCCCTTTCATCCCAAAAGAATCTTTCTTCGTCCCCAAACCTTGCATTCACCAATCGCATCGAATGCCGACCAGTCAATCCACCATCAAAACCTACGCTTTGAATCCGATCATCGCCGAATGCCAGCTCTTGCTTATGGCAAGAGGCGCAGGAGATCGAATTATTCAAAGACAGATTGGTGTCGTAAAACAAAACCCGACCCAAAGTAGCAGTTTCATCGTTGATCGCATTATTGTTGGGAGTATTGTCCTCGTTGATATAATTGGGCACCGGCTGATTCGCGTAATTGAACAACAAGTTTAAATCAATTGTGCCATCTGCTACAAGCCCAAAGAGACACAAAACCGAGAGAAGTACAAGTTTCTTTTTCATAAGCTGGTATTCATCTATGCCTTTAAGAGCGGCCTATGAATTACTTGTACTCAGTTAGTAGAAATTTTTTGCCATTCAAACTGTCCTGGATTTTGGCATGGTAACAGCTGATGTGGACAAATCTTGATTTTGATTAGGAGCGAAAGGCAATATCATCGCGCTACCTGTCTTCCGGCTATCCGTTCCAATGCCAGCACCCTTCGCTGCTGTCTGCATCCGCTGCTGTAGTCTCTCCGCAGGCTCCGAGCCTCCATCAGCGGCGCATACAGC
>JAHDEE010000165.1 GCA_020629005.1 Chitinophagales bacterium
ATAACTGTCCGATTTTGACGCCGCTAGAAGTGATTTAGACGAGGCATTTTTTGATAGCATCCTTGATGGCTGGTGGAGAAAAATAACGAAGGATAATTCATTTCTAGCAAGTCAAAATGGACAGTTATTGATTCTCTATCCCTTAATACCAAACGTCGCCAGTATTCAATAAATTCGGTCTCGCTAATGGGCAACACGATGATCGGAGGCCTTCAACGTTCACGGAGCCAGAGTGAGTAAAACCCAAAACCCAAAACCAAAAACCCAAAACCCAAAACCAAAACCCAAAATCAAATCTTCATCCTCGCCATCGGCACCGTACCAAGATCGCCAAAATCCCCAGCCAGGTACTTGAAGTGAGCCGTCATGGCAATCATGGCAGCATTATCGGTACAATACTCAAATCTCGGGATGTAGGTATTCCAGCCCTTATTCTTTCCAAAAATTCCTAATTGCTTCCGAAGTTCGGAGTTTGCGGAAACCCCTCCGGCAATAGCGACTTCTCTTATACCGGTTTTCTTAGTCGCTTTGGTCAATTTATCAGTAAGCATCTCCACAATGTTACGCTGTATGGAGGCACAGAGATCATTTAGGTTCTTCTCAACAAAATCAGGGTCTTCGGCGACTCGCTTCCGTAGATAATATAATATCGAGGTCTTGATGCCACTGAAGCTAAAACTAAGGTCTGGAACCCTGCTCTTGGCAAAATCAAATGCTCTTTCGTCCCCCTCTTGTGCAAGTTTGTCCAACATTGGCCCTCCCGGATAGGGTAAACCCATGATTTTTGCGGCCTTGTCAAATGCCTCTCCTGCCGCATCGTCCAGCGTTTCTCCTATCACAGTCATTGTATGATAGTCTTCAACCTGCACAATTTGTGTATGCCCACCGGAAACTGTAAGGCACAGAAATGGAAAACTGGGCTTCGGATCTTCAATAAAATGAGCCAGAATGTGGGCTTTCATGTGATTGACAGGAATCAGCGGAATACCCAAAGACTGGGCAAGGCTCTTGGCAAAGCAAGTCCCCACCAGCAATGAGCCCAAAAGGCCCGGACCTTGCGTAAAAGCTATCGCATGCAGGTCCTGCTTCTGCACACCAGCTTTTTTCAATGCAAGATCTACAGTCGGTACAATATTCGCCATATGTGCTCTGGAGGCTAACTCAGGAACAACTCCGCCCCATTTTTGGTGCACCTCCTGATTGGCTACGATGTTGGATAAAATGTGGCCATTTTGAATTACCGCAGCAGCAGTATCATCGCAGGAACTCTCAATGGCTAATATGTTCGGCCCCATAGTCGTTATTATTCAGTGAAGGTCGATAAACTCGGGCAAATATAGAAAGTCCGAACAATGGTTTTATCTTAATTTTGCTTATCCGGTAATTTCTACAAAAGGTATCACGAAGTTTGGCAAAACTGCGCCATAAAATAGCTGCATTGCTGGTGGTAGTATTATTCATACTGCTGCTCTTGTTCCTGTTGTTTGTGATCATCATCAGACAACCCTGGGCGCAGAAGGTGGCTGTAAATCAAGCCACTAACTATCTCGAAAATCGCCTAGGGACAAGAGTTAGCCTGGACGCAGTGCATGTCGATATCTGGAGCAACATTCATCTGCAAAACATCCTCATCGAGGACCAGGTCGCTGATACACTGCTCTATGCCGCAGAACTTCAGGTAAACCTGAATAATCTGAGCATTGTTTCCGGTCAAATCGATATATCTGACATTGAGCTGCACGGAGCTTATGTCAATATCTACCGGCCAAACGAGGAAATGGGCTTCAACTACGATTTTATTGTGCAGAATCTGGCGGGAGGCGAAAAGGCTGAAGAGCCAGAAAGAGAAGAGGAGGAAGAAAAAGAACAAGCAGCAGCCCCGGTCGACAGTACCACTAACAAAGCAAATAAGGCATCACCCATCAAGCTAAGCTTGTCGAAGGTACTGCTATCGCAGACCACCATACTATACCAAGACCAGGTAGATGGGCTGGATCTTGGCTGCGATTTACCCTGGCTTGAGCTCTTGCTCGAAGACTTTGACCTGGACAAAAAACTACTGAAAATCACTGATCTCTACGTCATCGAACCAGATATCGCCACCAGGATGTACGAGGGGCAAAAGAAGGAGAAGAAAGAGGAAAAGAAGAAGAAAAAGCAGGCAAAGCCGCTAAATCCGACTGGTTGGCAGTTTATTGCCGATGAACTGGCGATCAGAAGTGGCTACTATACCCTGGATCAGGGTTTCGAAGCAAGAAAGAAAGAGGGTTTTGATCCCAATCACATTGAACTTTCTGCACTTGATCTGGATCTCTGGGACTTTTGGTTTGTGGAAGATTCGCTTGGAGCCGATTTGCCACACCTGGCATTCGACGAAGCCTCAGGATTCCAGCTATCGGAGTTTCAATCCCGGCTCGCATTGACTTCCAAATTACTGGCATTATCGGATATGCACATTTGCACCCCCAATAGTGAAATTGGTCAGGCCGTAGAATTGAAATACAAGAGCTTTGACGACTTCAAAGACTTCAACAATAAAGTCAGAATGAAAGTCGATTTGGGGGATGGATATTTAAGACTCCAGGATGCGGCATACTTCGCCCCAAAAATGAGAAGTCAAAAGATCCTGGCAGGGCAATTGCAAGAAAAAATCAAGATTGGTGGAAAAGTTAAAGGAAAGGTGAAGAGCCTTCGGGGAACGGATATCAAAGTCGCCTTTGGGCGTTATACCTATTTTGACGGAGATTTTAGATTAACAGGGCTGCCAAATCTCGACGGAACATTCTTCGATCTGGATGTTAATCGTCTACGAACACACGCAAAAGATATCGTGCGCATCGCTGATGATGTCAAACTCCCTGATAATTTTACCAAGCTGGGACTTATGAATTTTGATGGTCGTCTCACAGGGTCGCCTGTGGATTTTGTGACTGACGGTGCGATTACCACAGATATTGGAACCGCAAACGCTGATATCAATCTGAAGCTCAAAGGAACCCCTGTTTATCGTGGAGACCTGGCAGTTCAAGACTTCAACTTAAGGGAATGGCTCGGTGATGATCGCTTTGGCGTCCTTTCTGCCAATGGAGACATAGATGGTCGTGGTTTCAAACTGGATGATCTTCGTCTTTCTGTAGATGGAAGCATCGATCAGTTCCACTTCAATGGCTACGATTACAGAGACGTGGTGCTTGATGGTGCCATAGAGCAAAGGCTATTTCAAGGGGAGCTATCCATCGAAGATGAGCACCTGGCGATGGACTTCAAGGGGCTAGTCGATCTCAGTCAGGACGTGCCAGTTTTCAAATTTGAAAGCAAGATAGATCGCGCCGATCTGAAAGCACTTCAACTGGTCAAAGACGATCTCAAAATTACCGCAATAGCTGACCTTAGCCTGGAAGGAAGCGATATCGACGACTTTGATGGACAGGCCTTCCTTAAAGACATCGTCTTTGAATTCAAAGGCAAAACTATCGCGATGGATTCTCTGGTTGCCATTTCTGAAACAGATGGCAGAACCAAAGAAATTAAGTTTCAATCACCGATTGCAGGGGCAAATTTCAAAGGGGATTTCAGCTTCAAAAAACTCAGTCCAACCTTCAAAGACTATTTATCCACCTATTTTCCCTATCGATGGGGAGACATTTGGGGAGCAGATGATGAAGCCTCCGACGAAGAACAGGATATTCAATTTGACCTCGAACTCTATGAAGACATTGAAGACCTGACAGTGTTTATCCCAAAGATGGAAAGGCTGCCCACAGGTTCGCTGATTGGAAATTTCAATAGCAAAAGCAAGAAACTTCGACTCAAGGCAGATCTCGACAGCCTCGTTTATGATGGCTTCGTCGCCGACAGTATATTGCTCACTACGGACTCCAATGTGGATGCACTCGATTTCAAATTGCATGTTGGAGAGCTCGCAAAAGACGATATCGCCATACCCGAAGTTGCACTGGATGGCCGCCTCTTCGACGATAGCCTTCGCTTCTACCTCAAAGCCCACACAGATACTTCCCTCAACAGATTGCGCTTGGGCGGTTTGCTATTTACCAATGTCGATACACTCAAAATGAATGTTGAGTCTACTGACCTTTACGTAGATGGTAAGCGATGGGAAGCCAGTACCGGAAACCTAAGCTTCTATGATATTGAGAATTTCAGAATTGAAGACCTCAAGCTCGTACAAGGCGATCAGTCCATTACACTCAACAGCAAGCCTTCACGAAACTATAAAAACTACTCAGAGTTGTATCTCGATAATTTCAACCTGGGAGATGTCAGTGATATGATCGGAGATCGAAAGTGGCAATTTGATGGCAGGGCCGACGGCAATTTTGCGGCAAAGAATATCTTCAAAGAGCCAAAGTTTTCTTCCGACCTCAAAATTAAGGACTTTGTTTTCAATGAAGAAGAAGTAGGGGATGTGCAACTCTCAGCCCGCAAAGAGCATGACCAACAAAAAGTGATCCTACAGTCCAGAATCAACAACGACGAGTACAATTTGCGCGCCCAGGGGTACTACGAGCTTCCCAACAAGAATGTGCCGGATCGTAAAGACGGATTCGTCAATGTGGACCTCGATGTTGACGCCTTTCAATTGGCATTTCTCGAGACGGTCATTGGCGATATGATCAGCAATACAACCGGAAGCGGAAAGGGCGCACTAAACATCTCTGGTCCTCCAAACGATCTTGGCTTCTACGGCAAGCTAAATGTTGCTGGTGCAGGATCCACCATAGACTACCTCAACGTACATTATACATTTGACGAAGGACCGGTGGAAGTAGAAAATAAGATCATCTATTTCCGCGATGTGGTCGTTCACGACAGATTTGACAATGATGCCTTCTTCAACGGATATCTAAATCTAAACGACTTCAAAGATATTAGCCTCGAAGCGCAAGCAACTTCCGAAAATTTCCTCTTTGTGGAAACAGGTCCACAGCACAACGAGCTGTTTTACGGCGATGTGTTTGGAAGCGGAATTGTTGATTTCTACGGTCCCTTCGATGACTTTAGCATCGATATCCGAGCCAAGAGCATGCCTGGCACACATTTGCAAATTCCCATTTCTGACGACGATTACCTCGGCGAAGACAACTTCTACCGCTTCATAAATACCGGAGTAGATACGCTGGCCGAGAAAGAAAAACTGGGTTTTTCTTTCAACAATCTCATGCTCAATTTCAATTTCGAAATGACACCCGATGCACTGGTCGAAATCATCCTCGATCCACTGACCAAAGACATCATCAGGGGCAGAGGATCTGGAAATATTCAAATGTTGTATAGCACCCTGCTTGGGGAGTTTACTATGCTTGGTGATTATACAGTGGCAGAAGGAGACTACCAGTTTACCATGCAAAACATCTTTACCAAACAGTTTTCCATCAAGCCTGGAGGTACCATTCGTTTCCAGGGAGATCCCTACAATGCACAGCTAAATATTGACGCTATATACAATCTCAAAGCCTCCAGATTCGACATTATTAAAGAAGTACTGGAAGCCGGGCAAGAGAATGAGGCAAAGCGAAGAGTGCCGGTAGAGGTAAACCTCAATATGAAAGGCTCTTTGTCTAGTCCGGCCATTACCTTCCGAATCGAATTCCCTGAACGCGGGGTCACTGCGGTCGATAATGTAGCACAGCGCAGAATAGATGACATCAATACGAGGGGAATCAACGAGCTAAACAAACAAGTTTTCGGCCTGTTGGTATTGAACAAATTTCTCTCTTATCAGTCGATTACACTCGCAGAAAGTTCCAATGACATTCTTCAAGGGGTCAATACCACTGTAAGTGAATTTGTCTCCACACAGTTTTCTTCCTATCTGGATGACGTTGTATCCTCCGTCATTCCGGACAGCGATCTGAACTTCATTTGGAGAAATTATTCCCTGGAAGATGCGGAAGAACCAGACATAAGAGGAAATCGAAACGAAGTAAATGTGGTCTTCACCAAACGCTTTCTCGACGATCGAATCTCGATCGACATTGGTACCGATCTCGATGTCGGTGGCTCTGATTCTTCCACCGAGCAAAACATTGCCATCGCAGGCGACTTCATCATCTCCTACAAGATCACACGCGACGGCAAATACCGCATCAAGTTATTCAGCGTATCCGAAAAAGACATCTTTAGCGATAGATATAACAAGACCGGAGCCAGTTTTGCTGTCACCCAGGAGTTTGACACGCTGGGCGAGTTCTTTGGAGATTTGTTTACCAAAGATCAGGTGGAAAATAATTGACAGAGCGACGGCGGCTCAGTCCAGGCGCTGTCTGATCTTTTGCAACAGCCAGCCCTTATCTGCCACTTGTTTGTTTTCCGATACCTTGCTTAGAAACTTCTGCAACTTCTTTTTGTCCCTCGGATTTATATTCGAAAGTTGTCGTACGTATTTGATCAGATTGGAATAGTTTTGCCGGTGTCGTTCACCAATAATCGTTTTGCGACGAAGCACTTTCCTAAAGCTCTCAATCTTCGAATATAACGCATCCTGCTCACCTTGCTCAAAGTATAGCTTAAGCTGCAGCGCCCTCGTATCGAGCCCATAAAATATATCGCTAAAACTTACCTTCTGCAGCAGCAGGAGCACCTTGTTCCAGTTCTTGATATGAAAGTAATAGGTGGCAAGATTGAAATGATATGCATTTTCTGCTTCTTTCATATCCATCTTGAATCTATACTGATGCAAAAAATCATACACCCAGTCGTATTCCTGAAGTCTCAAGGCCACCGTCACTATGTTTTTGTAGTTCCAGGGAGAAATCAAGCCATTATCCAATATGATATCTTCTTCTAAGGAGAGCTTGTATAGCTCAAACAACTCCTGAAAATAGTCCAGCCGGGCATTGTTGATTTTTCGTGTGCAATAGTTAAAGGCAAAAAAATAAATCTCCCGCACCTCTTGTTCCTTGATAGTGCTTTGGCAGCTTTCCAGACAGTCTTTCAAAGCCTGAAAGTGTTCTTCCCGCTCAGGAAATTTCAAGGTGTGATAAACCAGGTAGTGAAGTCGGATCAAATCATCCTCGTAGTACTGTGAATCCGGTAGGCGCTCTATCAACTCCTCAGCAAAAGGATTCTCAAAATCCACAGTCGCCACCTGCCTCAGATTGAGCAGTTCGTTGGTCAGCTTCAGCTTTCTACACAGATAATAGCGATCAATGCTGGCCACAGAATTACCGATCTGAAAATCCTTGAACCTGATCTGCTGCTGATCAATAAACTTGTTGCCGTAATGGTGATACAGAAATTCGGCATGGTAGCTATCTGGACAAGCCCCTTTTTCCGTCCTTCTTCTTTTCTCCAGGCGCTTGCGAACCTGTGAAAAGTGCTTCGATAGCCCCCTCCTTCCGTAAGAGACCAGCAATTGCAAATCGTACAAGTCTTTGTGATTCTTCAACTCCAACTCAACTAAAAACTCCTCTACCAATTGCAAAGCCCCCGACTGCGCATGCCTCAGTTTCACATCGCTAAAGGTCTGCTCCGTCCCAAAACTGGCTGCAAACAATTTCTCCTTGCTGGCATCTGCATCCCCTTTCTTCCCCACCTTTTCAATCCAATACAATAGTAGCAAATGCGGAGCGTCTTGCCGCTCCCTGGCTATCGCGCTAACTTTTTTAGCCAATTGCCCCCGCTCTTTCTTAGACAGGGATTGAATGCATTCTTGTAATTTTGTTTTCATATGTTTTTTATGAGCAAAGCGAACTCTATCGCGTTGGCGAATGACCGGCTATCCATTTCAATAGTGCCACTATCTGAGCGCTTCGTGTATCCAGCGCCGGGGTCTTTCCGGCAAGCTCCAAGCCCCCGGCGCTGGCACACTCAGTCGCTCAGCTAGTAGCACTATTTCCATTTCTATCCGGGCTATTTTGCACCCCCGGTCCGCCGCGCAAGCTTTTGGCCTGAGAACTTGCACAGTCTGCGCCTCCTTTTCTGCCGTACATGACCCGATTTTTGATCGCCAGAATCCCTTTCATAGCTCCTATGTGCTCGCATTTTTTGTCCTGTTTACTTACAAATTTGCATTTCTGACCAAAGTGTTACGGTATAAGTGATTGATAGTCAGTTGTTTGTTGGTGTTTGTGGCTTGTTTGTGCTACTAAAGCCGGTTACAATATCGATTTTTTGTACTTCATGAAGCTGCTTTTTTAAGGCAATTTTGTTCTGCCTGCAAAAGTTGAATATTATGACCTACATCTAAAATCAAATAGAATGAGATCCCTAAGCATCCTAATTAGTTTTGTATTGATTTCCCTGTATTCCCTAAATGCAGCCTCAGGCGACAAGGCTAGATCAAGTGAGAAACAAGAACTGCCTACTGAGTCGCAGCCGGAAACCCTATTAATAACTGGCGAACAACAGCATGAGTATACAACTTCTCAGTTTGGAATTAATTGCTCTTCGCCAGACAATGATTGTGTTAGATATGGAGATACAAACAAAGACAATATTGTAAACCATCTCGATCTTCTAAACCTCGGCTTTGCCTATGGGGCAACTGGCCCCTCTAGAACGTCATCTGGTGAAGATCCTGTGCTTACATACGCCGAAGATTTTTCCCTTTCTTTTGTCGACGGCCTCAACCTTAAGCATGCAGACTGTGATGGAAATGGAAAGGTAGAACTAGCAGACTTGAATGTAATCGAACAACGCTATACTCCTGCATTAGCAAAGACTGAGCACAATTCTTTTGGTGGAGGGCCTTTTAAGCTGGAAATGCCAGCTTTCAAAGTTACGGGAGGTCAAAGCGTATCGATCCCCGTATATCTTCAAGCCGAAATTCCGCCCCGAGAGCTTTACGGATTTGCTTTTTCTTTAAAAGTGGATCAGGACTTCATTGAAGCGGGAAGTTTGGAATTTAGTTTTTCAAAGGACGATTTTGGTGGGGAGGAACTCATCAACTTTAGTAAGGAATTCGAGCAAGAAGGAAGAGTAGATATCGCTTCCGTCCAGACTGGCAAAGAGGCTGCACTGCTTGGTGGGCAAATTGGCACCATTCGCTTTGTTGTGATAGACAATGTCAATGGTAAACAAGACAGCGATGAACTGAAGATTTCTCTCCTCGGTGCAGTGTTGATGGATGAAAAAGGAGCAGTGAGGGAGGTCTCTGGTAGCAAAGGGCTATTGAGTGTAGATATCAATGCTAGTATAAAAAAGAGTACACTTGGGCAAGTGCGTTTATATCCCAATCCTACCAACAGCAGCTTGCACTTGCAGTTTAATGAAAGAGTATGGGGGAGAGTGAGTCTACTCGACATGAGTGGAGTGGTGGTTCAAGCTGTGGCAGTTAAAGGTGAGTTTTCTCCTCAAAGCATGGATGTTCGCGACCTGAATCCTGGCATTTATATCGTGGAAATCACCTTTGACGAGCAGGTACTGAGGCAGAGAATCTTAATCATATAAAAACGTAAACAACTCCTCAGTGATTAGAATGAGTGTTAACCCTGTTTGAGAACCCATATACACTGCTTTATGACCCCTGTTGCCTTCGTGCAGCAGGGGTTCTCTATTTCAAGAGCAGATTGCGGGCATTTCTTTGCAGCTTCTATGTACCTTTAGGGCCCTTCGACAATTTTTCATTTGAAGCAAAGCTATGGCCCTGCGTTTTCAGTCTCTAAGCCCAATAAGTAATAAAGTACTTAAGCGATTCTCTATACATAGCTTGTCTGCGACAGAGGAAATCGTCAAAAAGGTAGCCTATGGTTTTCAACTCAACAAAGCCAGTGCATTTCATATTCGAAGCAGGCGAGTACTGGCGCTGGCTGATCTGTTGGAGAAGGACCTGGAAAAGTATGCGACCTTAATCAGTCTTGAAGTTGGTAAGCCGATCATGCAGGCCAGGGCTGAAATTGAAAAATGCGCATGGGTTTGTCGTTATTATGCAGAGAATGCCAAGCTGCACCTGAGGGAGGAAGCGATCAACACAGAGTTTTCTTCCAGCATTATCACCTATGCACCATTGGGGATCATACTGGCCATTATGCCCTGGAATTACCCTTTCTGGCAACTTTTCCGATTTGCAGCACCCGCACTGATGGCGGGAAATGCGGTTCTGCTGAAGCATGCACCAAATGTGCCGCAATGTGCCCTTGCAATAGAAGAACTCTTCCGACAGGCAAACTTTCCCGAAGGCATGCTGCAGAATCTTTTTCTACCCAATCGCCGGGTTGCCAATCTGATTGCCGATCCACGTATCGCAGCAGTGACCTTTACCGGAAGTACGGAAGCGGGTGCCAAGGTGGCAGAAACTGCTGGGCGGCATATCAAAAAATGTGTGCTGGAACTAGGAGGCAGCGATCCCTTTATCGTGCTGGATGATGCCAATCTCAAAGAGGCTGCCGCCATTGCTGTAAAAGCACGAATGCAAAATGCTGGCCAAAGCTGTATCGCTGCCAAACGCTTCATTACAACCGACAGGGTGCATGATACTTTTGTGGACCTGTTTATGGCAGAAGCACAGAAGCTAAAGCTGGGAGATCCTATGGAAGAAGATACAGATCTGGGTCCACTGGCGAGAGAGGATTTGTTGGTCAAACTACAGCGCCAGGTCAATAGGTCTGTAAGGATGGGGGCGAAACTTTTACTAGGAGGCAAGCGGCCCGCAAAACTAAAAGGCGCATTTTTCCCTGCTACCATTCTGGACAATGTAACACCGGGTATGCCGGCATTCGATCAGGAGTTGTTTGGTCCGGTAGCAGCTATCATACGAGCAAGGGATACCGAACATGCTGTAGAGCTTGCAAACCAGACTGAGTACGGGCTTGCGGCAAGTATTTGGACTGTAAATGTTGAGCGAGCTCAGCGCCTAGCGAGGCAACTAAACTGTGGAGGGGTATTTATCAATTCTATGTCCATGTCTGACCCTCGTTTGCCTTTTGGCGGTACTAAAAAATCCGGCTATGGCAGGGAGCTGTCACAAGCTGGTATCCGGGAATTTGTCAATGTAAAAACGGTAGTAGTCAGCTAGTCAGGCTTACCTTCTCGTCCCTGAATCAGACTGGCACAAGAAAACCCCGAACACAGCATAAATAACTGCATTCAGGGTTTCCTCTTAAGCTTCCAGTGAGCCTTTCAGTAGTGGCCGCTGAAGTGTCTATTGCTGTGTGTCAATAGATCCATTGTAATAACCTGTTACTTCGCCTGCGGCAGTAGTCAGATTGAATTCAACTTCGCAATTGGTGTTTGACATTGAGATAATTTCAACAGTACCTCCAGTTATGAAGTTGTAAGTACCGGCTGAGCCAGCAATGTCCAGGTTTGTGGCGGTGAAGCCAAAGTCAAAAGTCCTTGCCATTTCGTCCTGTGTGAAGGTATATGTACCCGTTTCCAATAGCGTAGCGTTAGATGTAAACATTTCCAGGTAAACAGCCGGGCCACTACCGCTGATCGAATCGATCAAAGAGCCAGTGCTGTGCTTGGTAAATCCATCGCCAAGTAGGAAAAGGTCGATGTTATAAACTCCGGCATCCTCGCCGTAATTCTCTGTATATGCCCAATCAAGAGCAGTAGAGCTTCCGCCTAGAACAAATTCGTTCGCTGTGCCATCATCATCATCGTCTTTACCGCAGCCGGTAAAACATAGCAAAGCCAGCAACGCTGCCAGCAGCATTTGTGTAAATAATTTCATCAGAAGTAATAATTAGTTTATGAAATGCGATGTAGAGCTTTCCGGCTGCGAAGTTAAGATTTGTCCGCCGGATACCAAATTTTACTAATCTATTTCGCAACTTTTTGATCGCTTAGGGCCTGCTGTTCCTCTTCCAGCTCCTCAGGATCATCCACAATATCCTTGTCGTAGCGAAGGTTTCCGATGATAAATTTCTGCCTGTTTGGGGTGTTCTTACCCATATAATATTCCAGCAGTTTCGGGATCGAGGTATTGTCTTGTATGATCACTGGGTTCAAACGAATGTCTTTACCAATGAAGCCGCCAAATTCATCCGGAGAAATCTCTCCAAGGCCCTTAAATCGCGTGATTTCATGGGTTTTACCCAGCTTTTTCATAGCTGCCTGCTTCTCCTGCTCACTATAGCAGTAGATCGTGTTTTTCTTGTTACGAACTCTAAAGAGTGGGGTTTCCAGAATGTAGATATGACCATTTTTGACCAGCTCCGGGAAATATTTCAGGAAGAAAGTCAGCAAAAGCAAACGTATGTGCATTCCATCAACGTCGGCGTCTGTTGCAATCACGATCTTGTTGTATCGCAGATTTTCGATTCCATCTTCAATGTTCAGCGCATGATGCAACAAATTGAACTCCTCGTTTTGATAGACTATCTTCTTATTGTGTGAAAAGGTATTGAGGGGTTTTCCTCGCAAACTGAATACAGCTTGGGTATCTACATTTCTGGCTTTGGTGATAGATCCACTAGCCGAATCCCCCTCCGTGATGAACAACATAGTTTCAAATCGCTTCTCCGATTTTTCTTTGTTGAAATGTTTTCTACAATCCCTAAGTTTCTTATTGTGTAAGGAGGCCTTTTTAGCATTCTGCCGGGCCAGCTTCTTGATGCCAGCCATGTCTTTGCGTTCCCGTTCTGATCGAAGAATACGCTTTTGAAGCAGTTCAGCAGTTTCCTTATTTCTATGAAGGAAATTGTCCAGCTCTTTTTTCAAAAAGTCTGTGATGAAACTTCGCACTGTAGGCAAGTCTGGACCCATGTTTTGCGAGCCTAGTTTCGTTTTGGTTTGAGACTCGAACACCGGTTCTTCTACACGTACACTAATGGCAGCTATGATCGATTGGCGAATGTCAGAGGTTTCGTAGTTTTTTCCGTAGAAATCACGAAGAGTCTTGACTATGGCTTCTCTAAATGCTGCGAGGTGAGTTCCACCCTGTGTGGTATGCTGTCCGTTCACAAATGAGTAGTATTCCTCGCCATATTGAGAATCGCTATGGGTTAGAGCAACTTCAATGTCATTGCCTTTGAGATGAATAACGGGATAGGTAAGATCATCTGCTGCAGTCTTGTTTTGCAGGAGGTCTAGCAGGCCATTCTTGGAGTAGAAACGCTTGCCATTATACCACATGGCGAGGCCAGCGTTTAGATAAGCGTAGTTCCACATCCGCTCCTCGATGAACTGCTTTCTGAAACCAAAATTTCTGAAAATCTCCGGGTCGGGATGAAAACTGATCATCGTGCCGTTTTCTTCTTTGGTCTTTGCCTGTCGATGCTCTTTGACCAGCTCCCCCTGAGAAAACTCAGCTTTCTTCATCTTTCCGTCTCGCACAGAAGTTACCGTAAAGGCAGTAGAAAGCGCATTAACAGCCTTGACACCCACACCATTTAGACCTACTGATTTTTTGAAGGCCTTGGAATCGTATTTTCCCCCCGTATTGATCTTGGCAACACAATCTATCACCTTCCCAAGTGGTATACCACGACCAAAGTCTCGCACAGTAATGGTATTATCTTCCATGGTGATTTCGACTTTCTTGCCATGGCCCATTACATATTCATCAATCGAGTTGTCCACTACCTCCTTCACCAATACATAGATCCCATCGTCTTGTGCTGATCCATCGCCAAGCTTTCCTATGTACATCCCGGGGCGAATGCGCATATGCTCCTTCCAGTCCAGACTTCGGATATTCTCTTCTGTATACTTAATCTCACTCATCTTCCGCAGCAATTTGGGGGTTTGTTACCAAAGCCGCTAAGTTAAGGATTGAAACCCGTTTTACCCGAACAAGCTTGCTCCAATTTGTCGCGACTTGCAGAGCAGCTCAAAACTACTCCTTCATTGCTCACCTTGGTTTTTAGGGCAAAAAGCTACGAGCAATGCAGTCACAGATAGCCCTGATGGAAAGGGAAATGGGACTGCCAGATGTGCGACTGAGTGTGCCACTGGTGGGGGCTCCGACCAAAGGAGGAGACCACAGCAGTGGATACACGAAG
>JAHDEE010000446.1 GCA_020629005.1 Chitinophagales bacterium
AGGCCAAAGCATTGATAAATTTCTGGGGAGCCATTGCTGATCTGGATTTTATCAACTCTCCAAACGATCAGCCCATGATTTCTTTTCATGGCCTCAATGATGATCTCGTGAGTCCATATTCAGCCAATCCTTTCAACTATCCCTTCTTTCCAGTATTACATGGGTCCGTGCCGATGCACGATCTGCTGGATCAGAATGGCGTCGTCAATGAGCTAAATGTCTACCCTGGAGAAGGACATGAGCTTTGGACCAACAGCAGTATCGCAGAAGAAATGCAGGTCAAAACGGCCGCCTTTTTGTACGATCTAAAGAAACCTGCACCACTCAATATAGTTGGTCCCAACAGCGTTTGTCAGGATTATGTAGCGACCTACACCGTAGAAGATCGCGCCGGGTCCTACTATTGCTGGCAGGTCTCAGGCGGACAGATCGTTTCTACAGCCGCTGACCAAAATAGCATCAGCATTGCCTGGGATACGCCGGGCAATTATTCCCTTTCCGTTCGCGAAGTAAATTGCAATGTAGTGGAAGGAGATCTAGTCAGCATAAATGTGGATGTGGCTACTTGCCGGGTCGAACCGCGTGTTTTGCTTGAAGGTCCCTATGTGGGTTCCGGACTGATGAACACCACACTTAATGCTGGGGGCTTGCTCCCAGGTACACAACCTTTCAATACAGCCCCATGGAATTATACAGGCACAGAGAGTCTGGCCAGCATTCCAATAGATATGACGGACTGGGTTTTGGTGGAAATCCTGGATGGCAATGGAAATGTAATCTTCACCGAGGCAGCTATGTTGTACAAGGACGGAAGAATTTATGGGAGAGTTGGCCAGGCGGGCATTGAAATCAGACAGGCACTACAGCCTGGCACTTTTCAAGTAGTCGTCAAGACACGTGGTCATCTCGCAGTGCTCAGCAATCCTCTGACATTTGGGATTAGTCCAACAGTCTATGACTTTAGCACTGCCTCGACGCAGGCTCAGGGAAGCAATCAGCAGATTGCCCTTTCCGCTGGAGTCTTTGGCCTTAAAGCTGGGGATTTCGATTCTAATGGCCTCATGAGCTATGACGATTTCAATCGCTATCTGTCCACGGCTTCGTCTATCCTCCAATACAAAGATGTCGATGTCAATCTGGATGGTCATGTGACCGTTGCCGATTACAATCTCTACAAGAAAAACTATTCTTCTATCGGCGTGCCGGAGATCCAGTACCCATAAGCGCGTCTAATCTTATTGAATTTTGGGCGTGTCCCTTCGCAGTCTGCACAGCCCCAAATGAATGTAGGAACAAGATAAATCTTGCCCTACATTCATTTGGGACTGCACAGCCAGCTCCGGGCCGGGCTATCCGCTCTCACTCACCTTGTGCAGTGCGCTTCGGCTTATGGCTGCTGTGGTCTCGCCGCTGCGCTCTGAGCCCCCATCAGCCATGCCTCAGTCGCACTGCCCGGCGGCTCATACCGCTGCTATCCCTCACGCAGGTGTTGGCTTGGGTGCTTAGTAAGTTCCAAGTTCCAAGTTTCAAGTTTCAAGTTCCATTGGGAAGGTTGACAGTTTCAAGATGTCATGTACCGTACCAAGTGCCTAGACTTTGCTATTTCCAATCTTTCATCATATCATCCGTAATCCCTGTAAGCGACTTACCATGCAGCATCACCAATATCAGAAACCTGCTAGACAGTAGCTTTCTCTGTCAGCAAATTCCACAAATAGCTGCGATATTTGGAGGTGCCACTGAAGTCCGGGAAGTAGAAATTTACCAAATATTACGAATGACTAGTTTAACAGACCTTTTTCCGTACACTTTTTTTGGGTTTATTATACCAATTTTTCGTACTTTTTGTGAAAGTTTGAGAAAATAGAAATTTGTTAGCAAAGGACATTTTTCCCGAAAATTATTCGGCAATGACGCTCGCTCTTTGGATTTTAGGGTGGTCTCCTGCTGAACATACCTGTTAACTTCTAAGGCTTGTAAGTCATAACGATGCCTTGCTATATTGAATTCCAGAATATTTTTTGGATTCCTATTGATTTCAGTTGTAACTGAGAGCTTGTTTTTGACTGTGTGATATCAGAAGCTTTGATTTGAAACGGCATCAACAGGGCTTTTAGTGTTATACACCATTGTTAACCCAACCTAAGTAGTCAGTACTACAAAAATTAGCGAACATCTTCATTCTTTACTGCATAAA
>JAHDEE010000166.1 GCA_020629005.1 Chitinophagales bacterium
TGACAGAAATAGAAGCCCTTAAAGGTGGTGCGAATTTCGTTTGCGTAGCACCAGTAGAATGAGATTTACCGGATAACAGCAAAGTCACTACTGACAACTAACCTCAACCGCAATCACCTCAATACAGTCTCCATAAGAAATCGTCAATTCATAAGTCCCGGCAGTCAATCGCTTAAAAATCGCCGGATTGGCTTTGGTTGAATTTTGACTAACCAGGCTGCCGGAAGAATTATACAATCTGTGAAAGACAGGGTCACCATCAGGCAAATTCACAAAAACCCCCAACCTGGCCTTTCCGTTGTGACAGCTCAGCTCCTCATAATGATCATAGACGTTACAGAGTTGCGGTTCTGGAGCGGGTTCTTCGGGGCAGTCAACAAGCATCTCCAGCACTTCCACCTCCTGTGCCTTCGTGAGACTCAAGGTGTAAGCCCCAAAGGGCACCCGTTTGAATAGTACAGGATAATCGTTCGAGGAGTTCTGTGCCAACAAGGTATTGTCCGGATGGAAAATTTTGTAGAAGATGGTCTCTTGAGGATAGAGAGAGTAGATTTCGACATGAGCCTCCGCTGCATCCAGGTTACATTCACTCATTTCGTGATAGTCATAAAAAGTGCCGGAGCTAGCATTCTCCTGCAAATCGCAAATCCCATTGTTGTTGTCATCGAGTAGCACGCCTACGCAATTGCAATCCGCATCGAGCGCATCCGCTGTAGTACAGTTGTCATTGTCGTCACAGGCTTCCCCCACATTACAGGCAGGCTCCTGCAAATCACAAATCCCATTGCTGTTGTTGTCAAGCAGCACGCCAGCGCAATTGCAATCCGCGTCGAGCATATCATTGCTAGTACAATCGTCATTATCATCACAGGGATTACCGGGATTGCAAGCCAGCGCATCAGTACAGCTTTCAGGAGCACCACTGTCGATCCATTGCTGAATAGCCGCCAGCTCCGTTTCATCCACAGTGAATCCCGCATTTATATTCATCGCTGCATTCACCACTCCGTTGTCACAACTTACACTGCCTGTTTCAATGATGTCGACCAGTTTGCTGCCTAGAAGAATTGAGCTGCCACAGTTGTTTCCTCCCTGTACAAAAGTATCATAGCTGAGCAAATTGAGTCCAGAAGTAGCATTGTCTCCGTGACAACTGGTGCAGGTACTAGTTTCAAAAATATGGTACATATCTTGCCAGCTCAGTGTACCATCGTCGCAGAGATCATCCGCATTAGACACATATCCTGATGGCTGAGAGCACTCATTGATTGATACTGAAGGGTCACCCAGACCATCGGAATCGGCATCCAGATACCAGGTCGCGGCCCCTGGCCCATCGCAGATTCCACACTCATCTATCGTACCATTACAAATTCCGGATTCCGTCTTCAGGCTTATCTCCGCCAAGGCAGCACAAGGGCCTTCATCAAAAGTAGAGACAACGGTAATCAATATCTTTTTTACATTTGCCCCACCAAAGTCCGGACCTGCTTCACCACTATAGTCAGCAGTTTCCGTTGCTTGATCAAGCGTATACAGGCCAAGATTTATCCAGCTATCACCGTCTACAGAGTAGTCAATCTGCATCTCTTTGATACCATCGCCGCTCTGTCCGCTTCTATTAGAATTCCAAAAGTGGCTCTCACCAATATTCTGACTTTCCAGAAACTCATACATAATCCAAAGGCTTTGGCCATGTACCGGATTGGGATTGGTGCTTTTGGTACAAGACCGCCAGCTATCATTCCAGTAATTGCCGTTGTCAGTACATTGAGCCCGCATCTGAGCGCTATATGCCATCGTCATAATTAGCAGGCTGAAGCACTGTATCCAGAAGATTCTAAGGAAGCTAGACATGTAACTTGTAAGTTTTGGTTATCGACAGGAAGTGGATTAGCCCATAAAGCCCAGGGGACCTGAACCAGCACTATAGGCCCAAAAATTAGCCAGGTTGGGAAAGATGTCCGCCAATTCTGTCGGACTAAGGGTAGATACTCCGTTGTGGGCAAACCATAAGGCCAGCTCGGCAAAGTACTCATCACAGGATGTAGTCGGGATCAATCTTCCGTCTCCCGTATCAAGTGGGTTGTCAAGGTACAAATCCGGATAGCTCCCGTATATCTGCTGACCACTCACAGCCCCTCCAACCACCATTGCATTTCCTCCCCATCCGTGGTCGGTGCCATTGCCATTGCTGGTAAGTGTTCTCCCAAAATCAGAGATCGTAAACAGGGTCACACTATCCTGCAATCCCATCTCCACTAATGCGTCCCAAAAGCTTCCGATTGCCTGATCCAGTTCTTCCATCAATGAGCCATGATTAGTCAGCACCTCATCGTGGTTATCGAACCCGCCAAGACTGAGGTAGAAGGTCTGCCGACACATGTCCAATGTGTTTCTTGCCGCCATCGTTTTTGCCACCATGTGTAGATCATCCCCGATGTCGCTATCAGGAAACACGGTATTGAATTCGGCTAAATCAGCTATGGCAGCGCTAAACTGCAAAGAGTTATCCGTTGCTCCACGTACCATATCTTTGTAAGTTTCTTCTAGTACATTGGAGTAGTTTAGATCCAATAATCCATCGATTGTCGCTCGCTTTTGAACCGCTTCTGTCCAATCTGCCTCGTAGTTATGGATCACAGCTGCACCCGTTTCCGGATTAATGGAATAGGCTGCAATGCTATTGCCGGTCTGATAGATATTGGTACCATTCAGCGAGATGTTCATCGAAATATTCTGATTGTTGTTGGTCTGATACAGAATATCCGCCAGACGTCCACCCCAGCCAATGGCAGATCTCGATTGCGGAATGGAGGATTGCCAATGCATCACCTGATCAGCATGTGAGTACAATCCCACTGGCAAATGCAGCTTGTTTTGATAGTCTGACATGCTAGTGGGAAACACCATGGCCCCCACATTTGCAATCAAGGCGGCATTACCCTCGGCAAAGAGTGATTGCACCCTACTCAGGTTTGGGTGAAGACCATATTCCTTGCCGTCCGACAGCAGCGAAGTAATCGGCAACAAGGAAGTTTGTTCCAATGCCTGATTGGTACGCACTGCCGCATACTCTTGATATTCATTGGTGCCCCTCGGTACCAGCATATTGAAGCTGTCATTGCCACCGTCCAGAGAGATACAAACCAGCGCTTTATAGTCGCTGGGCGGCCGGGGCACCATAGGTAAGTTAGCTGCGGCTGCCACATTCATGAGGCCAAGATTTGTGATGCCGGAGAGATAGGTCGTGGCTCCTAGAGCAGCGCATCCCAATGATTTTATAAATCTACGCCTGCCTGGCATATTCGGTCTCTTATTGTTCATTTAGCTGTTTTCTTAGAATGGATAATTTTGCGTAGCACTAGCTCATCGGAAACCTGATTGTGTTTGATCACTATGGTCCTAACCATTATATTATTTCAATATTACATAATTCGGGGATATTAATACCGCGTAGACTGCCCATGACACAACTCGCTCATCGTCCATCCACTCTAAGTTGTGAAAGGTCGTGGTCATATCTTCGATAATCATTTTTGTTTCTGTGTTCAGCTGCCCATGCGCAAGTAGGAGATTCAAACGCTCCACAAGAGCTGCCGGACCCGCTGTCTGCAAAAGGGCAATTTCGTCGCTAAAGTCATGACTGCATTCATCCTCAGCGCCCACCATGAAAGCCCAGAATTCATAATTATCTGGACCAACAGATCCTTGAGCTCTCAAAGGCTCCCATCGTACGCCCGCCTCTACATGGTTGATATATTCGATAGCAGAATTGGCATCGAGAATCTGAAATTCCGGTCCCGTCAAATTCTGCGCTGCCAATGCCGCATTAGCATACTCAGGCTGGAAGAAGTTAAACACTGTGGGGGCTGCCAGGAAGGCTTGCCCTTGTTTTCTCCTCAATTGCCAATCGTCCCTATACCAATATCGTCCCGACTGATTCGACAAATTGAAGGCTCTGATTCTTTGAGAGACACGAAGAATAGGTTCTCTAAGTTTGCCAGCATCTGGGGCATCTACCCACTGGCAATCCCGCGCTTCCGGATCAGTATAGATCGCTTGGATCACCGCACGTAAATCTCCACGCACGCCGCTACCATTATTGTTGAACGCTCCTGCCACACGAGAGACATACATCGGTGTAGGGTTAGATTTGATCAATAGCTTGATCAGTCTCTTGGCGAGAAAAGGTCCTACATTATCGTGATTAAAAAGATGATCAATCGTCATTTCGATATCAGTCATACCATCTTGCCCTGCTGGAACCACAAATCCATTTAACAGCTGCTTTTCCCCTGCTTCATGCTGTTCTTCATACATCATCATGGGTACAGTCCTGTCATATCGTGTGAAGTACCTGCCAAACTGAATAGGCTCCCCAAGCATCTCTGGGAATCGCTCCAGATTCCAGGCCGAACCACTAAGACCAGTCCATATCTTCGCCATCTCAGTAATGTCCTCATTATCATAGGTAGGAATAGGCTCTCCGTATTGATCCAGCTTTTCGCTGCCATCCACATTGAGTTCAAAAAGACCAATCGAAAACAATTGCATGATTTCCCTTGCAAAGTTTTCATCGGGTCTTCGATTAGTTTCCGGATCAGCCTTTTTATTATTGAAATGGCTGAGGTACAAACCCATAGTGGGATGCAGTGACACGGCCAACAGCAGATCCCTGTAGTTGCCAAAAGCCCCACTATAAAGTAGGTCATAATAGCTCGCCATCGGATGCGGAAAATCAACTGTGTTGGTTCTCTGCGATGTCACGAGTATCTCACTAAGGGCAAGGGCCACTCGTTGTCTCAGCATGTCTTCTTCCGTGACCACCTTTTGCCAAAATGCCCTATTGCACAAATCTGCATTTCGATCAACCTCGTCTTCAATCTCTGCCCCATGCACCGCAATCACTTCAGCCAGCATAGTGCTCTCTATATCCGCTACCAAAGAAGAAAAAGAGACTCCCTGCATTTCAAATTGCTCCTCCAGCCAAGCCTCAATTCCAATGCTGGAAACATATTCGATGGCTTCATAGTCTGCACCGAACGAAGCCTGACCAAGAAATCGGGAGGCACCGTATAAATCAGGGAACAAGGCCGTTCCGCTTAAGGTGCCAAGGCCCTCATCATCACCCTCTACTGGACTAGTAGTGACAATCACCCCAAGATCATGCCCCTCACCAAAATGATCTTCATAGGTCTGGGAAGCTAGCTTGCTTGATAGTGAACAAAGAATTATTGCTAAAGCAAAGTACTGCGGCAGCAGCCTTGCCATTACCAGGGTAGTGCTAATCATGTCTTCGCGCAGATTATAGTTTTAGCAATCCATATTTAGGGACAGCGAATCAATAAATGTCCATTTTGACTTGCTGGAAATGCTTTATCCATCGTTATTTTTCTCCACCAGCCAACAAGGATGCTGTCAAAAAATGCCTCGTCTAAATCATTTCCAGCGACGTCAAAATCGGACAGTTATTGATTCCCTATCCCTTAAAACACGCCTTTTGGTGGACCTTTGAAATCGGTCATTGCTTCTGGCCTAAAATGGTGGTGGGCGCTCAGAGAAGGTGCTTCCTCTTTTCGCACCTACAGTCTGGAAATGGTACAATAAATCTGCTTGGCGCTTGGCTGATTATCGGCCTGCGCTTAGTCAGGCCTGTATAGCAACGAGGCCAGCCTAACAAAACTTTTAGCCATTCGCATATTGCTAGGCGCAGTGCTCAGTGCTCATCAATACTAGTTGAAGCCTTGGTAGTCATGCAATCAGCATTTAGCTATAGTAATGCACCACAAAACCTATACCAGAGGCGACGTTCTCAGGCCCATTGGAGGCCTCCGTTTTGGAATCATTTTCCGATCCGCACCTTCGAACAAACACATGCGATCTGTGTCTGTGAGCACCATTCTTGAAATCTCCAATCTGATCGTAGACACTCACCGCCTGCGTCTGCTGGACCTGTACGCAGGCCTCTTCTATTTGGTCTTGATGCTATTTAGACGAGAATTTTTGGATACATTTGTGAGCAGGATAGGCTGTAGCTATTTGGAGCGAAAAGCCAGTCCTTCGCGCCAACACCCGTCCGGCTATCCACTGCAAGTCGGGCACCCTTCGCTGCCGTATGCATCCGCTGCTGTAGTCTCTCCGCAAGCTCCGAGCCTCCATCAGCGGCGCATTCGGCGCGCTCAGTGCACCCGCCTTTCCGTTTCTATCCGGGCTATTTTGAGCCTGTACTCGGTCGTGGCAACGAGAAGAAGCCATCGCTTGTTCTGCCGCCTCGCTTGTCGCATTTGTAGGTCCAGATGTTCTATCGTTTTCTCCTCCGAGTGATTCAACAATTCCATTATTGAATTCACTACACTAAGTAATCGTTTTTCAAATTCCTGGGCAAAGTTTACAAGCGTGTAAAATCGTAAGCTCCGCCGAAAAGCCATACTTTGGAACAGTTCGTTGCCTCGGGCCGCATGGGAGGAAATTGCTTCCCCACGAGCCACGGACGCTGCAAAATAGCCGGGATGGGAGAGGAAATGCAAGTGCCAGGCAGGGGACTGAGCGCCCAGCGAGCGGGGCTGCATTAGCAAGACCCGCTCGCTGGAGCAGCGAAGCCCCTGCATGGTGCTTGCATTGGAACGGACAGCCCGAAGGGTGCCGCCACGAGGGAGTTTGTCTCGCTCCTAATCATAAGTCCCGATGCTTGGGGCGTTATCAATTCTAAAACAGGACAAACCATCATTCCAATGCAATCCCGAATTTGCCCTAGAGGAACCGCCGGCTTGATTCGAACATCAAGCGAAGATGGATTTATCTACTGGAATATCCCTTAGCCCAAGCGCTTAAGCAATGAAGAACAAAAAGATAGAAAAAGAGGGAGAAAACACATCCAGTATCCAGCATCCACTATCCTGATTGTCTTTTTGAATCCCGATACAAAGCTCCCTCCATATGCGATGGATTCTTAGTATCTTACGCCAAGTATTTTGACTGCTATTGTTTATGTGCTGGTAAGCCTACTATCCTTAGCAATTGAAATCTGGATTTGAGCAAATAGCAATAGAATAATACATGGATCAATCCGTACACAATAAATTGGTATCCTTCATTTGGTCGATAGCAGATGACTGCCTTCGCGACGTATATGTGAGAGGAAAATACCGAGACGTAATCTTGCCAATGGTGGTTTTACGCAGGCTAGACGCACTCTTAGAGCCAACCAAGGATGCAGTCATGGAAGAACTGGCTTTCCAACGGGATGAGGCAGGCTTTACGGAGTGGGATGCGACAGGACTGAAAGATGCCAGCGGCTATGTCTTTTACAACACCAGTGAGTGGACCCTGCAACGTTTACAAAGTACTGCGACCAATAGCCAGCAAATTCTGCAAGCGAATTTTGAAGACTATCTGCTCGGCTTTAGCCCCAATGTAAAAGAGATTGTTGACAAGTTTAAGCTCAAAAGCCAGGTCCAACACATGGCGGCTAAGGATGTGTTGCTAGATGTGCTTGAAAAATTTACCTCGCCCAATATCAATCTAACGCCCTTCGAAAAGGAAGACGGTGAAGGCAGAAAACTGCCTGCCCTTTCTAACCTGGGCATGGGCTATGTATTCGAAGAATTGATTCGAAAATTCAACGAAGAGAATAATGAAGAAGCAGGAGAGCACTTCACACCAAGAGAAGTGATTGATCTCATGACACAGCTTATTTTTGACCCGATTAAGGATAATCTACCACCGGTAATGACTATCTACGATCCCGCTTGTGGTTCTGGTGGTATGCTGACGGAATCTCAAAATTTCATCAAAGATAAAGAAGGTGAGATCAAGGCTACCGGAGATGTCTATCTGTACGGTAAAGAGATCAATGACGAGACCTATGCGATTTGTAAGTCCGACATGATGATCAAGGGTAATAATCCGGAGAACATTCGTGTCGGTTCTACCTTGTCTACAGATGAATTTGCAGGGAATACATTCGACTTTATGCTCTCTAATCCACCCTATGGAAAGTCCTGGAGTTCTGAACTAAAATACATCAAGGACGGGAAAGCGATCATTGATCCACGTTTCCTGGTGACACTTAAGGATTATTGGGGAAATGAAGAAGAAGTGGATGCAACCCCACGGTCTTCAGACGGACAGCTGCTATTTCTAATGGAGATGGTCAGCAAAATAAAACCTTTGCATCAAAGTGCATTGGGATCTCGAATTGCTTCTGTACATAATGGTTCTAGCTTGTTTACAGGAGATGCTGGTGGGGGAGAGAGCAACATCCGTCGATACATCATTGAAAATGACATGCTGGATTGTATTGTACAGCTGCCAAACAACTTGTTTTACAACACAGGCATCACTACTTACATTTGGATACTGCACAATAATAAAGAGGCGAAGCGAAAAGGTAAGGTTATTCTGATTGATGCCTCCGCTCGATTTGCCAAACTGCGCAAAAATTTAGGCAACAAAAACTGTGAACTCCGACCAGAACACATACAGGAGATTCAAAGCGCCTATTTGAAATTCAAAGACATAGAACGAAAAGACGATGATGGCTTGGCTGCAAAAGTCTTTAACAACACCGACTTTGGTTACTACAAAGTAAGCATCAATCGACCTGCACGATTGAAGGCACAATTTACTCAAGAGCGCATTGCAGATTTAAGATTTGATAAATCGATCAAGGAACCCATGCAATGGGCTTATGAAACTTATGGTGACAAGGTTTACAGCGACTTGAAATCTATTGAAAAAGAACTGCTGGACTACTGCGAAGAGAACCAGCTGGACCTAAATGCAAAGAAGAGAAAGGCACTGACCAGTGTGGCCAATTGGGCGAAATACAAGGAAATGTTAGATGTGTCAAAATACTTAATGGAAGACATAGGTACAGATGAGCACAATGATTTTAATGTCTTCTTAGACTTGGTCAATGCATCTTTGAAATCAAGCAAAACCAAGCTTTCTGCCAGCGCAAAAAGTCAAATATTGTCTGCGGTGAGTTGGTATGATGAAAGCGCAGAGAAAGTCATCAAGAAAATACAAAAGCTAAGCAACGAGAAACTTGCACAACTACTAGAGCATTTGGGTTGTACAGAAGACCAGTTACCAGATTTTGGCTACTATCCTACTGGTAACAAAGGGAATTACATAGTTTACGAAAGCCAGACCGACTTGCGAGATACGGAGAGCGTGCCCTTACAGGAAAGCATTCACAACTACTTTTTGCGGGAAGTAAAGCCACATGTAGCGGAAGCCTGGATTGACTTAGACAAAACGAAAATCGGCTATGAGATCAGCTTTAATAGATACTTCTATCAACACAAGCCGCTTCGTTCTCTTGAGGAAGTGAGTCAGGAGATATTGGCCTTGGAGAAAGAGAATGAGGGATTGATAATGGATATCCTAAATTTGGGTTAGACAAATGGCACCATCAAATACAAAGTATAGCAGATATCCAGTTTATAAGGAATCTGGTGAATACTGGATAGGTCAAATTCCCGATCATTGGGAGATTGAAAAATTGAAATATATTTTTCAGGAGAAGAAGAAGAAATCGAACCCTACTTTAAGTTCCGGCTCTATCAGCTTCGGTAAAGTTGTTTATAAGGATGATGATAAAGTTCCTAAATCAACTAAGGCATCATATCAGGAAGTCTTAGCTGGCGAATTTTTGGTGAACCCACTTAACTTAAACTATGACTTAGTAAGTTTAAGAATTGGGCTCTCGACTATAGATGTGGTGGTAAGCTCGGGTTACCTGGTGCTTACAAATCTGATGAATATTGAGAAGGGATATTTCAAATATTTACTGCATCGCTATGATGTAGCATACATGAAACTATTAGGGTCAGGGGTTAGACAAACAATAAGTTTTACTCATATTGCCAATAGTCTTTTGGCAATCCCACCCCTCACTGAACAAACCGCCATAGCCAACTTCCTAGACGAAAAAACCTCGAAAATAGACCAAGCCATTGCCCAAAAAGAAAAGATGATTACCTTGCTCAAAGAACGCAAGCAAATCATCATTCAAAATGCAGTAACCAAAGGATTAGACCCAGATGTGAAAATGAAGGACTCGGGGGTGGAACGGATTGGGGAGATTCCTGAGCATTGGGAAACAAAAAGATGTAAATATTTGTTTTTTGAGGTTGATGACAGATCTGAAGATGGTTCCGAAGAATTACTTTCAGTTTCTCACATTACTGGTGTGACAGCAAGATCAGAAAAGGAAGTGAGTATGTTTTTAGCTGAAGATTACTCAGGATCAAAGTTGTGCAAGAAAGGAGATGTTGTATACAATATCATGTGGGCATGGATGGGCGCACTAGGGGTTTCAAGACAGACGGGAATAGTGAGCCCATCGTACGGGATATACAGGCAAAACAGTGTAAATGCCTTTAATGGTGAATTTTTGGAGTATAAGTTGAAATCATCAGAATATATTCAACATTACAACAAAGTATCTACAGGGTTGCATACTTCCAGATTAAGGTTTTATTCTCATATGTTTATGAATATGGAAATTAGCTATCCAAATCGGGCAGAGCAGGATGAAATTATGCTATTTGTTGAAGGCCAATCTAAAAAAGTAGACAAAGCTATGACTTTACTTACGCTGCAAATAGAAAAACTAAAAGAATACAAAGCCACTCTAATCGACAGCGCGGTCACAGGTAAAATAAAAGTAAGTTAATATGGTATCACAAACCAATGAACAGGCCCTGGAAGCCGCCCTGGAAAAAGCCCTTACCGGAACTTGCCTGGAAGAAATAAAAGCAGCTGGAGGGACTTTGCAAGAAGCAAAAGCCTTGTACCGTTCAGGCAATGGCTATTATATTGGAGATGCCAAAGATTACAGTCCTAAATATGCCTTAGACGAAACACGTTTCTGGCACTTTTTGGAAGAAACCCAAAGTGAAGAACTGGAGAAGCTGCAACGTTCATCCGATTGGAAACTCAAAGTGCTAGAGCGCTATGACCGTATGGTCAAAAAATACGGTATTCTACGTTTGCTTCGCAAAGGATTGGAGGTTGAAGACGCCCACTTTACCTTACTGTATCAATTGCCCATGGCCAGCAGCAGTCAAGCAGTAAAAGATAACTTTGAGAAGAACGAGTTTAGTGTCACCCGGCAAGTTCGTTATAATGTCGACAATCAGCGAGAGGAAATCGACATGGTCGTTTTTATCAATGGTCTGGCCATTGCTACCCTTGAGCTCAAAAATCAATGGACAGGACAGAATGCCAAGGTGCATGGCATAAAACAGTACAAATACGACAGAGACATTCGCCAGCCGCTGCTCAATTTTGGACGCTGCATTGTTCACTTCGCAGTAGATACAGACGAGGTCTACATGTGTACCAAGTTAGCCGGCAGCAAATCATTCTTTCTGCCATTCAACAAAGGCAACAATCACGGAAAAGGTAATCCGATAAATCCTTTCGGCCATAAATCTGCCTACTTGTGGGAAGAAGTGTTTACGCGGGAAAGTCTAGCCAATATCATTCAGCACTTTGTTCGCTTTGATGGAAAAGCAAAAGATGCCCTAGCGAAACGCACCTTGTTTTTTCCGCGCTATCACCAAATGGATGTTGTGCGAAAAATATTGGACCACGCTTCCAAAAACGGAGTGGGCCCAACCTACCTGATTCAGCATTCTGCTGGTTCAGGAAAGTCAAATTCAATCACCTGGGCCGCCTATCAACTGATAGAGACTTACCCGCTGCACGATGGCCTTCCTGGTTCAAAAGGTGTTCAGAATCCCTTGTTTGATTCGATAGTTGTAGTAACCGATAGACGTTTATTGGACAAACAAATTCGAGATAACATCAAGGAGTTCTCGCAGGTAAAAAACATTGTTGCCCCAGCCTATTCTTCCAGGGAGCTAAAGGAAAGTCTAGAGCAAGGCAAGAAGATTATTATTACAACCATTCAGAAGTTCCCATTTATCGTAGATGGAATTGCTGATTTGAGCGACAAGCGCTTTGCTGTGATCATAGATGAGGCGCATAGTTCACAAAGCGGAACGGCAGCAGGCAATATGAACAGAGCTATGGGCATTGGCCCTGCCGAGGAAGAAGAACAGGATACACAAGACAAGGTCTTGGCAGCCATGAAAGCGCGAAAGATGAAGGGCAATGCATCCTACCTGGCTTTTACTGCGACGCCAAAAAACGCTACCTTGGAGCGCTTTGGCAGCAAACAGGCAGATGGCTCCTTCCAGCCATTTCACTTGTACTCTATGAAGCAGGCTATTGAAGAAGGATTTATCCTTGATGTCTTGGCAAATTACACGACCTACAAGAGCTACTATGAAATAGAAAAATCGATCCGAGATAATCCACTGTTTGATACGAAAAAGGCCCAGAAGAAACTACGTGCTTATGTGGAACGTGATAAGAACACAATTGCGACCAAAGCATCAGTTATGATGGAGCATTTTATCAATAAGGTCTATGGGAGCAAAAAGCTAAAGTCTAAGGCCAAAGGAATGGTGATCACACAAAATATTGTTTCCGCCATCCGATACTATTTTACTATCAAACGGATTTTAGAAGAGAAAGGAAACCCCTTCAAAATTGCCATTGCCTTTTCAGGGAAAAAGATGGTTGATGGTGTTGAATACTCTGAAGCAGAACTAAACGGATTCCCTGAAAAAGATACCAGACGTAAATTCGATACAGACGAGTATCGTCTATTGGTGGTGGCGAATAAATATTTGACTGGATTTGATCAGCCAAAGTTATGCACCATGTACATTGATAAAAAGGTACAAGGGGTCATGGCGGTTCAAGCCTTGAGTCGGCTAAATCGCTCTGCGAACAGCTTGGGCAAAAAGACAGAAGATTTATTTATCCTTGATTTCTTCAATCAAGTGGAGGAGATCAAATCCTCCTTTGATCCTTACTACACGGCTACCTCATTGAGTAGAGCGACCGATGTTAATGTACTTCATGAGTTGAAAGGCACCCTGGATGATGTAGGCATATATGAATGGTCTGAAGTAGAGTCATTTGTGGAAAAGTACTTTGACAATGTTGACGCCCAGGAACTTAGTCCCATTATCAACTTAGCTGCTAAGCGCTTTAATGAAGAATTAGAACTAGAGGATGCGGATAAAGCTGATTTCAAAATCAAGGCAAAGCAGTTCGTCAAAATATATGGCCAAATGGCCTCCATCATGCCCTATGAGGTCTTGGTTTGGGAAATGCTGTTTTGGTTTTTGAAATTCCTGATTCCGAAGTTGATTGTCAAGACCAAAGAAGATGAAATGATTGACGAATTATTGGAGTCAGTTGATTTATCTACCTATGGCCTGGAACGTACTCGGCTCAACCACACGATAGATTTGGACCATGATGCTACTGAGCTGGATCCACAAAACCCAAACCCAAGAGGAGCACACGGAGCGGAAGAAGAGAAAGATCTACTAGATGAAATCATCAAATCGTTCAATGAACGCTGGTTTCATGGTTGGAAGGAAACACCAGAGGGGCAGCGTATAAAATTCATCTCACTGCGTAAGCACATTCAAGCCCATCCTGATTTCAAAGAAAAAGTGGCAGACAATTCGGATCTGCAAAACAGAGATCTGGCCTTCAAGAGAATACTAGATGAGGTAATGGGACAGCAAAGGAAAAAAGAAATCGAACTGTACAAACTCTATGCAAAAGACGAGGCCTTTTATCAAGCATTTTTTGATACAATGAAGCGATTGATAGACAATCCTTTGTTATCGCCCTGAGGTTGACGAATGCGGCACATATGTAACCCGCTCCTCAGTCCCATCTTGCGCATCTTGGATGTTTGCTAGAAATTGC
>JAHDEE010000167.1:0-1219 GCA_020629005.1 Chitinophagales bacterium
TAGACGGTAATCATCCGACTGACGTAGATTCAGTGCCGGATGGGGATCCATCAAATGATGCAGGTGGTAATCCCGATGGGAGTTCAGATGACACAGTTGCTGGCGATGGCTCTGGTCAGCCAGGTGACGACAATCCTTTGACTGACGAGGATGACAGCGATCCTGCTTCCGTGCAGCTAGAAAGTTTCGATTTGGCTTTGACCAAGACTCTGGCTCCTGGACAAAACGATGTAGTAGGCTTGGGTGACTTAGTGAACTATGTGATTACAGTATATAACCAAGGAACTGTGGCAGCCTATGATGTGGGAATTGTCGATTACATTCCTACGGGTCTACAGCTAGCTGACAATGATTGGAGTTCAACCGATGGTATTACGGCTACTACCAGTATTGCAGGTCCTATTGCTCCTGGTTCGAGTGCCTCGGTAAATCTTACCATGATGGTCGTAAGCGGTGAAGGCAGCCTGGTCAATGTAGCCGAGATTACGGATGCTGTTGATGCCGACGGTAATCACCCAGCAGACATTGACTCGGAGCCTGATTCAGATCCGAACAATGATGCCGGTGGACAGCCAGACAGTGCATCGGATAATACGGTGGATGGTGATGGATCCGGTCTGCCAGGCGATGAGAACCCATTGACAGATGAGGATGATAGTGATCCTGCGGTGATCTACATCGGAGAAGAGTTTGACTTGGCACTAGTGAAAAGCCTTGCAGCAGGACAGAGCAGTACGGTGAGCACGGGAGATGATGTTACCTTCGTGATTACGGTTTACAATCAAGGAACCATAGATGCCTACAATGTAGACATCGTAGATTATATCCCATCCGGGCTGATGCTCAATGATCCAGACTGGACAGAAAGCAATGGACTAGCCAGCTTTATGCTACCTGGTCCTATCCCAGGAGGAGGCAGTGGTATTGTGCCAATTACCTTTACAGTTACTGGCACCGGCGGAAGTTTGACCAATGTAGCCGAGATAGCCGATGCCGAAGACGAGGATGGTAATCACCCAACAGACTCCGATTCTGATCCGGATATGGATCCTGGCAATGATGGTCCACCTACCGATAATGAAGTGGATGGAGACAACAATGATGAAGACGATAGCGATCCTGAAGTGATCAATGTAGTCAATGAAGACTTCGACCTTGCCTTGATGAAAACATTGGCTAGCGGTCAGTCAGCCACAGTAGCGCCTGGAGATCAGGTGAG
>JAHDEE010000167.1:1319-11329 GCA_020629005.1 Chitinophagales bacterium
TGAAAACATTGGCTAGCGGTCAGTCAGCCACAGTAGCGCCTGGAGATCAGGTGAGTTACACAATTACAGTGTACAATCAAGGTGCAGTAGATGCCTACAACGTAGACATCGTGGATTACATCCCTGCTGGTATGAGTCTAGTAGATGCTGGATGGACACAAAGTGGCAGCAGTGCTATGACGACGCTTGCAGGTCCAATCATGGCCGGCAGCAGTGCTAGTGTCTCGATCACCCTACAGGTAGATTCCGATTTTGCTGGTGGCGATTTGGTCAATGTAGCCGAGATAGCCGATGCCGAAGATGCGGATGGCAATCATCCGGAAGATGTTGATTCAACTCCGGACAGCAATCCTGATAACGATGCAGGTGGCGATCCGGACAGCCCAGCAGATGACAGTACTGGCGGAGATGGAACCGGCAACCCGGGAGATGATAATCCAGCAACAGACGAAGATGACAGCGATCCAGCAGTAGTAGGTGTACCACTGTTTGACCTGGCAATGACGAAGACCCTTGCTTCCGGGCAAAGCGGTACGGTAACAACAGGCAGTGATGTGACCTTTATCATCACGGTGATCAACCAGGGTAATGTAGATGCTTACAATGTGGACATTGTCGACTATATCCCATCTGGATTGATACTCAATGACAGTGACTGGCAGGTATCTGGTGGCAATGCTATCCTGACTTATGCTGGTCCATTGGCGGCAGGTAATTCGGTTGCCATTCCAATTACCTTTACGGTGACTGCAACAGACGGATCTATCGTCAATGTAGCAGAAATCAGTGATGCCGAAGATGTTGATGGTAACCACCCTGACGATGCAGATTCAGATCCGGATAACAATCCGGACAATGATGGAGGCGGAAATCCAGATGGTGGTTCTGATGACAGCGTTGATGGCGATGGTAGCGGCGATCCGGGAGATGACAATCCTGCCACAGACGAAGATGATAGCGATCCGGAAGTGATTGAGGTTGTGGACGAAGATGTGTTCGACCTTGCCTTGATGAAAACAGTTGCAGCTGGTCAGTCCACTGTGGTAAGTGCCGGAGATTTGGTAGACTTCACGATTACGGTTTATAACCAGGGAGGTATGGATGCCTATAATGTGGTCATTACCGATTACATTCCTTCTGGAATGAGCTTGGCAGACAGCGACTGGACCCAGAGTGGCAGTAATGCAACAATGACCATCGCAGGTCCAATCAGTGCGGGTAGTTCGACTAGCGTGAATATTAGGCTACAGGTAAACAGCGACTACAGCGGTGGAGATTTGGTAAACGTAGCCGAAATCAGTGATGCCGAAGATGCTGATGGCAACCATCCAGAAGACACAGATTCAAATCCGGACAGTGATCCTGGCAATGATGCCGGAGGAAACCCAGACGGTGGTTCCGATGACACCGTAGACGGCGATGGCAGCGGCACCCCTGGTTCGGACGATCCAGCAGTAGATGAAGATGACAGCGATCCAGCAGTAGTAGGTGGTCCTGAGTTTGACCTGGCCTTGACTAAGTCGCTTGCAGCCGGTGAGTCGGGAACAGTGACAGCGGGCAGCGATGTGACCTTCGAGATCACGCTGATCAACCAGGGAAGTGTGGATGCCTACAATATTGATGTGATCGATTATATCCCATCTGGATTGATGCTCAATGATTCGAACTGGAGTATTGTTAACGGCAATGCAGTGACCAGCTTTGCTGGCCCATTGGCAGCCGGTAGCTCAGTAACAATACCGATCACCTTTACGGTAACAGCCACAGATGGTTCGATCACCAATGTAGCTGAGATCACAGATGCCGAAGATGAGGATGGTAATCATCCTGAAGACAGCGATTCAGAAGCGGATAACAATCCGAACAATGATGCTGGAGGAGACCCAGACAGTCCTTCCGACGGTAGCACCGATGGAGACGGTAGTGGCGATCCAGGAGACGATGATGCCAGCACAGATGAAGACGACAGTGACCCAGAAGTAATTGATGTAGTAGGTGCCGGGGAATTTGACCTTGCCCTCATGAAGAACCTGCATGGCGGTCAGCCTGCCGAAGTAGGTCCAGGCGATCAGGTGACCTACACGATCACCGTATTCAATCAGGGAGCCATCGATGCCTACAACATTGTTGTGACTGATTATATCCCTGAAGGCATGAGCCTTGCCGATGCAGATTGGACAGATGGTGGTTCTACAGCGAGCATTACGCTTGCAGGTCCGATAGTGTCCGGCTCGCAAACAACTGTAGATATCACCCTTATGATCGATGAAGATTTTGCGGGAGGTCAATTGTCCAACGTAGCTGAGATATCAGATGCGGAGGATGAAGATGGTAACCACCCAGAAGATAGCGACTCTACCCCGGATACTGATCCTGACAATGATGGAGGAGGAAATCCTGACGGTGGATCTGATGACAGTGTAGACGGTGATGGAAGTGGTGATCCAGGAGATGATGATCCATCGACTGATGAAGATGATAGTGATCCATCAACGATCGATGTTCCGGTCTTCGATTTGGCCTTGAGCAAAGAGGTTGCGTCGGGACAAGGTAGCAGCTGGATTATAGGCGACGAGATTACGTATATGATCACGGTTTACAACCAGGGTTCAGTGGATGCCTACAATGTGGTCATAGCTGACCACCTTCCATCAGGCTTGATGCTCAATGATTCTGATTGGCAGCTTTCGGGAAGCATGGCAACAACGACGATCGCAGGTCCGGTGGCTGCTGGAAGTAGCGTTTCGGTACCAGTAACCTGTACCATTATCTCCGGAGATGATCTGACCAATATTGCCGAAATTGTAGATGCCGAAGATGCAGATGGCAATCACCCTGATGATAAGGACTCAGAGCCAGACGGCAATCCGGCCAATGATGCTGGAGGCAATCCAGGCGGTTCTTCTGATGACAGCGTAGATGGTGATGGTAGCGGAACCCCTGGTAGCGATGACGCTTCAGGCGATGAAGATGATCATGATCCAGAAACGATAGTGCTGGATGAGGCGGTATTTGATCTTGCGATGACCAAATCTCTTGCCGGTGGACAGCCTTCCGTTGTCTCCCAGGGCGATGCGGTTACTTACACGATCACCGTGTTCAATCAGGGAGATATTGATGCCTACAATGTGGAGATCACCGACTATGTTCCACCGGGAATGATGTTGGCCGATCCAAATTGGATGATGTCAGGCAGCAATGCAGTGACGACGCTTGCCGGTCCAATACCAGCAGGCACGAGCATCACGGTCAACATTAGCCTGGTGGTGGTATCCGCTTCAGGAGAGGTTGTAAATATAGCCGAGATTTCTGGAGCAGAGGATCCGCTTGGCAATCCAGCAAATGATGAGGACAGTACACCAGATTCCAATCCGGATAACGATGCAGGAGGCAATCCAGACGGAGGCTCCGATGATGAGATCGGTGGTGATGGAACGGGTAACCCAGGAGATGATGATCCATCCACCGATGAAGATGACAGCGATCCTGAAGTAGTAACCGTGAGTGATGATGCGGTCTACGATCTAGCTTTGATCAAGGAGCTTGCCGAGGGTCAGTCTGCGTTGGTAGTGCCTGGCGATCTGGTGACTTATACCATCTGGGTATTCAACCAGGGGAGCGAACCGGTCTACAATGTAGGTGTAGTCGATTACCTGCCTGCCGCCTTTAGTCTTGCAGATGGCAACTGGTCCATGGATGGCAGCAATGCTGTTACAACGATTCCAGGTCCAATCGTAGCGGGAGGAGCAGCAAGTGTGAACATCACATTGAGCCTCAACTCAGCAGCCAGTGAGGGAGATGTGACCAATATCGCCGAAATCACTGGCGGCGAAGATGAACTGGGCAATCCAGTTCCGGACAGCGATTCGACTCCAGACAGCGACAGCGACAATGATGGAGACCCGAAAGATGACGAAGTAAGCGGTAGCGATGGAGACGAGGATGACCATGATCCGGAAACGGTTGAGGTGGTCAAAGAGGTGGCAGATTTGTCCATGGACAAGTCGGTCAACAATGCTAGCCCATCAGCTGGCGAGCAGATCGTTTATACCCTATCTGTGAGTAATGCAGGTCCAAGTGTAGCCACCGGAGTTGCGGTTGAGGATGTGCTGCCAGCAGGCATTCAATATCTGACATCTGATTCTCCAAGCTACGATTCTCAGAGCGGAAGATGGGCAGTAGGTACAGTTCAGGTTGGTCAAACGGTATCCTTGAATATCACAGCCTTAGTGACAGCTGTTCAGGGAACGATAGTCAACCATGCTGAAATAACAGCAGTGGATCAGGTAGATCCGGATTCGACACCGGATAATGCGGATCCAAATCCGGATCCAAATGCACCATCAGACGAAGATGACGAAGACATCGCAGTGATTAGTGTAGATGATACTGGTAGTCAATCGGTTGACTTGAGTCTAGACAAGGTAGTTAGTGACAGTAGTCCTTCTCCAGGTGATTTAGTGATCTATACGATTACCGTTACCAATGAAGGCGGCACAGATGCCACAGGAGTCGAGGTTACTGACCAGCTGCCATCAGGAGTTGAATATGCAGGAGCCAGCCAGGGAAGCTATAATCCGTCCACTGGTGTATGGGTCATAGGCGACCTTGATGCAGGAGCAAGTGTTACCCTCGACATCCTGACAGAGGTTACGGCCACAAGTGGAACTATCGTCAACTTTGCGGAAGTGACAAAGCAGGATCAACCAGATTCAGATTCTGCACCGGATAACGGTAATCCTGATGATCCAAATAATCCATCAGGAGAAGATGATGAAGACACAGCTGTAATCAGCTTGTCCGACTGTCCTGACTTCGCAGTGACTTATGAGGTGCTTTGTGATACAGAAGGCGAATACTACACGGTGATTGTATCGGTGAGTCAAGCAGCCACGATCAGTGGTGATTACAGCGGACAAGTAGATAACGGCTTCGCACTGGGTCCAATCCCAAGCGGAGGTAGCTTTGCCTTTACAGCGACATCAGCAGATGGTTGTACGACCGTGGTAGACGAAACCCCTGCCGAGTGCGTCAAGCTTGCCGTAGAATTGATCAGCTTCGATGGTGAGGTCCAGTCGGCAGGCAATCTGCTAACCTGGATCACTGCCAGCGAGACCAACAGTGACTACTTTACCCTCTACCGATCAGTAGACGGTATAAACTTCGAAGCGGTTCACACAGTTGCCGCACAAGGCGGTGAGAACAGCGAAATGAGATATGAATTCCTGGATGCTTACACGGCATCAGGAACAGTATACTACAGCCTGAGTGAGACAGATCAGGACGGACAAAGTGAATCAGTTGGTTTAGTCAGTCTAAGTCGTAGCAGTGAATCCCTTCAATTGCTATCTCTCAGTCCTGTGCCAGCCGAATCCTGGGTGGATCTGGTATTCAGCCATGACAGTAATGAGCTGGTAGAGGTAGAGATGTTTGATGCAGCCGGCAGTCTGATCTTCCAGACCGAGTTAGAAGCAATCAGCGGAACCAATACCATGAGAATAGCGACTTCTAATTACAGCCCGGGAGTCTACATCCTGAGCCTAAGTACTAGCAGTTTGAACATCACGGAAAAATTGATCAAGCAATAGCGTTTGATTAAGCGTGTTTATTTCGGGCCCCTGATCTGTAAAAGGTCAGGGGCTTTTTTTGTCAGATATATTTCTGTGTTATTGCTGTCAATTTTCCCAAACTACTGATTTTTGGCATCTTGACACTCTTTTTGCAAGCATACTAAATATCTTTGAAGAGGGAATAACTGAACATACTATGAGACAAGTAGCCGGGATAATTATCTTGTCGATGCTATGGGTTTTCTGCGCCCATACGCAAAGCATGATAGCGCAAACAAATCCAGCGCAACCGAACGTATTGCTGATTATCGCCGACGATCTTGGCGTAGATTATAGCAATGGTTATCAGAACAATACACTGATGCCAAATACGCCAAACATCGATAATCTTAGAAGCACCGGATTGACTTTTACCAATGCCTGGGCATCCCCACGTTGCACGCCCACGAGAGCAGGTATTCTAAGTGGAAAGTACGGCAACAAGACCAACGTAATGGCTTCGCCAGGCAACTTGGACCTAAGTCACACCTCCCTGTTTCAAGCTGTAGAAAACGCTACGGGAAACGCTTATGACGATGCCCTCATCGGTAAATGGCACATCTCAAGTCCTGTAGACTATTCCCATCCTGCTCAGCATGGTATTGATCATTATAACGGCTCTTTCAATGCCTCCGTTAGCTCCTACACCAACTGGACAAGAATCGAAAACGGATCTTCCTATACGGAAACTGACTATGCGACCAGCTATCTAACAGATGATGCCAGCAACTGGATCAACTCAAGATCCAAACCCTGGTTGTTATGTCTTTCACATGTGGCTCCGCATACTCCTTTTCACATTCCCCCATCCGGTTTCTACACACAGGCACCTACTAATTCCAATAAGCAGAAGTACGTAGCCATGATTGAAGCCATGGATTACGAAATTGGACAACTACTCGGTAGCATACCAGCAACAGTGCTTAACAATACAGTAATAATGTTCATCGGAGATAACGGTACTCCGACAGGTGTAATCCAGAGTTTCCCATCCGATCATGCCAAAGGCACGGTCTATCAAGGCGGTGTACACGTACCTATGATCGTTTCTGGTCCAGGTGTTACGCGAGCCAATCAAACGGAAACAGCACTGGTGCATAGCCTTGATATCTATGCTTCGGTCCTTGAAATTACTGGCAGCAGCCTACCTGGCGGAATTTACAACAGCATGAGTTTTGTGCCACTACTTTCGAATGCTACAGCACCATCTCGTCCTTACAACTATACAGAACTCTGGGAATCAGGACACCTCTGGGCGATTAGAGATAGCCAATACAAATTGATTCAATTTCCCGACGGCACACAGGAATTCTATGACCTACTGGCGGACCCACTTGAATCCAATAATCTTATCAGCAGCCTCAATGCTGCCCAACAACTGATACTAACTGATCTGCAAGACGAAGCCTTAGTCATACAAACCGATTGGTCTTGCCAGGATCTCATTCAAAATGGCAGCGAGACAAGTATAGACGACGGTGGAAATACCTGCAATGGAATCACGCCCGTTTGTACTAACGACAATTCTACCAGTACCACAAATATCGGCTGCTGCGAGGTCCCAACAATACCTAATTACGTGGCCACGCTAGAGTACAACGATACCCGCTACATAAGCTCCAATAACTATCCGGATCATCAGTTTTGTTACAATCCCAATAATATCCCTGGTCCAGAAAAAATGTTGCTGCAAGTAGATGCCACTCCCCAGGTAGCTGCGAGCAGTACTTCCATTCTAAACAACAATGGCCGTCCTGCGCGTTTCTTCGGCGTAGGAATTAATGGCGTCCTTATGGCTCCGGCACCTGCCACTCCTTTTATCTTCGAAAATCCCGAAACCGGGGAATACAATTGGCAGTGGGTGATGGAAGCAACTAATAATCAAGGCAGTGGTTCCAATCGGGTAGCACTCGACTGCGCCTCAGCACACACTGGCCCGCATGGCTATCACTACCACGGCAATATGTTCGAATTTGCAGAGCAACTGTATGCAGGAATCAGTACGACAAGCTTGGCACCGGCAGATCCTATACACATCGGCTGGGCATCCGACGGTTTCCCAATTCTGTATCGCTTTGCGCCCGATGGTACTGGTGGTTTAGCCTTGCTTCAACCAAGCTATCAGATCAAAGCAGGCGATCGGCCAGGCAACGGTATCACCCAGCCTTGCGGACCTTACAATGGAAAATACACCAATGACTACGAATACGTTTCAGGCCTGGGAGACCTAGACGAGTGCAATGGCATTGCAAGATCAGTCACCGTCAATACAATCTGTGGACCACAAACCTTCGACTACTTCTACGTAATTACCGATGAGTTTCCGCAAATTGGCCGATGCCTATCCGGCACGCCAGACCTCTCCTTCGATAGCGGCAACCAGGCACAAAGCTGTCTCACTTCACTACACACTCAAGAAGTTGACCTTGAGCCTGGACAAATCTTCACCGTAGGAACTAACACTTACAACACAGCAGGAACCTATCAGGATGTGCTGATCAACGCCGCTAATTGCGACTCCATCGTTGTTACCAAGATCAATCAAGTGCCTGCAAGCGGTGTGCAGCTCGAAGCAAAAGTCCTCCTCGAAGGACCGTACCTTAGCAGCACAAATATGTCTACCTTGCTGCAGGACAATAACCTGATTCCAAATCAACAACCCTTCAACCAATCGCCCTGGAATTATTCCGGAGGCGAGTATATCAGCACCATTCCCTCAAACATTGTCGACTGGCTGTTGATCGAGTTGATCGACAACAACAATAACCAGTTTCAAGTGGCAGCCTTGCTGACTGCTGATGGCTTCATTCAAAGTACAAATGGCAATCCCGGTGTAAGTTTCCCCAACGCCTCCGGAGCAGTCAATTACAAGATCATCATTAGGGCAAGGCATCATCTGGCTGTGGCCAGTACCGGCAGTCCTCAGCTCCCCATTGCAGGCATCTACGATTTCACTCAGCCCGTCAATGTCTCCGGTGCCGCTAACCAGCTTTCCGCGCTGCCCAACGGACTATATGCACTCAAAGCCGGAGACTTCGACAACAACGGCGCCATTAATTACACGGATTTTAATTTGTATTTATCAGATGCATCTGCTATTCTTGACTACACACATCTGGACTGCAATCTTGATGGCCATGTAACTGTGCTTGATTACAACCTTTATAGAAAGAATTCTTCCGCTTTTGCTGTCGCAGAAGTCCGATACTGATCCATACAAAATCCCAAAACCTATCCGAACATGGCGCTACCTTTCATTGTTCTGATATACCTTTTGCTACCGCTGCACGATGTGCCTACCGCCGATTTCCACCTGAAATTGGAGCCCGATTACATAAGTGTTCGCGGTCGCTTCGAGGCACATGATCTGCTTAAGGCAGTAGAACAGGAAACGAGGAATCAGCCAGATGACTTCGAGGTCCTTCAATACATTTCGGAGTCCACCGCGGTAGCAGCCAACAAGCGAAAAGTCCAACTATCCATCTGCGATTTCCAATGGTTCAAAGGCCACTTCGAATTCACCGGCGAGTTCAATCTGCCCACAGAAAATTTAACTTCACTCACCTTACACAATCAGTGCCTCGTGCAAATCCCGCAGCATTCCAACAACTATTTCGTAACCGTTCACGATCAGGTACGGGGCTTCCGGCTACATGCCGAGCGCCTCAGCACCACCTTCGACCTATAATAAAATCATATGATATGATTTTGGCTTGTAAATTTTTTGGAGCGAAATAAATCCGGCCGTAGAAGCGGGCTCCCCGTGCTCCGTTAATACTCGGCAGCTGCCTGCTTGTTCCTGCTCAGCAGCTGCTTGTCTCTCCGCAGGCTCCGAGCCAGCATCTGCTGGCAGTCACTGGCGCATGCAGCTACCTCGTTCCACTTCGCCCGCGGCTATTTTGCACCCACATCCCTCGCAGCAGCATTTTTGAGGATTAGGACTCTGGGTTAGGTCTCCGGATGCCCAGCGTGACGTCCCCGTCGCGCTGACAGCTTGGTTGGTCGTAAGTCACTGTTTTGGGGATATTGGACTTTGGATTAGGTGAGCATTTTAGGGCCACACCCCGAAGGGATTGAAGACTTCAGGCTCGGAGTTAACCCGTGATGTCCAAAACAGCTTCCAAGTCGAGCCGTTCTTCAAATCCTTTGGAGAACAAGCTATAATAAGTAAACGTGCATCCAATCGCTATGCAATGTCTGCGAAGCACCACATCCTTCGCAGCAACATTTCTAATCCTCCCCGAGCGCTTCGCCCATGTTATGTCCAAGTCGAGCCGTTCTTCAAATCCTTTGGAGAACAAGCTATGATAAGTAAACGTGTATCCAATCGCTATGCAATGTCTGCCAAGCACCACATCCTTCGCAGCAACATTTCTAATCCTCCCCGAGCGCTTCGCCCAT
>JAHDEE010000167.1:11429-13807 GCA_020629005.1 Chitinophagales bacterium
AAGCACCACATCCTTCGCAGCAACATTTCTAATCCTCCCCGAGCGCTTCGCCCATAGTCGAACCGCTGGCAGAGGCACCGAAACCTTAAAAATTGCCACGGGCAATAGCTCCATTCATCACCTGATGGACAGCCACGGGACGTGGCTTTTGGCGAGACAAGACGCTGGCGCCATTTTGGTACAACCACCCTTGTTCGTTGGTTTCCTCTCCCCTTTCAACGCGGCCGAGTGCAGGTGCAAAATAGCCGCGGGTGCAGCGGTATGAGCCGCCCAGCTGCGCCAGTGACTGCCAGGCCCATGATGGCTCGCCCTCAAGGCGAGACGGCAGGGGCCCGGCAGGAACAAGCAGATGGGGGGTGAATAATAGCGGAACACGGGTAGCCCCTTGACGCGCTCAAATAACCTTTCGCTCCTGTTTATTTGTATTCTCCTAGTGGACTAGTTTTTGGAATTTCTTTGAGAGTTGAAGTTGATGCTCGTCAGAGATCGATAAGATATAGAGGTTTTCCGAAAGATTGCCAAGGTCAATAGCGAAGCTGTTGGAACCCTTGTTTATCTGGATTTCACGCGTTAGATGTTGCCGTCCGTAAAGGTCCCGGATACTGAGGGTAGCCTGAGCCGAGTGTAAACTGGTGAAATTCATCTTGAGCTGTTCGGAAGCAGGAATTGGAGAGAGGATAATTTGTGGCTTTGCTGTACGCGCGGGCTGATGCTCAAGAGCCGTAGCCGGCGGATCATACTCGCCAAACATTCTGGCACGATACGAAATAATACTAGCATCCGGAAAGCTCATTTCCATCACGATCTCCCCATCCGAAGACACTTCTGTTACTCGCGGCTGAATAGTTGGAGGACTCCCTGTGAGAAAGGGTGGGCCTGCGACGCCCCAGCCAATGAGGGTATTGCCATTTGGTAAGCGCTGCACTCCTCCCATGGCTACGCTCCAAAACTCGTCTGGATGGGTGTATTCCCACACCAAGGTACAGACCATATTTTCTTCGTCGACTTCAAATTCCAGAGCTCGGGAGATAGCGGGGTCTGCCAGTGTGCCATTGTCGAATAGAATTATGGTACCTTGTTCTGTCCTTCTTACATCGTGTGTCTCTGAAAATTGAGGTAAACTGCCGGGAATATCTGAGAGCATTTCGAATTGGTTATTCTTGCCATTCAGCCGCCACATGATATCTCCCGTTTGCCGATTTACTTTACAAATTTCAGTCATGCTTTTGAGAGACAAAAGCAGGTTCCCATCTTGATCGACTTCAATTGAATTGCCGTGAACATAGTCAATCTCAGATCCCGTTAGATCTTCGGCCAAAACATAGCTAAAAGGTCCGAAATTGGAGGTGTCAGCGAGCGTTATCGCATCAGTGATCTCAAAGTGATCCCAACTTCGCCATTCCAATAGCACATTTCTATCCACATCTAGTTCTTGTACAACAAAACCAATCACTGTTGCTTCATTGTTGCCATTCTCAACAAGCAAACTCATATCGAGCAGTTGAGCGTCATAACTTGCAATCAAATATGTATTGTTATCTGTTATTCGAAATGCGTGGGGGTCTGTTATATAACCATTAGCGCAGTAGATTGTATCCAATACTTCACCTGGTTGCATCATGGTGTGGAAGGCGCCAAAGTTGCCATTTGGTAGAGACCAGGTGGGGTCTACTGCAAAGAAGGTGTACAATTCTTGTTGCAAGTCGATACCAGCCAAAAATAGCGGATGCTCATACAAGACATTTGTTTCCAGGTCCTCATTGACAGACACCAGGTATACTGTTTCTTCGGGAAACAGATCCTCCGGGAAATATCGATAATCGACCAGGAGTTCCCCTCCAAATGTGTCACCATAGATTTCTATGTCGACTTCTGGCTCCATCTGCATAGTTCGGGACGGGGTGCCAGTTGCTTTGGTGTAATCAGGGGTTTTATGTTGTTTGCCAAAACCTGGCAGTAGATCTCTATTGTCACGAATGGAAAAGCTGTAACTGAGTTCTGAATTTGTCTCTGCAGCAGGGCACTCTATCTCCAAAGAGATCGTTTCGCCATACTCAAATGGCAAAGTTGGCTTTAGTACGATGGTTCGCTGGTCTTTGGCTAGCACAAGATCATATTCGCAATTGCGGTTTGCAGCACCTTTGATGCTGCATTTGAAGTCAATCAAATCTGCATGGCTTAGTAGCTTACCAGGGCGAATAGAAATCTGGGTTTCTGGATTTATGTATTCGGCGTCCGGTCTGGGATTGATCATTTGGTAACCGTCTACTACTTGTGCGCTAGTAAATGCAGCGCAAAGCAGAAAGCTCATGAAAGAACATATAAAGTAGCGTTGCATTGGACGAATTATTTGGGTTTCAGGTTTTAGTTTCAGCTCT
>JAHDEE010000447.1 GCA_020629005.1 Chitinophagales bacterium
GCAGGATAGGCATAGATATAGGAACCCGGTTTCCCAAGAAGGCCGGTTTTGGCCAAACAAGAACAGAGCAGATTACCTCCTGAACGTGGAGAAGTACAGATAAGAAAGAGCCTTTTCGACATGGCCTGTTTTCTCCTGAAGGTAAGGAATTAATCGCCTATCCGATTGATTATGCTGTGTAGCAAGGCCCTCTTTTTATTTGGAGCAAACCTTCATTCGATCGCGCTAAGACCTGCGCGCTCTACATTGCAATGATGGCACTCTCCGGCCACTTCGCTGCTGCGCTGCATCCGTCTCTCCTATCGTCGAGCCAGCTCCAGCACAGCGACTCAGTCGCCGCATAGCACCATCATTTCCATTGCGATCACGGCTATTGGGCACCGCCTTTCGGCCGTGGTGAGCGCCCAAATGGCTAATCTTATTCTACTATTGTCTTTCCTTTCTGTATCATTATGCCTCGACTTCTAAGCTCCCATAGGTATAGGCCTGAGCCATTGGACCCAAGCGAAATCTTCTGTCCTGTCGAGCCAGCAGGCACAGGCTGTTCCTTCAATAGCTGACCTTCAAGATTGTAAACACGCAAGATTCCAGCATCCGTCAGTGGATCTGAAAAATCCAAAGTCAACTGATCTCTGGTGGGATTGGGATAGGCATTCATCTGAACTGATTCCTCTCTGCCTTGCCACACTAAAGTACCATCGGCTGTGCTATCACATTCCATCGCCATGCATTGATTTAATTCGCTATCCAGCTTCACAACCCAGCATTTGTGGGGAACCTCTGGGCCACCGTGTCGAGTACCTGTGGCAATATAACCGCCATCCGAACAGCGGTCAAGGTCGTAAATGAAATCGTAGTATCCGGCTGTCCGATTGCCGTATACATGCGTAACTATGCTCTGATCTTTGTACAGTGGCGTAGACCCAAGCCAGGCCCCATCTGCAGCAAATTCTGCGATCATCGTACGCCAACCAGTATTAGGAAATCCATCAATCCAATACCAGTCGTCATACTGAAACGCCGCAAGAAAGCCCCCATCGTCTTTTGTAACCAAAGAGGTAGTCAGAGGCGTTCTAAATAGGTAAAAGGAGTCTGGCGCCAAAATATTAGGATGGAGCATTTCCCAGACCACATCCCCTTCATAGCTTATCTTGGCAATCCCCCATTGTACATCTTCAACAAATTCTGAATCTTCATCCGGGCCATACATGGACAGTAGAAAGTGTTCTTCATCATAGGCCGTCATTGAGGGATAGGACTGATAGCTCCAAGTATCGAAGACCTGTTCTTCCAGCACCTCTCCTGTGTCGGAGTCAAACTCCCTCAATACGACTTTCTGAGTCCCAAACGCCTGGGCATTGCCCACCAGCTCATAAGCAGCACCCGCCAAAAGAATGTTCCCGTTTGGCAGCTCCAGAAGCGACCTTCCAAATTGACCGTAGTTCTTGCCCGGCACAGCATAATGCGGCTCTGCCTCAATAGACTCCCAAATCACCTCACCCAGGTGATTGGTCTTCATGATCCAGGCGCTTGTCGTACTTATCGTCTGACCAAGCTCATTCTCCTCCCGATATGATCCTGTCCACACTAGATCATGATCGGAGGTTTCGATGATTTGTGCCACGGGGCGTGCACAATACAACTCCGGACAATAATAGCTCTTAGTCCAAAGCAATTGACCTTCTTCGCTTATCTTGTGTAGACGTGTAACTCTGGATGCGCTATCAGTTCTAGTGTTCGAATAGAATACATAATTCCCATCAAAAGTACCAATGGCTGTATTTGCTTTCTCCCATCCCGTAATAGGGCCAGAATCGATGATCGTGGTTCCTATTTCTTCACCCTCCGCATCAAGTTGTGTTACATATAGATCAACGCCATAAACAGCGCTACGGTGGCCGATCAGCAGAAAGCCCGAGGGCGTTTCTACTAGTCGACCACTGGTATACAAGCGCTGAGGATCAGGACCATAGGTCTTATTGAAATAATGTTGCCCGCTCAGGCAATGCATCATTAAGAAACCAATAAAGAAGAATAACATCCTGAATCTCATCATTCTAGTTCTTTTGCACCAGCAATTTAGCACAGAGTCCGCTACCCGGCAGTTCTACAAGATAAATGCCCGGCTTCAGATTATCAAGCTTGAGCGCAACACTATTGCCGTTCCTTTGCAAATC
>JAHDEE010000168.1 GCA_020629005.1 Chitinophagales bacterium
TTCATAGTCTCTTAATTTTTCTGGTTAGCAACAATAGTAGAGACCGCCGTTTGCAGCTCTCCGATCACCTGCTCCTGCTTACTGCAGATCAGCATAAGTTCTTCGATTTTCTCTTGCTGCAAACGGGTAATTTCTCCAAGATCGATGGTGCCATTTAGCTCTGCTTCGGTTGGAAAACCGGGAAGCGCACCTGTGGCACGGAACTGCTTTTCCTGGTCTACTGGGCCAAGCACTACGTAGTCTTCATCCGCTACATAGTCGGGCCAGTTGTTGCTGAGCTTTACACGTAGCTCTTCGCAGATCACCTTTCCATCAACGGACAGCTTATAGCCTGCGGGCAGAGCGGCAGGTCCAATAGCCAGGCCAAGGTTACTCATGCTCATAACATCAGCACCATTGATTCTGAACTTTAGCTTTCCGCTTGCACCCACACCATTGATGAAATTGTGGGTCCCTCCAAATCCGGAGACAATTGCAGCGGTGGAATTCCCCGTTCTAAGCCAGCCGTTTACATGCAGCTTTGATAGCGGGTTAGTCGTACCGATTCCCATCTTGTCTCTTGTCATCACAGCAACGGTAGCAAGGGATTGACCTGGAGAGCCGACCTGATATTCCAAACGTTCGGTGGATTCCCGGTAGCGAATATTGGCAACATGGCTGCTACTGGCTTTGAACATTATGTTGGGATTCATGTTTGCCGCAGATTCCAGTACCAGCGTGTTTCCGCTGTTGCCTGAGGCTTGCTCATACACATGTAGCTGACCGTCGGTAAGGGTAGCACCAACACTGGCTTTCTTGTTGGTAGCGGTTTGTACAGTGCTAGGATTGTACCAATAGTCGTTGCTGATGTCGTTTTGAGCCGTCAATGGATTTGAACCCGCGACTAAAAAGGTGATCATAAGTGCCAGCATAGCCAGCGATTTGACAGTAAGATTCGCTCTTTCGCGATTGTGAGTTTTCATGGTAAAATTGTTTAGAAAGTGAAAAATTGTATTGAAGGAGCTTGCAGTATGGGGAGAGCATAGCTTCGCCAGTCCGGGCAGGCTCGGTTTAAAAATTGTGTCGTTCTGATCTTGTAATCCTTCGCTTTGCCAAATGCCAAAGCCTGTGCGCGGTGGCATCTAATACTCTTTGGCAAAGCCTATATGGTAGCTGCTTAGTCTGAACAGCCAGCTTTGAGCATTAGGAGAATAAAGGGGTAGTTTCTCCTCCTGGGAAGCACCGGTAGCTCCAGGGAGCTACCGGATACTGATAAATAACTAATCTAAAAGCATGAACTGCTTGCTGTCGACCAGTCTTCCATCTACTTGTAGGCTGTAGATGTAGGTGCCAGCAGTCAAATTCATTTGTTGTGCATCGAGGAGCATACGGCTTTCTCCTCGGTCTTCAATCTCAAACTGTTCAATCTGCTTTCCATAAATATTGGTGATGCTCAGGCTAGCAGACTTTGAAGATTCTGCAATGAAATAGCCAATCATCATTTTGCCGTCCGTTGGATTTGGCACGGATTGATACAATCGGGATTGCTTCATTTCTGTTGCCACTTGAGTGGCAAGAGGCTGCTGCATCAACTGCATCAGGGAGTTCAATTTCTCTTCCAGCTGCTCCTGCTTAGTGGCCATGTCCATAAGTTGCATGTCTCGTTGTTCTAGCGCAGTCTCAAGACGCTCGATCGTGAGATTTTGCTCATCGACTTTCGCGATCAGTTCTTTCGTAGCATTTACATTATGCATCCATACATCGTTTGGATTTACAGTGAGCAATTCTGTCTGCTGCTTATCTTCTGGATTCAACCAAAGATTCACCGTACCAACAGCATTTGGAAGCACTTCTTGCAGTTCCTGAGCGATAAATCCAGTGTACTTATTGCCCTTAGCAGTGCCACCCAAACCGTTGTATTCAAACTCATACAATTGTAATGCGCGCAATATGTCACTGCTGTTCTTTAGTGGTGCGATGTTTTGCTTTAGTCTCCGATCAGAGTTGGTTTCCCAGGTACCACTACCCTCCTTAACTGCCCGATGACCGTCGCCTATATACAAACCAATATTCTCGTTCAAATCAGGCAGTGGCTTACTGCTACATACATGATCTACACCGATCATCATAGCATTGGGCGTCCAAATAAAGTGTCCGGTTTTTCCTTGCGAATCCTTTACATGCATGTAGGCATGCGTGTTTTCATCTGTATCAGATACCAATCCCATATCAAACATTGCCCCGCTGCCTCTGAAAATTCCAATCCCTTCGGACTGCATCTTTCCATGCACATTTAAAGCGTAATCCGGATCAGTTGAAACGACTTTATCACCAATGGCGGCTTTTCCGCTAGTCGATACAAAAAAGCTGGTCTCTTGTGTATTGTAGTCCAGGAACTCGATACCATCAAGATTGGCGTTGTAGCGAAGATTGGTTTTGAGCCCATTATCTACAGCAAACATCAAATTCGGATTTCCACCCGGCAAAGCTTCTACTACAATTCCGCTAGCTCCTGTCTCATGCTCCAATACATGTAATCGAGACAATGGACCCGTTTCCCCAAGCCCAAGGAGACCAGCTTGCGTGAGTGTCATAGCCTGCACAGGACTGCTCCAGTCTTTCACATAAAACCGATGACCTCCCCGTGAGACCACGTTAAGATTTGCATTATCATTGTCCAGGATGTATCCAGCATCTCCGAACACTACCCCATGCCCATTGCTAAAAGTACTGCTAGGAGCAGTAGCTCCTACGGAATGGCCTGCAAGTATGTTCTTCTTGACAATCAACTGTGCGTCGGGATTACTGTGATTAGTAACTGAATCCCCGATGAGAACTCTTTCATTCTCTGGTAGATATGTGTCACCAGTGCTGGTTTCGTATTTCCAGCCGTCATTGGTGCTGTCATTTTGTCCTACAGCCACATAGCTGCAAAGACAAAGAATACTAAGTACGCTTACAAATAATTTAGTTTTCATAGTAAATTAATTAGCTTCTAGAATTAGTTATTTTATCCTTATCAACTGTTGATGCCACAATACTAAGCGGCTACAGCCTTCTTTCATCGGAACGCAAAAGCGGTTTTTTGCATCGGAAAAGCAGGATTTGTGGCAAATTTCAAGAAAAATTGATCCGAATACGGCAATTTACTTTCTTATAAATCGCAGTATTTCAATAATTTGTGACAATTTAGACTTATTGTTTTGCAGAACTAACAATGAAAATCATGAAACAGGATGACAAGCTTTTCAGGCTCATAAAGTCGCTCAGCAAGTCGGAAAAGAGCATACTTGTAGCTTTGAGTACGACTACAAAGCTGGCTACAGCACCAATGTACATGCAATTGTTTGCCTTGCTAGAAAAGCAAAAAGTGTACGATCCCGAGCAACTTGAAAAGCGCCTTGACCCTTCAATTCGTAAGAATCTTCCCAGCTACCGAAAGCGATTATTTGACAAGATTGTCGACAGTCTGATTCCACAAGTAGCGCAAACAGATAAGGTGGACCATCTGATTGCATGTATGCCGGTTCTATATCAGAGAGAGCAATACACGGAACTGCTCTCACGCATACGAAAGGCAAAAAAGCAGGCGCTGACCTGCTTCCGATATGCGGACCTTATCAAAATGCTGGATATGCAAATTCAAATTGCTAGAAACGACCATGAGGATTCAAAGCAAGAAGAAACGATCTTACGCCTTTTGGATGAACGAGAATCGTATCGCAAACAATTGGAGGGCAGCTGCTACTATGAAGACTTAAGAACCCGATTGGAACTAATACTAAAGCGAGATATTTCCCTTCGAAATCCGGACAATAACGCCAAGGTGCATAGGCTTTTGGACAATGACAGACTTGCAAACCAACCAGAAAACCTAAACCCCATTGCTCTGGAACACTATTACTATATCATGAGCGCAGCAGCTAAACTAAATCAAGACTACGCTCAAGCCATTCAGTATGCGGAGAAGCAAGTCCAACTCTTTCAGGATCACAAAGCCCTGCAAGTGCAAGCAAGAGCTTACAAGAATGCATTGTGCAACTTTCTGATTGTATTACTACAAGACAAAAGCAAATTAGACCGCATTCCCGCTGTGCTCAAACAAATGGACCAAATACCTGGCACAGAAGGAAGCCCAGACCTCTTCAAAACACGTCTCTACCATGAGCTGAGATACTGCATGTATACAGCCAAGTTCGACGAGGCCATCAAAACAATTGCGGTTATAGAAGAGCATTGGCCACTGATTTGCTCCTGCTCCCTCGAAAAACAGCAATTAGCATTTTGCTACAACATGCTGTCCGTGCATCTTTTCAAAAACAATCTAACTGAAGTGGAAGTGTTGCTAGCTCGTGTATTCACCCAATACGATGTGAATGAAAAGAACAAGAACCTGATTTACGCTACACGAATTCTGCAGCTAGCCGTGTTATACGATCTTAGACCGGAGCAGCTGGATGCACAGCTAGCGAGCACCAGCCGTTTATTGAGAAAGCAAAATCACTACTGGGAGTTCGAAAAGATTTCTCTGAAGCATTTCCGCAAACTATCAAATACCCAGAGGACAGAGCATAAAAGTATCGTATCGGAACTGCGTTCGCTGCTGTTGCAACTTCAGGAACAAAAGCCCAACAGCATCGTAGCCCTTTCAGAACTCATTCTTTGGTGCAGCTCTAAGCTAGAAGGAAAAACAATGGAAGAACTCTTTCTCTCCCCTAAAGCCTGATACATGCACTGCCCCCTCCTCCTTGATCCCAATCTGTAGTCCGACATCCATAGTCCGTAATCCCCACACTAAAGCTCCTTTGCAATCTTAAACTCAAAGCTGCTGCCTCCATATGGACTCGCATCCACCGCTATACTGCCTCCATGTTTTTCTACTATGGTCTTGCATGTTGCTAGTCCCACACCAGAGCCCTCAAACTCATGCCTCGCATGCAGACGATGAAAAATCTTGAAAACCTCACTGCGATATCCAGGGTCAATTCCAATGCCGTTGTCTGCCACAGTGAGGTGATGAAAATCCTCACTGGCAGTATAGGAGATACCGATCCACTTAGTCTTGGACATATTGTATTTCAGCCCATTACCAATCAGATTCTGAAATAGCAGAGACATCTGCTGTGGATCACATCGTACAATCGCGTCAACATTTTCTTTCAGCTCTATCACAGCACCATCCTGTACGTTACGCTGAAAATTGGCCTCGATTACCTCTCGTAGTAATCCTGTAAGGCACAAGTCCTGCAATTCCAGTTCCTGCTGTCCCACTTGACCGTACTGGAGAAGCTCCGAAATCAAAGCCGCCATGTTATCCACACTCTTATTGATGATCCTAAAATACTCTGCGGAGGTCTCACCAGCTCCCTTGCCAAAATCCTCCTCCAGCAGACTGCTGAAAGACTTAATATTTAGCAAAGGCGACTTCAAATCGTGAGAAATCCTGTAGGCAAAGGTCTCCATCTCTTTGTGCTTCTGCTTTAGAGACTTCGTCCTCTCCGTTACCTTAGCCTCCAGATCCTGATTATTCTTCCGCAATTCAGTGTTCAAGCTTTCAATTTGCTCTTGTATGTCTAGCTGAAAAAGCTCTACACAAAAAACGACAGTTCCCAACAATACAATACAGAACAGAAGGATAGCAGTCGGATTGCTACCATCCACTGTCAATGTCCCAAACAATAAAATAAAAAAGACCATCGAGAGCAGATAGAAAGCCAGAAAAGTGCGATTGAGAATCGCACTTGAACAGGCACAAATACCAGCAAGCAAGACCAGACAATAACTGATACGAAAGTCATTGTATTGGGTAATCCACACACTCCACCAAAGGGGCAAGGCCGAATAAGTCAAGGCCACATCAAGCGCATATCTCTTTACTAAATCAACGTGATAGGAAAGCAGCAATATAAATACGAAACCGATTGATATGAATATTCGATGGCTCAAAAATTCGACTGCATGCGGATCAAAGGCCAGCAAGGCTAAGCCAGCAAGAGGATACAAAATAATACCAGCAAGACAAAGCTTGCGCGCATAACTGAGCTTTGCCATTTGCAATTTGCTCAGTACAACCGTCATACGCCGCGACTTCTCTTGCAGGCTCGCGGCACCATATTCTGATTCTTTATACACAGCGCCTTGGTATCATGCCATCTACAATAGTTCCCTGCCCTTAATATACTGATAAATCACCAGATCGAGAAAATCGGGGTTGTAACATTGAAAAATCGATAGGCAGGATTACAACAGACGACAAAGCCTGATTATTCCTTGCCACTATAAGAACATGATGTTTTTAGGAGCGATGCTTTACACAGCGCGTTAGCGGGCTCCCCGCTCTCCCTCCTACTCCTGCACCACCTGCTTGTTCCTGCAGCGCCTGTGTGGTCTCTCCTAAGGTCGAGCCCCCACAGGCTTGCAGTCACCACAGCAGTTGGCACACTCGTATCCGTCCGATCGGGGCTATTGGGCACCGCCTACCCACCGCGCCTTTCAGGGCAGAAGTGCCTCGAAGCCTCGCAGGAAATTTTCAGTTTAATTCGAAAAAATACATCTAGGGAAACACTAGTCGCTCAACAACATATTCACAAGCATACCAAGCAACAAATCAGGGCTCAACGTCGGAATCCGCCCTCAGAATGAATCACTTGTCCCGTCAACCATTCCGCTTCCTCGCTGGCCAAAAATCCTATCAGTCTAGCAGCATCTTCCGGTAAACCAAGACGCTTTAAGGGGAATCGTTTCTTCAAGTCAAGGGCAAGTGAATCACTTATCCAACCAGTATCGGTCGGCCCCGGATTCACCGCGTTAATGGTAATACCTCTGGAGGCAATCTCAGTAGCTAGCGTATAGGTCAGCATTTCTGCACTCGTCTTTGTCAAAGCATAAGCCAACTCGCTGCTCATTGGCCCCAGCGACTGCCCGGAAGATAGATTGATGATCCTACCACCTTGCTGTCCCACAAATCGGCGAATAAACTCTACTGTGAGCAATGTAGTTGCCCTGGTATTAATTCTATAATGCTGATCCAAATCTGTAGCTGACACAGTATCAACACTACTTTCTGTACTGTGCGTGGCATTGTTGACCAATATAGAAACAGGCCCGAAACTGCGTTCGGCAAAATCAAACAGCTCATTGACAGATGACTCGGCAGCCAAATCCAATTCCAACTTTACACAACGTACACCCTGAGCCAATATCTCCTGCTGTATCGCAGTAGGCTCATGCGCCTCAATGGACCAGGGCATCTGGCGATCATACTCAGTCCAATAGGTGAATACGATATCAATATTGCGCTTTGCCAACTCCAGGCAAACCGCTCTACCGATGCCCTGTAGTCTGCTTACGCCTGTGATGATCGCTGTCCTGTTTTTCATCTAGCTACTATACTATTTTGCTCCGTCAATCTGCCAGTTGCTTTCGCACCTGCATCAAAATCTGGCCCAACTTATTTTGCCCTCGCCCATCACCTCCGTCACCCCAGTAAGCATCATTCTTCGTGTGTTCCACCAACCGTCGGTCACCGGTAGAGAGCAGCAATTCCTTCAATTCTTCATGCTGGCTAAACTTTGCCAACACCGCTTCAAACATGATAGAGTCTTTCACTTTTTCCCAATCAGGTCTCAGCCTGACTTTCCTGCTGCGACCCAATCGGGCTGCAATCATCGGGCTGGGTGTCTTTCGGATTTTGGCGGCATACTGGGATCCAGGAAATTTCTGAGCCTGGAAGTAGTGTTCACTGGTAGGCCAGAGCTTTCCTTTGAGCTTAATGGGGTAGGCTGCAAAGTTAGAAAATTCTCCATACGCATCCCGCGTGCTGTAAAAATTGATCACATTAGCGTTCATAATGTCAGTTGTTTGCACTTTGTTATATGATTTCGTAATTGACAGAGCATGAACCTCATTCCCTCTCGAAAAGTTCAAATCAACTTGCACCTGATGCCTTTTCAGTTAGTGAGGAATATCTGGGTTACTTCTCAGATAGTGAAATTGTAACCACCCTTCCTGGATTTTCATCTGGCAACTCAGCGCCGATGAATCAATCAAAGCAAGTGCCCAAACTTTTCAGGCCCAATAGCCGCCACCTGATCCGCGAGGTTTTTGAGAGCCAGATAGTGATCCCGCATACCCACTGTGGGCTGAATCAAATTGAAATTCATGTAACGCCAAAAACTCATAGATGCCGCTGCGTAAACAGTGAAGGATTGCAAGGCAGTTCGCTCCTGCTCTGTCAGACTTCCTATCGTCTGGTATCCCGAAAGCAGAGCGCGCCCCTTATTCAGGTCGATCCGTCCCTCAACTGCGCATAGTCCAATTATGGCCATTCCAATATCGTACACCCGGTAGTAGCCTGCGGCCTCTTCAAAGTCCATGATCGTTACAGACTGCTCTGCATGATCAACAATTACATTGTCAGCAAAAACATCACTATGAATGAGCGCCTTGGGCAAATCGATTTGGGTTAGTGGCAGCACCTCTGCTTTGCGATCAAGCAGCCATCGCTGAAAATCCGGTGCATAATCGCATTTCATCACCTGCTCAAAATTTTGCAAGCCATACCCGAGATTGGACTGCAGGTAAGGGGGAGCCGGAATCTGATGCAGAATCGCCATCTGCTCACCAATTTGTTTTAGCAGATGATCAGGTAGGTTCGATAGAATCTTTCCTTCCAGAAACGCCTTAAGCATAATGGGCTTATTCTTGTATGTGCTGACCAACTTACCCTCAGTTGTTCTCTTAAGCTTGGAGGTCTCAAACCCTTTTTCGTCGAGATGGCAAAGCAATTGAGCGAGATGTCGGGCCGCTTCATGCGACTTTTGCTCACAGACACTAAGAACATATTTAGCCTTATCAGTCTCAATCAGATAATTCGTATTCTCAGAACCCCCAGTCAAAACCCGAAAGGACTGCAATCCTTCAATGGCGTATGCTTTTAGAATTGACACTAGTTCTGTATGCTCGAATGTGGTATAATGCGCCATTTTAATGATTTCTGTCTTATTGCTCTATCCGTAATCGGAGAATTAGCCCCTTCTGTACCTGTGCTCTTCGTTCGTTCAGCCTGTTAATTTAATCAAACCGATTGCCCATAGGCCAGCTTCGGGAGTAAAGCCGTCTTTGAAAGGAATCGAGAGGATACTGCCAATATATACTTAATTGACTTGCAGCAGCTATTGCCACAAAGTACCATCAATATGGCGCTAAGTGCCAGTTTTGCCTTACATTTCGCCAAATCAACTGCTCAATTTGGCGAAATCTACTCATTTTACAGCACATTCCGCCAAATCAAAGCTTTGATTTGGCGGAATCTCAGTATATTGCTGACATCGGGGCCAGGGCAAAAAGCCCAAAGTGGCTCAGGATCTGGACGAATCATTCAATTATGCAGCAGAACTCAAATTTCATAACCGGAAGAAAGTCGGAAATCAAAAGGCTGAAAAGCTATCTGGGATCTCGTAAGTCCGAGTTTGTTGCCATTTACGGTAGGCGTCGAGTAGGTAAGACATTCCTGGTACGCAAGACCTTCGATAATCAGTTTAGCTTTCAGCATACCGGTCTGGCCAAAGTCGGTATAAAACAGCAACTATCGCAGTTTCATATGTCCCTCGTGAAGTATGGAGCAGCTCACAAATTCGAACCCAAACCTGCTCGTGATTGGTTTCAGGCTTTCCACGAATTGGAACGCTTAATCGAAAGCATTCCACACAAGGAGAAGAAGGTTATTTTCCTAGACGAACTTCCCTGGCTGGACACCAGAAACTCAAATTTCATTTCAGGTCTTGAATACTTTTGGAATAGCTCGGCAAGTGCAAGGGATGATGTTTTGCTGGTGGTTTGCGGCTCCGCTGCCTCCTGGATCATTCGCAATTTGCTCAAAAACCGAGGCGGCCTGCACAACAGGATAACAGGACGAATTCGCTTAAATCCATTTAACCTGCAAGAGACAGAGAGCTTCTTACAATCCAAAAACGTCAAATACGAGCGCAGACAGATTCTGCTGATCTACATGGCACTGGGCGGCATCCCCTATTACCTTGATTTTATTGAAGCGGAAAAGAGTGCCCAACAAAACATCAATGATCTTTGCTTCGCTTCCGATGCCCCCTTTCGCTCGGAGTACGACAATCTCTATGCATCCTTGTTCAACAAACACGAACGGCATGTCTCGGTGGTCGAAGCGCTGGCTTCAAAAGGCAAGGGACTCAGCCGCAACGAGATCGTCGACAAGATCAGCCTTTCGGATGGCGGCGGCCTAAGCAGAATTCTCAAAGAATTAGAAGAGAGCAGCTTTATCAGAAAGTACAAAGGATTTGGAAAGAAGCGTAAGGAGGCCATGTATCAACTCATTGACATGTACTCTCTGTTTTACATTCGATTTATCAGGGACGCAGATAGAGATAACCTAAGTTTCTGGCTGGATGCTGCACAATCTCCTTCCTTCTTTTCCTGGGCAGGTTATGCCTTCGAAATTGCCTGCCTGCACCATACTTATCAGATCAAGGCAGCACTTGGTATCACAGGCATTCAGTCATCGATATCCAGTTGGCAATCTTCCGCTGCTCAGATCGATCTCGTAATCGACCGCAAAGACCAGGTGATCAACCTTTGCGAGATGAAATTTTCGATCAATCCCTTTAGTATCGACATGAAATACGCCGAAAACCTCCGCAATAAACTGGGCAATTTTCGACAGGAAACGCAAACGCGAAAAACGCTCTTCCTGACTTTCATCACCTCCTACGGTATTGCGCAAAACAAGTACAGCCACCTGGTCAATAATAGTTTGACTATGGATGTATTGTTTGAGTAGGTTTCGGGATCGAACAAAATTGAAGTCCAGGCTAATTTGCTTCTCGTCATTTCGCAGGCTTGCGAATGGGTCTGTATTGCTCGACTAAGCCATCAAAGGTCCGATTATAATAAGTTTTCAACTCAATTTGCATAACCCTTCCATTCCAAGAGAGCGCACCCCCAATCCTACTTCCTCCCTGAAAACAACTGTCCCAACAACTGCAAGGCGTTGCTGACAAATGCCTCATTCTCGACAGGAATTTTCAGATAGGTTTGGCCGGTCTGCTCGTCTTTGGTGGTGATGGTCTTGACTAGTGTTTCCGTCTTTTCTGCCGATTTTAGCGTCTGCATCATGGATTGGAAAAAGGCAAGGCCATTTTGCACCATTTGCTCAGCCTCTTGTTTGTTCTGCCTTTGCGTTTCTTTATCTGGTATTGGCGATCTGGAATCAGGTTTCCCTTCTTCATCTTGCTTGTCAGAATCGATACCAAAGGCACCGACTTCTGGTTCCTGGTCAGTCGTAGCGTTTTGCTCCGCTAGCTCCTCTTGAATATCTGTAAAGGAGGCCCCATGAGGACTAGCCTGCTCTTGTCTGGTGAGGTCTTCTACCTGGTCCATCAGTTTGTTGAACTTGGAGTCAGACAGGAAGATGCTATCTTCCCCGTCGTCCAACACCCCTTTGGCAACTGAAGATTTGAACTTCAATACGTCAAGCATCTTGTGTTCTATGGTATTGGCTGAAACCAGATTAATTACCTGGACCGAGCGATTTTGCCCCAAACGATACACCCTTGCTATGCGCTGTTCAAGCACCGCGGGATTCCAGGGAATATCGAGGTTTACAACCAAAGATGCCACCTGGAGATTGAGCCCTACACCACCTGCATCGGTGGACAAAAAGACCCGACATTTCGGATCATCTCGAAATGTGTCCAGGAGCTTTTCCCTTTTCTTGCTTGGAACACCCCCATGCAGATACTGATAGTTGATACCTCTGGCGTCCAATTCCCCGGCAACAATATCATGCATTCGTACCCATTGACTGAAGATGACCACTTTCTCGTCCGGATCATGCATGAACTCTTCGAGAATGCTCATCAACTCCATCACCTTGGTATCATACCGGGTTTCCTGATCGATGATATAAGTGCTATTGCAGACCATTCTCATTTGGGCAAGTGAAAGCAGTAGTCTTTTCCGGTCTTTCTCATTAAGGAATTTCATGCGTCGCCACTTGAAGACCAGACGAGCAACACGCTCACGAAATTCGTCATGGGCGATCATTTGTTCTTCTGTCATCGGCACTAACAGTACCTTATCTTGCCTTTTCGGCATCTGCGACAAGACTTTTCTCTTGGTTCGACGAATCAGGACATCTTTCAAACGCTCGCCAATCTCTTTGAGATTTTGATAGCCAACTACTTTGCCACTGTCCGGCTCCTGAACCTGATATCGCTGCAAGAACCGATAGAGCGGATCTAACCTAAACTGATCAATAAACTGCATGATGGAATAAAGCTCCTCCAGCTTGTTTTCAATAGGAGTACCAGTGAGCACAAGGCGATATTGAGCACGTAGTTTTTTGATAGCCGCGCTCGTCTTTGTTTTCCAGTTTTTGATTCTCTGAGCCTCATCCAGGATGACCAGATCCGGCTCCATATCGTTTAGTGATTTCAGGTCATTGGCAGCCATACGGTAGCCGAGTATGTGGTAAAAGCAGGTGCTGTTTTTATAAAGTTGATTGCGAGTCAATACATTGCCTTCCATCACCATGGCTTTGCTACTCGTCAGCCTTTCGATTTCGTGCTTCCATTGGTATTTAAGAGAGGTTGGGCATACAATGATGGTGCGACTGATCTTATAATAGCGTTTAAAAAATTCGGCACTAGCAATGGCTTGTACTGTCTTGCCGAGTCCCATATCATCGGCAATCAGACAACGTCCTGCCTTAATGGCAAACAGGACTCCTTGCTTTTGATAGTCATAGAGCTTAAGGCTTACTAGTTTATCAAAGGTCTTGCTATTCAAGCCATCTTTAAAGAGTCGCGCGATTTTTCGATGGCGCTTAATTCTGTCTCGCTCCTGAATGACAAACTCCAGAGCATCCTCATAACATCTGAATCCGGCGTCAATCTCTCTGGCTGCTTCCAGCACCTTCTCAAACTTCATGAAGCCATTGCGAGTCAGCACCGCGTCAACATCAAAGAATTCTCCGGCCAGCTTCTGATACTTCTTTGCGTTGTCGGACCCGATACTCAATTTCACCTTACGATCCTGGGAGTAATCGATGTAGATGGAACTGTGCCTTTGCTGATGGGCCTCCCTGGATAGTTTTTTATTACCTCGCTTTCGCAGCAACTTTGCTTTAGCAAAACCAAGATGTTTGCAGGTGCCCAGCCGATTTGTCTTAAAATCCAGACAGGAGCAAAAGTGCATGCCGCCACTTCGAAGAGCAACTTTGTATTCGCTGCCTGTCTTTGGATTAGCTACAAGAAAATCCGAATACAGGGGATGCTCGCCAAGATTCTTGATGGAAAATTTGCTGTCCTTACCGTACTGCTCCCGGAGGGCAATCTGCCATTCATCCATGCTGAGCTTTTCCGGCTTTCTGTGATAAGAGATTTTCTTATCTTTCTTCTTATTCGACTTCTTCTTCTTTTTCACTTTCATGCGGTTTGACTCTTCTGCTAGCGCACAAGTTAGCAAAAAATGGGCCTAAGGAAAGGCTGTGTTATTGGTTTTACACACAGGTGCAGCTTCTGCTTGCTCTGACCGCTCTCTGCTCCTTACTCTTTGGTCTTTGGTCTTTGGCTCCTCCTTGCTCTTTGCTCCTGCTCCCTACTCTCTACTCTCTACTCTCTACTCTCTACTCTTCACTCCTTGCTCACTATTGCGCGGTGGGATGCAAGTGCAAAATAGCCCCGATCGAAGAGGAAATGGAGGTGCCAGGCAGCGGACTGAGTGCGCCGCTAATG
>JAHDEE010000169.1 GCA_020629005.1 Chitinophagales bacterium
CTATCTAAAGACGGCAATCTTACCGCTAAAGTCCTTGCCATTTTGCTGATACTTTACAAAGTACAGACCAGCAGGAAAGTTGCTCAAATCTGCTTTAATAAGGCCCTTCTGTAGCCTTGTTAGTCTCATAATCACTTTGCCATTTACATCGGTGATGAATAGTTCTTCCACGTCTTTTGGAACCTCAAGATTAATGGGTCCTTGCGTAGGGTTAGGGTACATTTTCAATTGCCCCAGCTCCTCCTTGATTTCCGGATCGTCTTTGAATTGAGCAACCGGTTCATCACAATCTGCTGCTGCTGTATATTCGGAAATCACACGAACCAAAAGATCATTCAGGAATTCCATATCGTAGTCGTCGGTGCTAGGTTCGATATGAGCATTTCCAACTCCAGAATGGTCGGTAAGAAAGACATAGGTCCCATTGGTGGCCAATGCAAATGCTCGCATCAGATACTCGGTGCTTTTGTCAATACCGCTTGCCGCTATCGGCACCACTCGAATCCCCTTTGCTGCGGCATTTTTAATCTGGGTCTCTAAAGTCTTAAGTGCATCTTCATTTGTATGAGGTGGAGCATCCAGCACCAGGAACATAATTCTTGCTACAGCATTCCTTGACCAATCCTGATGTTGAACCGATTCATGCAGAGCAGCATCCACAGCTTCAGGAAAATCTCCTCCACCACTAGCACCTTGTTCCTTCATGAAGTCCATAGCCTGGTTGATATCATCAGAAAAGTCAGAAGATTTCGTCAAGTATGCATCGTGAATGTCACGATAGAATACAGAACCTAAATTGATCTTCAAATCTTTCTGCTTGCTCTGCACTTGCCCGATAACGTCTTTGAGTTCCGCTTTCAGGTAGGCAATTTCATCCGCCATGGATCCGGTCGCGTCCACGGTCATCATAATGTCCAGCACTCTTGGCACTTCGCAAGCCGCATCCAGAGTGATCGTGTTAACCCCTTCTTTAAATGGTTTGACCTGCTTCACAGTCTTTAGGTTGCCATTGTAACTTATCTGGATGTTCAACTTGTTGGTGTTATCTTTTCTAAAGATATCACTCCACAGTTCTGCCTTTCCTGTATTGTCAGTTCGGCACTTCCAAAGTGTCTGATTCTTTTCATTGACCAGCTTCACTTCCGCATCAATCAAAGGACGACTCTCTTTATTCATCAATTGAACGGAGTAACGAGTGGACATGTCAAAGTTCCAGCGTTCTGGGAAAGATTTCAATTCATTCTCGTTTAGATCCTGCCAAAGATCCCATTTGCTGAAGTCATTCAGCTGTCCAGCTGTAAGCGTGCCTGCATCAACACTTTGGTCTTCTTCTGTTGCTGCCCCATCAGCTTCTTCGACTACAACTTTCACTTCGTCAGTCATCAATTCTTCCGGTGCTGCCTCCTCTAGATAATCATCTGCCCTCCTCTTTTCCCTTTCACGGTCTTTCTTCCTGAGTGACTTTTCACTTATCATCTCAGTTGCTACGCTTTCTTTTGTGCTTGTTTCCCTCATCGGTAGGGAGCTGATTTCGTCGCGTCTGATAGGAGTGGTGGAGTAGCTAGTAGCACTGGAAGGCCCTGCAGGTCCTTTTGGTCCGGCTGGGGGAGCCGGAGCCGAGGCTGGAGCAGGAGGCATATCCATTATTGCCGACGCATCGCCAGCAGTACTATGAGCCTTCAACTTTTTGCTTCTTGAAGACCCTGTCCTGGTCCGCCTCTTAGATTTCGAGCTTCGAGAGCCAGTCACTACTAAAGTCTCCAGCAATGCGCCAGATTCCTGCATCTTAACCTTGATGGGCTTGTCTGATTCCTTTGTTAGATCAACAGTCTGATCTTCATAGCCAATATAGGTCACCAATACTGATTTGGCATTGATCGGAATCTTAAGACAGAAGTTTCCGTCGAAGTCTGTGACCGTGCCCGCTTTAGATATGGGCTCATAAACAACTGCAGCGATCAGAGGTTCTCCCGAATCTACGTCTAGGATGGTTCCACAAATTTCCCTTTCCTCGTTTCCAGTTAGTGAATAAACGAAGACTGAGAACATCAATGCAATTAGTATCAATATACGTTTCATGGTCGGGGTTTTTATTTTTTTGATAAAATGCGGTTAGTAGCTTGTGCGGCCTGGCATATGCAGTTACAAATACCAGATGCAGATTGATTACAATTGGGTGCCTGAGACAGGAAAGAAACTTGTATCTGTGTATTTGGCAGCTAGCTCCTATTAGCTTAACTTTATGAAAAGTCCGTATAGATAACGGAGAAATTGTACAAAAGCAACATAGAGAAATGCTAAGATCACTGCTATTATTTTGGGTATGTTTGATTCCAATAGCTTTACAGGCTCAGGTCGGTATTTTTGAGACCACCTATCGGCCCGAGTTTTCAACTGGAGCAAGACAGATCGTTAGTTTTGAAAATGGCGACATCGTGCAATTGGGGAGATTGTATTTCGCAGGTGGTTGGGGCAGTTCTCAACTCTATGTTCAAAGACTGAACGCCAGCGGAGAAATTCTTTGGACCACTAATGTCCCTGGCTCCTACTTTACTGTAACAGAGGATGTGCAAACCCATGAGCTTTTTGCTATGGCCGATGGTGCAGTCTTAATTGTCGGTACTGCCTCAGGTTGCGACTACCTTGGAGGGGATTTCATCGGAAGTATTGATGCGGAAGGAAACATTTCCTACATCAACGATTACTTCAGCAACTACAACTTTGTGGTGCAGAGAGCTGAGCTTTGGCTAGAGGAAAACATAATCGGAAGAAGCTGGTCTGAGGGCAGTTTTGAATACTTCGACTATCAGGGCATAAGTCAAGGAATAATCTATTCTGACATCACCTACCCCTACGATTTCCAAGTAGACCTTGAATCAGAAAGAATACTCGTAGCAGGCAACTCGCTTGAAGGCAAGAAACTGGCCATGTTGAATAGTAACGGTGAGGTGTTGACCTCACTGGATATTGAAAACTATGGCAAGGTTCTACTAGATGAGGGAGGAAACATCCTTTTTCATGATGGAAGTGAACTCAAAAAATACGACCAGGAACTCAGTCTGCAAGTCAGCAATAGTGAATTGCCTGCCAACAGCAGCTACCAGGTAGAGCTATATCACAGTCCGGAATACTACTATGTGGCCACCATAACCGGGGATTATTATACCGAATTGGAGCAAGAGCTTTTTGTACTGGATCGCGATCTAAACATCTTGGCCAGTCTCAAGTTTCCGCAGTTCAGAACCCTGAATGACCTGAGTATTCAGGGCGAAACAGTCATTTGCAGCATTTCCGAACGTGGACATTCAGCAATCAAAACATTCACACTGCTATTGGAAGACGAAGAACCTATAAGGGATATCGGAATCAGCAATATTCAAATTGCTAATATTGACTCAGTGCTGAGTGGCTGCGAGAATCCTGATGTGTACAATTATACCCTAACTGATATTAGCATCGAAGTGAGCAATTATGGAGAGGTCCCTGTTGACTATTTTGAAGTGAATTCCCTATTCACCAATGAATGCTTCTCGATTTGCTACGACTCCTTCCCCCTATATCAAGACTATGAAGAATTTAGCCTTCAACCTGGTGAGTCCGTCACTGTGTCCTACCCAAACCTCGAAATCCCTGTGCAAGAGGCTCCCTTAAAAATGCGTTTTCACACCAGCCGTCCGAATCGGCTATTAGATCATGACCACAGCAATGATCTTCTACTGCAGCAATCGAGTAACACGGAGATAAGTGCAGCTGCATCAATCAAACTCTACCCAACAGTTGCCCGCGACTTCGTGCAGATTGAAACTCAATCCACCAGTATATCAGGCTTTCAAGTATATAGTGCCAGTGGCCAATTGATTCAAGAGTCGATGGATCATTCTGAAAGGCAAATCCTGATCGATACCAATGATCTTGTCAAGGGAGTTTATCTTGTTGAGGTTCAAACGAGACACGGTCTTGCTGAGACACTCAGATTTATTAAGTTATAATTGGCACGTCTAGTTAGTGCCGGTTGCTTTTGCCGTCTTTATCGGATTGGACTTTGCAGCCTGGGATTTGGAGCTGCTGCTTTTCGACTTACGTTTCCTGATCTTCTTTCCTTTGAAAGTCTGGTCTCTTTTATGGTGCCAGTAACCCTCAATCAAGGTTTCAAATGCTCGCTTTACATTGAGATCCATTTGCTCTGCTTGTTCATGCTCACAAACCTTGTTGGAAACTTCGGTCAGCGAAACCTCACCCGAGCCCAAACCCAGGTTATCCAATTGCTCCTCGCGCGCAAACACCTTAATTGATTTCATAATTGATTTATTTTGCTGTCTTGGTATAACACACCCCATACATAGCAATAGTAGTTCCAATCTGAGTGATTTGCAGGATTGTTGCCAAACAGTGGTCCGAGAGAATCCCATATTCAGAGCTCAGGGGACACCTAACAAGATACCACTTTGTTAAGGAAATCCTGACTGCAAATAGCGGGAATACATGCCAGATATAGAGCAATCTGACTGCATAAACCTAGTGCTACGCAAACGAAGTACGCAACACCTTTAAGGGCTTCTATTTCTGTCGTCCATCGTTGCTCGTCTGTCACGTAGCTACGGCTATGCTCCATCCTCGCGCCTAGGCTGACAAAAAGATAAGCTCCCTAAAGGTGTCACATACTTTGTTTACGCAGCACTAGTCATCTAACAGTGAGTTATCCACAGTTTACCACTGTTATCCACAATAACCGGCTACTTATCCACAATTGCAGCAATGAAGTTATCCTCCATATCGATCTTTTGTGGGCTGAAGAATTCATGGGAAGTCATCTGGAAAAATCGCAGATCCTCTGCAAATCTGCCGATCTGTATGCCTGGCTCTATTGGGTCGTGAGCCACAGCACCTAGCTTTTGAAGCATTCGTAGCCCCCCTTCATTATCCTTATGACAACTGGCATAAACACGATCCAATCGCAGCAGTTTGAAGGCTAAGGTTAGCATTGCCAATCCGCATTCATACCCGTATCCCTTTTTCCAGTACTTTTTATTTAGTATTAATCTGAATCGACCGGCCGGCTCTGAGTAAAGTTTGACCAATTCTACTTCACCGATGAGTAAATCTGTGGACTGTTCCACAATCCCAAACTTGTAGAGATAGCGGGGATGGGCTTCCTGCGCTTCTGTTAGCCGTTCAAGGTACTTTCTGGTCTCACTCATGTCCTTGAGCATCCAATTCAGAAAGCGAAGCGTGTAGGGATCTGTGGCATATTCATAGACCATCGTGGAGTCTTCAAGGCTAAGATCCCTGAAGACAAGGTTGTTAGTGCGCATTGATTTGTTTACCGTTTGCTGAAGAGAAGTTGCTTTCGCCAGAGTTTGGGAATACACTAGCGCAGTCTAAATTAAGCAAAATCATAAACAATCGTGATACAAAGGGATTTGTCTTTTCTACTAGAGGCTATTCTGTGAGCAATCCAGATACGAATAAACCTATTGCATAAAGACCTATTCAGATTTCGTTTACAGCTCAATGTTTAAACACATTTAAGGTAGCAGTAAAAGACTCACTTCAGAAGAATCGCATTGCTCAGAAGCGTATTTTTTATTCATTACAGTTGCAGTACAAACTCCGTCAATTCGCCCACTGGACAATATACAGAGTCAACATGAGTGAAGGTCCCCTCCGGTTTAGTTACCGTCCACTCCACCAAATTGTAGTGGTTTCCTGATGCCCTGCTTGTGCTGAGATCGCTGCAATAGCACTGGGCTCCTGGTATAGTGATTTCCAGCTCTGTCACATAGCTTTCAAGGGTTAGCGGAGCCAGTACATGCAACTCGGTGTATTGGGTCAGGCGCAGCTCCTTGTAATACTCATTTCCCGGAGCCAGATAGAAGAGCGCTGTGGAGTACTGCTCGTTCTCTTCGTCAGCATTTATTTTTGCGCAAAGATCACTAAATGGCAAATCGGGCAGACGGATTGAAAAGCCACCATTAACATCGGTGGTCGCTCTTCCAACCACTGCACCGTTACCATCTGTCAGTTGGGCCTCACAGTTTTCAAAGACTTGCACACCCAGCCCTTCAATTGGCAATCCAGTGGCATCGTTGAGAACCAATCCATCGATCATCCCCCCAACCAGAGCCTCGTCCTGCTTCTTGCAGGAAGCAAGAATGCAGCAAATTGCAAACATCAGCAGTGATCTGTAAAACAGCTTCATCATCAAAAATTAAAACGCTTGCCAGCGACAAAGGTTGCTTCTCTTCCGGCCCACAAGGCACAAAGGTAGTCTAAAAATAGGCTTAGCTAAAGATTGTAGTGTGCAATCCTTCTTCTAGCCTGTCCAGTGACTTTTGGGCACAAAAAAAGGGGAAGAAACTCCCCCTCAAATATGGCTCCACATGCCATACGGCTAATGCTAATCTTTCTAGCGATTTTTCTTATTCTGTGCTTTGAAGTTCCTTTTGCCTTTTACAAATTTACCGTTCTTGCCTCCTTTCTTCTGGCCTTTAAAGCCTTGATTACTAGCAATCCCTTGTTTAGCAAACTTTGACTGCTTCTGTTTTTTATTATGCCCCAGCTTGGCCGGCTGTTTCCGTTTGCCATTCTTCGCCACTTTCTTCTTTTGCAACTTGGCTCCTTTCTGCTTCTTACTGGCCTGCTTAGCCTTCTGGTACTTATTCATCAGTGCCTTCTGCGACTTCTTCTTAGTAATGCTGTGGGTACCCATGCTATAACCAAAGCCAGTGAGTACCAAAGCAAAAATCAAAACAGTTACCACACGACGTGCCATTGTACCCCAGAGCGCTCTCAAAACCTTCGCCTCCATAATTGTGCTTCTTTCATTACTGGAATATGCAAAGTAGACGACAAATCAGATGCCAAAAGCTATCAACGTACGTACCCCAAACAGTAGCAGTGCGGAAAGCTTTAGCAGCTTTCTACCACAATGTATCTACACATTTGCGATGGCTCACTTGACCATCAGTATTTTAGGTGGTATTTCTTCCCAAGCCGTTCTTGACTGGCCAGTCGCGGCTAATCATCCAGGGAAAAAGCCGGCTGCCAAAATGAAATCGTCTACTCTCAAGGGCTATAAGAAGTTTTTCTATACAGATGACGGAGAAAGGAGAATGGCAACGAAAGTCCAGTAGCCACGGCCCTCTGCAGTGTCAAAATAGCCCCGGGTGCAGCGATATGAGCCGCTCAGCAGCGCCAGTGACTGCCGCTGCATGGTGGCTCGCCCCTAGGCGAGACAGCAGGCAGTGCGCAGGAACAAGCTGATGGGTGGTGAATAATAGCGGAACACGGGCAAGCCGCCAACGCGATGCTAATGGCTTCGCTTCAAAGAATTCTTATGCTTGCTATTTGTTTTGGAAAATTGGCCCGGAGGGTTTTTCGATTTTGGCGTTTCGCTCGGACTGGTAGATCACCTCCCATTCGCCAAAGCTGATGCCTTGTTCATTGCAGGTATCCCTGCCGGTGATGCCACCAATTTGACAAATCGTTTTCTGGTTCTCATCGAAAATGGTTTGCATGTTGTCAGAGCATCCCACACAGCGATCCACTTTGAAATAGCTCTTGCCATCTTTCGAACTTCGCTTGATGAGCGTGCGAGCAGCCTTAGTACGTACTATTTCCGACACCCAACCAGGAAGTGTGGACAGGTCCACAGGTGGCTGTCCCATTTCTTTACCCGATTTTGGCTCTTTTGGCTGCTTGGGGTCGGTATTGCCAGAGGAAATTTCGCCAGAGTTATTTATTGGAGTGCGTTGACCGGCTACAGATTGATCATCGCTGATGCTAAGACTATCGGAGTCTTCGGTTTTGTTTGATATGCTCTGCTGATCTTCCCCAACATCTTGCTTGAATGTTAAAGAGTCTACTTGATTTACTTGCTCTTCAGTGCTGGACTCTTCAGTACTGGAATTGACTGTCTCCGTTTTCTCTGAACCCTGCACTGTTTCCAGTTTTGGAGGCAGCGAATCCGGATTTGAAGTGTGCGGGGGCTTTTGACTGCAAGCAGCTAGAAGGCACATACCGGAAAAGACAAGGGCGAAAGATTGATATAGCATAAGCAGGTGTTTCAGTATCAAGGATATAGAGTAGCTCTTCGTGGCAATTTAGACAATTGTGCCATAACCACAAAAACTAGCTCAAAAAGTGGGTTCAAATGCGGATTTTTAAGCTGAAGGCGCTAATTAAAGCTCAAAAAGTGTGACAATTGGCAGCACATTTCTTCCAAACTGCGTGCCTTGCGTCCTTAGTTAAGTAACATCTTGATCCTCATAGTATGAATGCAGTTATCTTTGAGGGTTTAAAAGAGCTTGCGAGCAAAGCCGAACCTTAATTTCACAAAAATCAAAATTTATAATCTGATGGATTTAACAGCAAAGTTGAACAATGTAATTGATATGGCCATTGCCTATGCCCCACGCATTGTTATGGCCATTATTACGTTGATCATTGGTCTATGGATCATAGGCCGTGTAATGAAATTTATACGACAAGGACTAGTAAAAGCAGGCCTTGGTGAAGATCTCGTTCCATTTTTGAGTTCGCTAATCAGCGTGCTGCTGAAAGTTATGCTGCTCTTCTCCATAGCTGGAATTGTTGGAATTGAAACGACCTCTTTCGTTGCCGTATTGGCCGCTGCAGGATTTGCCATCGGTATGGCATTGCAGGGCAGTCTTGCAAATTTTGCTGCTGGTGTAATGGTTTTGATCTTCAAGCCTTACAAAGTGGGGGATCTGGTAAGCGTACAAGATCAGCTTGGGCATGTTGAAGAGGTTCAAATCTTCAACACGATCATGAAAAGCCTTGACAACAAGAAAGTAATTGTTCCTAACGGACAAGCAATCAGTGGTGTAATCACCAACCTAAGCACGGAGGGTGTGCTACGTGTTGACCTTGAAGTACAAGTGGGTTATGCAGAAGACTTCCCTAAGGTACAGCAGGTAATCTACGATGCGATTGCTAAAACCCCTAAAGTATTGCGAGATCCGGCACCTTATGTTGGAATTCTCTCTTTTGAAAGCCACAATGTAAAGATTGCGGTACGTCCTTATGCTACTACGGCAGACTATTGGGATGTGTACTTTGAGACTTACAAGAATGTTAAATCAGCACTAAGTGAAGCTGGTGTTCAGATGGCATATGCTGAGGGATTGAGCCTTGGGCCAATCGGTAAATAAGCAAACACATACAATTCATTGCGCGGCTTCAGCATTTCGTCTGAGGCCGCGTTTTTTTATGTCTACAACTGAATAGGAAAGCACTCAGCCGCAGGTTCGTAGAGTCTAGGCCATTAAGCCTATTTTTTTTGTATCTTAGGGACGGCGAATCAATAAATGTCCATTTTGACTTGCTGGAAATGATTTATCCATCGTTATTTTTCTCCACCAGCCAACAAGGATGCTGTCAAAAAATGCCTCGTCTAAATCATCTCCAGCGACGTCAAAATCGGACAGTTATTGATTCCCTATCCCTTAGGCATCCGTTGATTCTGTTTTGAAGATAACAACTCAGAATCGGGCCAGGCAGATGTGTTGGTCCTTTGGTATCCTTAAATTAAAGTGTGAAGATGAGTACAGGCTTGAAGGTGCTAATTACCGGCGGATCCAGCGGTATCGGTTTGGAACTTTGCCGGCTATTTGCCGCAGACAAGCATCAACTGCTCATTGCCTCAAAACCTCAGGAGGAACTGAATAAAGCTCAAGACCTGCTCAAGAATGAATACCCCGAACTTTCCCTGGATTGCTTTCAGGTAGATCTTGCTGAACCAGCTGGTTCTGAAAAGCTTTATGAATTTGTGAAGCAACAAGGCATGGTGCCGGATATTGTCATCAATAATGCCGGCTTCGGAACTTATGGGCCTTTGATGAGCATAGACGAGCAACGAGAGCTGGCCATGATTCAACTCAACATCGTGAACGTGTACAAACTGACACGGCTCTACCTAAAAGATATGGTGGAACGAGATGCAGGAACGATCATGAACATTGCCTCCATAGCTGCCTTTCAGCCTACTCCTATGATGGCTACCTACGCAGCTACCAAGGCATTTGTCAATTCTTTCAGCAGGGCTTTGGACTTTGAGCTGGAAGAAGCCAAATCAAACGTCAAGGTGATCACGGTTTGCCCGCCTTCTACCCGCACACCGTTTCAGCTCAGTGCAGGAATGCAAAATACTAACACATTCGACACATTTTTTACCCTCGATGCGGATCGGGTGGCCAGAGATGCGTATCGTGCCATTCATGGAAAATCCAAGGTGGTCTTGCCTGGCACCAACCGAAAAAGCCTTTCCTGGATGGTCGGTCTGCTTCCTACCAAAATTCAAATGAAGTTGGCCCGGCACTATTTATCTAAGCGAAACTAGTCGAGCAACAAAATCAATACAATTACAAAAATTCTTAAATCGAAAATCTTATTAGAAATGAGTTTAGAAGCAACTACAAGCAACATGGCGGAAAGAGCCGCAAATGCAAGCCCACTTGGCAAGACCTTAAAATTCGCCACAGCAGAAGGCTGTATCTACCTTGATGGCGCGGGAGAAAGCAACAAAGTCAGCAATGATGACAAAGACGCAGACTGCACCGTAAAAATGGAGCTGCAGGATTTGCAAAATCTCTTGTCAGGAGATCTCAACCCAATGACTGCTTTCATGACTGGAAAGCTGAAAGTGGAAGGGGATATGAGTGTAGCCATGAAGCTACAGTCTCTGGTCTAATCTCCCCTTAAGGGATAGAGAATCAATAACTGTCCATTTTGACTAGAAATCAGACACATATTGATTCACAATCGCTAGTCAAAAGCCCATAAAAAAAGCTCATTGCAGAATCTGCAATGAGCTTTTTGCTTTTTAGTGTTCACCAATGAAGGCAAGGTAAGCATTTGTTTTACTATGCTCCGGGATTCAGGTCCTCAAAGCAGATTTGATCCATTTGCTGCTCGACTGGCGCCTTAGTAATATCTCCAGGGCAGCCATAACCTCGCTGACAGGAGGTGCAGGTAGATCCAATAATGAATGCAAATGTCAAAATCGCTGTCAGTTGTCTAAGAATGTTGAACGTTTTCATAACTATGTGTTTAGGGTTAATTTTTTACCTACCAGACGAATCCAGACTCGCCACACGGAAAACAAACGTAAATCAAAATGGTTTTGTTATCCCGCTTTCAATAAGTTATCGTAAGACCCGAAAATTGTTACCCTCACTGGCAAAAAAAGATGCCGGATGGTCAGGGTACCATCCGGCAATGAATTCTTAACCAAAAAAATCCAGAATCAGGTATTTCTTATTACTCTATTTTCTTGCCAGATTTGACAAAACCAGCACTTTTGATCAGCTTTTACTAGAAAGTTAGCCGGGCAATGGGGTCTGCTACACTGTCCGGATCATCCGAAACGTAGCCACCGGCCACCACTTCACCCACTGCCAGAATACCCGCAACATGGGCAGCTGCTATGCCGGCACCGGATGCAAACGCATAGTTTCCTCCAATGTTGGTACTGTTTACATAAACCCCGGGAGCGGCAAAATCCACCGTTGCGCCGTGATTGGAGAAGGGAGCGAACTCATACATACGGGACATTGCAGAGACCGTGTATACGCTGATATCTTCCGTACAAGCGGGAGACAATTCACTACAGTCGATACCATCATTACCTGCGGCGATCACCCATTTGATATCCGTTTCCCCTTCAGCTTTAAGGGCATAGTCCAACAAACCGGAATAATTTGCCCCAACACCAATCAGGGCTACATCTCCATCGTCAGCATAAGCCGCCACATGATCAATGGCCGCCAACAGATGGCAAAGCATGCCATCTCCCAGGTAGTTTAAAACCTTGAGCGACACGATACTAGCCCCGGAAGCCACCCCGACAATTCCGATATCATTGTCTTTTGCCCCCACAACACCGGCCAGCATAGTACCATGCCCATGCTGATCCTGAGCAGGATGAGCACCCGCCAAAGGCTGTGCAACAAATGACAAACTACGCTCCTCATCCACATGCAAATCAGGATGCTCCATATCCACGCCGGTGTCCAAAATCCAAACCCGTGAACCGGTACCATCAGCATGGCCCGCTTCATGAACCCCCCAGGGAATGGTTTGTCCCTGACCGTCGCCTGTATAGGCATCAGTAGCTTGCAGGCTCATAGAGCCCGACTCAAGCCGGAGGTTTTGATCAGGCTCCACTGCCAGCACACGCAAATCTTCGCGCAGCACATCCGCTTCAGCAGCCGTAAGTTTGGCAGCAAAACCAGCAAACAATCTGGCATAAATCACGGCAACCTGCGGTGCAATCTCATAATCTGAAAGCAGTATCAAAGCCTGTTCATGGGCACGCTGTCGTAGCTCCGGATAAGGTAGCATCTCGGTCAATTGCTTACCGGTACCATCTACCATCCGGACGATATATGACGACTTGGGACCTTCATGGATGTCTTGAAACAACAAAACTTCCGTTGACGACGTGCCCCCATTTGAACTATCTGAAGGGGCGATTTCCTCTTTATCACAGGCGACTATGGCCATCAAAAAGAAAAGAAAAATCAATACTCGGCACTGTATCTTCTCACACATATTCTCACTGTACTTAGAACTTCTAATATGGTTCTCCTCGCGGCTTGGGTGGGAAGGTCTCTAAGCACAATTGGGGTTGTGGAATCCCGGCTAGATGTAGCATTGTGTCTGTCGAGCAATTGTAGAGGTCAAAATCCACGCCAATCACTAAAACATCACCCCCTTTCTTTGTAAGCTGTCTAGCTATCAAGCAATTACAACTTGCAGCGATTGTGTGGCAGGAATAAGGGGCCCTACAGCTGCTCAGACAGCAGTGTCCATTGCTATAGAATCTGTACAGTAAATGCTGCAATCTTCAGCTGCAAAGCTCTTTCCATAAACGGAATGCGACACAGCAAATTCAAAAAAAAAGACCGGCCCCATCAAGACCGGTCTTTTCAAAAAGCAAAAAGCCCATTTTTTAATCATCATAGCAGTCGGGTTTCGTGGCTTCCACCATCAACTCCTGATCCATCACATCTGCATCATACTGATACACTTGCCTTATATCCATGGGGCAGCCATTTGCGCGCTGGCAAGAGCTAAATGTAGCGCTGCAAGCCAACATCAATAAAAGCATTAAGATCCCGGGGAATTGTACTAAGCCTTCCTTTTTCATAACATTCATTTAAGTTTTGCACCAGAGACAGCCAAAGCAGGGTGGGGTAATTGGCGGATCGTCCCTTTGTAAGATGTCGCTACAGGCTCAAATACTGTTCCCAATTCTCCACTACTAACAAAACCCGTACTCTGCAATAGTGAATTTCGGTTTCTTATTTGGAGCGAAACGGATTCCGGTCGTAGCTAGCGGCTTCCCCGTGCTCCACTATTATTCGGCACCCATCCAGCTGTTCGTGCAATGCCACTGGCGTCTCTCCGCAAAGCTCCGAGCCACCATTGGCAAGCACTCACCACGCTGGCTGCGCACCTCATACCGTTGCGCCCGGGGCTATTTGCACCGTCAGTCCAGCGCGCCAATGCAGCAGAATTTTAAGGAGATTATCCAAGCTACACCCGACTGGGGAAGCATCGATCAGCGCTCATTTCGGAGGATCGAAACATCGGGAATCAAAACGGCTTGCTGCATCGAATATCACTGTGTTTCTTTTTGAAATGTAGTCATTATAAGTTCAGTTAGCAGTCGTTAAAGTCCGCCTACATATTAGACAGAGAAATA
>JAHDEE010000170.1 GCA_020629005.1 Chitinophagales bacterium
GCCACCGACGGGGGCTCCGACCTTAGGAGGAGACCTCGGCGGTGGATACACGAAGCGCGCGAATGCAGCCTGTATTGCAACGGACAGCGGGAAGGCAGATTCTACGAAGCACTGCGGGCTCGCTCCAAAAAATAATCCCCCTAATTTTCTTGCTTCCGAAGAAATTCCAGCACCTCTTTGAACAGCAGCTCCGGCTGTTCGGCATGTACCCAATGACCAGCGTCGGCTATGGTCTTTAGTTCTGCTTGCGGAAAATAATGAGTGATCAGCGGCCAATGTTCGCCGGTAATGTGCTCCTCTGAGCGCCCACCTTTGATGAACAATGCAGGCCCTTCGAACTGGTCGTAAGGGCTTAAGCTATTGGCGATAATGGCTGAATAGGTCTCTTTTAGCACCGGGTGATTCGGGCGCCAAACGTAGGGACCTTCTTTGGATTTGTGCAGGTTTTTGAGAATGAATTGTCGAACGCCAAAATTGGGCAACAGCAATTCAAAAAGCGCTTCAGCCTCCTTCCTCGATTTGAGTTGACTGATGTCTTGTTGGAAAGCCGCAAAAATGTGGTCATGTCTTTCGGGATAGTCTACCGGGGCAATGTCAACCACGATGAGTTTCTCCACTAGCTCAGGATAATTGGTGGCGAGCTGCATGGCCGTTTTGCCCCCCATGGAATGACCCAATACATGACAAGCCGGAAGATTGTGCTGCTGGATAAAGTCAAAAATGTCATCCGCCATGACCGCATAGTCGAAATCCACTGAATGTGGAGACCGTCCATGATTTCTTTGATCGATGAGAAAGACTTGATAGTGCAGGGCCCATCGTCTGCCAAGACTCATCCAGTTGTCTAACATGCCAAAAAGGCCGTGTAGAATGATCAGCGGATGGCCCTCACCCAAAACTCTGAAATGTAAATCCATATTGATCAGATGGACATTTTTGATCGTCGAGCGAGGTACGGAAGTAGCACTTTATTGAAGTTTTCGCGAATGTCGACGTCTACAAAATCAATTTTGTATTGCATACATCTAAGGCGAAGATCGTCCAGGTATTTGCCCATCTGCTCCTTGTAGAAATCCTTGATTTGGTTGGATCTTAGCTTTACTTTTTCACCTGTTTCCATGTCGATGAATTGGTAGGGCCGGTTTTCAAATTCGAAGTTGATTTCCTGGGCACGATCGACAACATGGAAAAGTACCACCTCGTGATTGTTGTAACGCAAATGTTGAAGCGCAGAGAACAGCTCGTCTTGTTCTCCTGTTTCGAACATGTCGCTAAAGATCATGATCAAGGAGCGTTTGTGAACCGTTTCTGCCACCTGATGCAAGCATTTGGCGACCTCTGTTTTTCGGTTGTACTCCTTGTTGTTGAGCATTTTGAGGAGATTGGCCGTCAGCATGCGGTGATGCATTGTGGTGGACCTGGCTCCTGTGTGCTCTAATATCTCATCAGCAAAGAGGGTTAGCCCTACAGCGTCTCGTTGCTTCTTGAGCATATACATCAGCGCTGCGGCGCTTAAGGCGGAGAAATTGAATTTGTTGATTCCTACTTCTCTGGTATCCCCATCTTTTTCCGGAAAGTACATAGTTGAGGAACAATCGATTACGATCTGGCAGCGCAGGTTGGTCTCTTCCTCAAATCTTTTGACGAACATCTTGTCCGTACGACCGTAAACTTTCCAGTCGATATTCTTGATGGGATCTCCGGGATTATAGACCCTGTGCTCGGCAAATTCGACGGAAAAACCGTGGAAAGGACTTTTATGGAGACCGATGATAAATCCTTCGACCACTTGTCGGGCCAGAATTTCGATATTATCGTATCGGTGCAGGTCTTCGAGCTTTATGAGTTGCTGATTCGAATCGCTCATGAATGGTATTGTGTTTTGACGATCGGGAGATCGTGGCTATTCTTAATTCAGAGGCACAAGTTGCAATTCTTATGCCTGTATTTGGCGAATAAAAAAGCCCGTCTCAGATCAGAGATCAGGACGGGCTAAGTTGTGGTTTTCTATTGCTTAGATAAGTTCAGCAATTTTTTGGTCGAAAGCTGCTTTTGAAGCCAAACCAACTTGACGGCCAACTTCTTCGCCATTTTTAAGGAATACTACAGTAGGAATACCTCTTACCTTGTACTTTACGGGAAGTTCGCTGTTTTCTTCGATATTAACTTTACCAACAATGGCTTTGCCATCAAGCTCTTCATGTAGTTGATCAATTATAGGAGCAATAGCTCTACATGGCTGACACCAAGTGGCCCAAAAGTCCATGATTACAAGCTTGTCCTGATCGGCTGTTTGCTCCGCAAAATTAGCATCTGTGATCTCTAATGCCATTTTATTGAAATTTATTCGTGATTAAAAAACGCTTTGAATTTATGCCTTGCATTAGTTGCCTGGCTATCAAACTGCGCTCAAAATACTAAATGTTTCCGGTACGTAAGTGGTTCACTTTTGTAAGCTAAAAGATACATTGAGCGCTTGCAGGGCGTCAAAGGTCTCTTTGGAGGCTTCCATCTTGAATTTTGTGCTAAACATCTCGACTCCGGTACGTTGGTCACGAATCCGGAATTTGAGGGATAATCCTGCTTTTTTACCTTCCGTACAAAGCGCAAGGAGCTCATCTACCAGGCTTTCTGTGATATCTGGCAGATTGATTTCCAGGGTTATTCCTCTGGCTATATCGATTAGGTCGGCAAGCAGGCCAGCTTCCACAAGTTTGAATTCCAGCTCGTCCGTGTCTCCCCATCTTTTGTCCTTTTTGCCCCTTAGCCATAGCAGTTCGCCTTCAACGAACAGGTGCTTAAATTTTAGAAAGGTTTCACCGAAAAGTCCTAGCCTCATCTCTCCGAAAAAGTCTTCGACGATATAGGTGCCAAAAGCCTTTCCACTCTTGGTTGTCCTTTGGCTGGCTGAATTGACCATACAAGCAAACAGCAGGTTTTCCCCCATGCCTGCTTCAGCAACTTTTTCAATATTGGAGGTGCAGAAATTGTCAATCTCCGTTTTATGGGCATTAAGCGGATGCCCCGACAAATACATGCCGATCAACTCTTTTTCATAGCGTAATTGAATGGCCATGGGATAGTGCTCGCATTCGGGTACATCCGGTTCTGCCATTTCATTCATGATGGCATCACCAAAGAGGCTGGTTTGGGTGGTTGCTTGCGTTCCGCCGAAAGTATTGCCGTATTTCAATAATTTTTCAAGAAAGCTATACTTGTCGTTGGAGGCCACGTATTCATACTGAGCACGGTGTGTGCCTTCGAAGCCATCGAAAGCTCCTGCTTTGGCCAAACTTTCCATGCAGCGTTTGTTGACGCTTGACAGGTTTACTCGCTTGACGAAGTCGAAGATCGATTGATATTTCCCTTCGGATTCCCTGGTTTCGCAGATTTCTTCTACTGCTGACTCCCCTACACCTTTTATGGCAGCGAGCGCAAAGCGAATTTCCCCTTGTTCATTTGTTGAGAAGCGAAGACCGCTCTCATTTACATCTGGCCCTAGAACGGCTAAACCCATTTGTGCTGCTTCAGCCATAAAGAAGGAGACCTTTGAAATGTCGTTCATATTGTAGCTCAAAACGGAAGCCATATATTCTGCAGGATAGTGCGCCTTGAGGTAACCTGTCTGAAAAGCAACTACGGAATAGGCTGCACTGTGGGAACGGTTGAATCCATATGAAGCAAAGCGCTCCATGATCGAGAATATTTCGTTGGCCTTTTCTTCGGAGATGCCATTTTTGGCCGCACCTTCGACGAATTCGACCTGCATCTTTTTCATTTCTTTGATCTTCTTCTTGCCCATTGCCCGGCGAAGAATATCTGCTTTGCCCAGGCTAAAACCACCTACGATCTGGGCACACTGCATAATCTGCTCCTGGTAGACCATGATTCCGTAAGTAGGCTTGAGCAAGGCCTCTAGCATCGCGTGTGGGTAGGAAACTTTTGCCCTTCCATGCTTTCGGTCGATGAAGTCAGGAATGAACTCTATCGGACCTGGACGATACAATGCATTCATTGCGATCAGGTCCTCGATATCGCTTGGTCTTAGCTCCTGGAGATACTTACGCATGCCTGGCGACTCAAACTGGAAGGTTCCGATAGTTGATCCCCGCCGATAAAGTTCCAGTGTCTTTTCGTCATCCAGGGAAATATTGTCAATGTCAATATCTACATTGAAGCGCTTCTTGACCAAATTAATGGTCTCTTTGATGATAGACAGGGTCTTTAGGCCCAGGAAGTCCATCTTTAGCATTCCTGCATCCTCGATTACTGAGCCGTCGAATTGGGTGACCAGCAGATCGGCATCTTTTGCAGTACAAACTGGTATGTAGTCGGTAATGGGCCCTGGAGCAATGATAACGCCTGCCGCATGGATACCTCGTTGGCGGATCGAGCCTTCCAGATCTTTGGCGAGCTTGAGTGTGGTTCCTTCCAGCTTACCTTGGTCTGCCAATATCTCTTTGAGTTCCGGAATATCCTTGTAGGCATCTTTGAGCTTGGTTCCGGGCGTGTCGGGCACTAGTTTGGCTAATTTGTTGGTGTCTGCCAGTGGCAATTCCAATACCCTCCCAACGTCTTTGATCGAGCTTTTGGCGGCCATTTTACCGTAAGTAATAATCTGGGCCACCTGGTTTTTCCCGTATTTCTCCACCACATAGTCTATGACTTTCTGGCGTCCTTCATCATCAAAGTCTATATCAATATCCGGCATACTGACCCTTTCCGGATTGAGGAAACGCTCAAAGAGCAAATTGTAGCGGATGGGGTCAATATTGGTGATGTCTGTGGCAAAGGCAACAGCGGAACCAGCGGCGGAACCCCTACCAGGCCCTACGGCAACATTGATTTCCTTGGCTGCCTTAACAAAATCCTGGGTTATCAGAAAATAGCCACTGAATCCCATATTCTTGATTACATCAAGTTCCAGATCCAGTCGCTCCTTTATCTCTTGGTTGATTTCACCGTACTTTCTTTTTGCTCCTTCGAAAGACAGGTGTCTCAAATAGTCGTCCTGCGATTGAAAATCACGCGGAATAACATAGTTGGGCATCAACACATCCCGACTTAGCTTTGGCGTCTCAATTTTGGAAACAATTTCCATTGTATTGTCGAGCGCAAAGGGAATATCAGAAAACAACCTGCCCATTTCTTCTTTGGTCTTGAAGTAGAATTCCGAGTTCGGAAAACCAAATCGGAAGCCTTTGCCCTTACCATGACCTTTGGGCTTGGACCGAAATTCACCTGTGTTGATGCACAAGAGTATATCGTGGGCTTCGTTATCCTCTTCCTCGACATAATGTGAGTCGTTGGTTGCAATGACTTTTACGTTATGCTTCTCGGCCCAGGATAGCAGCAGTTGATTTATTTGTTCCTGATCCCAGCCAGAACCATCAATGTCCTTGATATTGTGTCGTTGAATTTCGACATAGTAATCTTCTCCAAAGATATCCAGCCATTCTTTGAAGATCTTCTCTCCTTCTTCGGCTCCCTTTAGGATAATAGTCTGTTGCACTTCTGAACCGATACAACAACTAGTGGCAATGATACCCTCGGAATATTGCCGAATCAATTGCTTGTCGATTCTAGGGAACTTACCATAAAGCCCTTCTATAAAACCGAGAGAGCATAGCTTAGAAAGGTTTCGATAGCCTACTTCATTTTTTGCCAGCAAGAGCTGATGATAGCGCACGTCTTTGTCTAGCTTGCTGAACTTCCGTCTATGCCTATCTTCGACGACGTAGGTTTCGCAGCCAAGGATTGGCTTCACATCATGCTTGTCTGCCGATGCCCAAAAGTTGTACACTCCAAACATGTTGCCATGGTCAGTAATTGCTACTGCCTTCTGTCCATCCGCTTTGGCTTTGGCCATCATTACGTCAATGTTCGCAGCACCATCTAATAAAGAGTATTGTGTGTGGCAGTGTAGGTGGCAAAAGTCTGGCATAACAAACGTATTTTGGACAGGCAAAAGGGAAAACTATTCCAAACACGTCTACATCAGCCACTTAGAGTTACGATAATGTTAGCCATTTAGGGGCAAGGCTGAATGCCCGATAATGCAATGACGAATGCTGCAAGTTTCCGTAGCGTGCGGAGAACATGAATTCAATGAAAAAGTGGCAGCAATTTAGCACTAATTTGAGAAATACTGAATTTCGCAGTTAGATCAGATTTCGCTCAGGCTATTGATAGCCGATTTATTGCCCATAAAGATCAGTGTATCTCCGGATTTGATTCCTTCTTCCTCCCTGTTTGCTGGTACAAAACTATAAGTTTCTCCATTTTGGATCATGAGTGGAATTGTATCTCGGCTGGAATCGAGTTCGGCAATTAGGTCATTGAGTTGCTTGAGATCAGAGATGGGCACTTCATGTACTTCTGGGAAATCCCTGGCTACCTCACTGAAATTGATGTAATCTGTCGTTGGGCTGAAAATTGCTCGATGATTTATTCCTACTGCTGGATTTTGCAGTTCTTGTGTGGTCATGAGTCGATAGGTTCCATTTTCACCAAAACGTTCCTGGTACTTATCTGTGGCATATAGGTTTACTTCATCGCTACCTGTCATTGCAATCAGATAGCCAACATCCATAAGCTCTACGTCCTCACCCATGTCCATCTCCTGATATATATTGTGTTGCACTGCTGTTAAGCCCTCCTGATTGGCCATTCTAACCATTGTTTCAGAATTGTCCATTAGCACCACATGTCTTCCTTTATCGGCCAGCCACTTTGCCAGTATTCGTGCTCCGGCATGAGCACCGATGATCAGAACTCCCTCTGATTTACTCAGTCTTACGCCTAATATGCTCGCCATCAGACTTGCTGTAGTTGCATTCAACAATACCGTACCTAGCACCACCAGGAATACCAAGGGAGTAATCATATCTGCACCCTCTACTCCTACATTGACTAGTTTTAGTCCAAACAAGGATGCGATACCGGCGGCAACGATTCCTCTCGGCCCAACCCAACTAATGAACAGTTTTTCCTTGAAGGAGAGATCGGATTTTCCCGTACTGAGAAAGACTGCGATAGGGCGCAGCACCAATACGACCACTGCGAACAGAATAAGACTCGTTTGTCCAAGCAACATCAGTTCCTCCACATTCATCTTTGCACTCAATACGATGAATAGAATGGAGATCAGTAAAACCGTCAGCGACTCCTTGAAGTATAGAATCTCTTTAAAATGAGGAATCTTAATATTACCCAATACCATTCCCATCACAACTACTGCAAGCAGTCCAGACTCATGGGCAAGCCAATCTGAGGCGACAAAGGCCAAAAGTACCACACCTAATGTGAAGACGTTTAGCAGGTAATGTGGCACCAGCTTCTTGCTGAGCATAAACCTGAAGAACATGGCACCAGCAAAACCGATTGTAAATCCAATGCAGCAGATTTGCAGAAACTGTGCAAACGCATGTATGCCAAAAGTACTGGAAACATGTCCAGCAATGATAAACTCATAAACCAGAACTGCCGCCAGTGCTCCAATGGGATCGATCAGGATACCTTCCCATTTGAGTACGGTCGCCACATTTCGGTTGAGCGGAGTATTCCGAAGTATTGGAGCAATAACCGTTGGGCCGGTCACGATGATTAATGCTGCGAAGAGGCAGGAAATTTGCCAACTCAATCCGACAATGAAATGCGCTGCAAGCGCACCTCCCACGAAGGTGACTAGACTTCCCACCGTTATCAGGTTGAGAATGGCTTTCTCAACCCCTTTGATTTCCGATTTCTTAAGGGTTAGACCACCTTCAAATAGAATGATCCCAATGGCGAGCGAAACAAAATAAAACAAGCTGCTAGCCGGAAACAATCCTTTTCCTGTAGCGGGATCATATATAGGATCTATCAACTTGTGTCCCAGATACCAGTCGGCAATTGGTCCTACAAGTAATCCTATTAAGATCAATGGCAGAATAGCTGGAATCTTAAAGCGCCAGGCAAGCCACTGGGCAAAGATTCCAAGTATCAATATACTCCCTAGTTCAATCATTTCTGCAATTCAATTAATAATCCAGTCTCATGCTGACGCAAGGTCTGCAGCACCGGACAAAATTACGAAAATTGACAAGAACGATTGCACTAGCGCTTGATTTGCAAGCACCTAGCCCTTAAGGACTATCTTCAGGAATTTCGTTGAGGCTTTTAGTTTCACCAAACAACTCGCGGCTTTTCTTATTATAAGCTCTTGCGGCTTCAGCGGCAGTCTCAAAGGTTCCCAGATTCATACGATTACCATCGACATTGATAATACTGCGGAACTTTCCTTTGTCGAAAGTAACTCCACGAAACCCGGTTTGTGTTTCGGTCTTTCTCATTTGCCTTCTGAGCAGACCCATGGTTACCCATTCCAGGTTTTCAACCTGACAATCGAGTTTGTTTCCGTTTTTTACTCTCACAAAAAGTCTCCTACCCACGTTGGGCTTGGGTACAAAGTGCGTAGCGATTAGTTTGTGCAAGTAGATAGTGCTGCATTTATCATCTTCCCATTTCTGGTATACTGCGTATCCGGCAGAATGTAGACGAAAAACTTTGTCTTCTCCTTGCTTGATGATTCCTTCCTGAAGGAGCAGATCGTAGCCTTCCTGGTCCAGCAGAATCTCATGCTCATCATTGTTTTTAAGTGGCATCTTAACAGGCATAAGTAGGTATTTGGTTATCCGAAGTGGTTAATTTAATTCGTTCAAAACCTTTGTATTAGTGAGTTGGTCGTTGGTTCTTTGTCTTGGTTAATAGTGTTGTCTCTCCAACCAACGTGCGACGGTTGGCACAACTGAAAAAAGAGAAGTTCCACTCAATGAGTCATTTTGCACCGGCCCAAAGCAGTGATTTTCCAATCGCAAAACTCTAGTCGAATCTTCTTGGTTTCCAGAGACAACTTATCAATACTATTACCGTACCAATTAGCATAAATAATGCGCCTCCCACAATTGGAAATCAAGAATTCCATTCCTTTAAAGACAAACAATCACTTAATCAGGACATCCAGCTCGTCCTTTTGCTCTCGACATTGTTTCTCTTTTACTTTGTTTAGGACAGTGACTTGCAAGTGCTTGCAGGTGGTTACCCCATTTAGTAGTTACGAATGGTAAGATAAGTCGATATTCTCAAACCCCAAAGAATATCGGCGAAACAAACTGCGATAAACCACCAATTTATATATTACTATAATCTGGATCAGGATTTTAAGTCATACTTGCCTTCGGGCTTGCACAAGGAAAAACGACGGCGACTGCAAGTGTAAAACATTGACAGCAAATATCTTATGCTTACCATTCGCCATTATCTTATAATAAAAATCAAAGAGACTCTAGGCTTTTTTTGACAGAAAGAACAAGAATCGCTATAGTAAATATAGAATCACAAAGCTATATCTTAAATCTCTGAACGCCTTCGATTTCCATAATGAAGTTGGCCCCAAAGGCAGTGGAAGGGGTCTGAAAACCATACTTTACCTCGCCAGCAAGCACTTTTTCTAAACTTTTGACAGATGTCAAAACTGTCAGCTGATATCCTTCGGGGGTATTAATTCTCGCCGTGTGCTTATTTCCCTCAGCATCAACCACCTGTCCCCAAATGAAGACACTACCCCTGCTTCTTTGTTTACGATTTGGTCCAGCTTTTCTAAAGCGCATTTGTTGTTGTTGCAAGGCCCTCTTAATGAAGTCTCTTCTAAAAAGCCAACCCATGCTTTGAACACGCTTTAACATCGTCAGTGTTCTCTCAGTAGTGGTTGTAAATACTTCTATGTTAGGGATTCCTGTACTTCTATAGGCAGTCGACAAATCTCCCCAGGGAATGCACATGCAAAGCTTCTTCTCTCGGTAGAATTGAATCGTCGCTGTCTTATGTGCCGTTGGGACCTTCACAATTTCGCCATCTCTACGAATGGCTCCGCCCTTGTCCATATTCTCTATGATAGTATTCATTGTACCATGAGATATCTGACTCTTTACGCCATAGAAGGCTAGATAAAGATGTGTTGCTCCAGGCATTTCCTGATTAAGCATCGCAGCCAGGCAATCTGTGGGCACCACATCAAATCCAACTGCAGGTAGCAGCATTACTTTTGCTTCTTTTGCAACATCATCATAGGTATATAGCTCCTCTAACACTTCGTATTCTCCAGTAATATCGAGATAGTGTGTACGATTGTAAATACAGGATTCAACAATTGGTCTGAAAGTGTGCACGAAGGGTCCAGCGCAATTGAGAAATATATCCGCCTCCAGCACCAAATCATTCAAGGCGCTTTTGTCCTTCACATCCGCGGCCCGATAGTCCAAGCCCATCGATTTGGCCACAGGAGCTACTTTTTTCTCGCTTCTACCAGCCAGAATGGGCTTAATGCCCCTGCTCATGCATTCTTCTGCAATCAGCTTTGCCGAGTAGCCATTGGCACCGTAAATAATTATTCGCTGCGATTCAGCCATCGTGATATCTCTGATCGCCATTGAATTAGTCCAATGGCACAGCTGTTAGGGAAATGGGGGAATTCAGGAAGCGATCACTTATCGCTTCATAAATTTCTTCACAAAGGTCTCTTGCTCATTTTCGAATTGAATAAAGTATACCCCAGCCTTCAATGATGACAAATCCAGTTCAGCATTAACGATTTTCCGACAAGGAATCTGTAGCAGCAGCTGAGCTGTGGTGCTGTAGATTGAGATTGTTCCTGACTGTTCCAAGTTCGATGGCATACCGATGTTAATAAGGCCCGAGCTTGGGTTTGGACTAATGGTGATTTCATCTTTTCCGAAGGATTCGCCGACTAACTGCACCACATCACTTGCCGGAGTTCTTGTTCCGTCTTCATCTACCTGAGCAAGTCTATAATAGTGTACACCAATGCTGGAATCATGAAGATACTGATAGTAATTAACCGTTTCAGTAGTCCCGGAACCCTCAATTCTTGCGAGGTCAATAAATGATTCTCCATCAATCGCATGCTCCAATACAAAATAATCGTTTTGGAACTCCGTGGCTGTGCTCCAGCTTAATAGATTGCCATCTCGTGTATTTTCTCCTACAAACGAAAGCAGGGAGACAGGAGTCTTAAAACAGACTACTGTCATATCTGCTGTTCCATTACATGACAGACCGTTATCTGTTGCAGCAAAGGACAGCTGAGTACCGTCTGTCGCAGGTATTACGATGGTAAATGTCTGACCATACTGAAAGTCAGAATCTGCGAAGAAACCTGTCACATTGTAAGTATAAGACTGATCGTATTCAGGAAGCCCCCCAAAGACACCTACTGTGAGGGTAAAATCTCCTGTTATCTGCCAGTCGCAAGATCCGTTTAACTCAATTTCAACAGGAGCAAGGAACACTGCATGTGCTCCTTCGGCGACAGAAACACAAGAACCTTCATACGAAGGAGTGCCATCGCCACTGTCAGGACCTACGACAGTCGAGATGTAATAGTCTACGTTGTACTTTCCACTTTCAGTGTCATCATACAAGAACACACCAGTGTTATTCGCAGCTTGAACTTCTCCCAGACTTGCGCCTGGATTATCATGCAATACATACTCCCATACAAGACCGTCAGCACTTACAGGTTCTCCGCTCGCGGAAACAGAATCACCATCACAGGCAAATTCGTCTCCACCAACCATCTGGCCAGCATCCGGACTACAAATCGGGCAGCTAATACTCTCAACTTCAACAGTAGCTGAACATCCTCCAGCTAGCGTGGTAGCTGTAACTATATACGTTTCTGGTGCACCAGGACCGCCAAATAGCTGTAGATCGATCACATTACCTGCTTCAGCAGTCACAGCATCAAAATCGCCAGTCAATTCTATGTCCCCTTCGCCTTCTACCAGGATCCCAATGGAGAAGAATTCACTACCAGGCTCTTCGACGCATACAGCACCAGAATCGACGGATACCGAAGTTGCTGAACCAACACTCACAGTTTGTGTACTGGTGGAAGGGCATGAACTTTCTGCAATGCTGTAGGTCACTTCATAGTCTCCAGGCTCAAGCTCCGAAGGGTCAAAGTTTCCTGCAAGATCTACATTGTCCCCTAACCAAACTCCACCTTCTGTTGCAGGAACCAATGCAGCTGCTTCACCGCCAGCACACAAAGCCGGTGCTTCAAAAGATGCATCAGTCAGATCACTTACTACAATCGTTTCAGTGCTTGCATTTGTGCATCCAACACCAGGAACGGTATATGTAATCTCGTATTCTCCAGCTTCTGTAGGCTCAAACAGGCCCTCTCCTGTCACCGCATCTCCAGTAAAGGTGCCGCCTTCTGTATCCGGTATCAATTGTTGAGCCTCCTCTCCAACACAGAGGTCTGCATAAGCAAATGCTGATGACTCAGCGACATATTCAAAGGAGGCAAAACAATCGTCACTCTCAGCAATGTCCGTCACTATTACCTCAAAATCCTGCCCGTCGCCCGACAAGCCCTCGATCAAATACTCGTTGACAAATGAGAGGGTATCATATGGCAATATTTCCGAAGTGTAATCTCCCACTTCTATAACATAACCATCGGCTCCAGGAGAACCATTATTGAAATTAACAAGCAGATCAAAACTATCATCCTCACAATTCTGTGCTTCAGCAGTTACTCCATTCAAGTCACAAAATGTAATCGCACAGTCACCAGCTGCGAATGCAAAGCATTGGAAATCCAGATAATCTACACCATCTGGTTCATCTTCTGGACCGTCATAGTCATCTCCTTCGTGATCAAAACGACCAACGATCGAATAGGTAACTCCATCATTGGCGTTAATACCAACCGTTGCTGGAGAACCTCCGAAACCGTTAACTCCGCCAGATACATCACCTGTAGTCCAGTTCATGTCGCCAAAGTAGAAGGCGGTATTAAATCCAAGTCCCACTTCCGGGTCAGTGCCATCTGTCAAGACTACTTGAAAGGTATTTCTAAGCTCACAGTTGAAATCAAAGTAGCCAACGTCAGTCCAGGTAACAATAAACCTGTTTGGCTCCGATTTATAGGTCAATGTACCCTGGGCTGTCCCATTATCACAATCACGAAGGTCCACATCCGCCCAAAACGGAGCGATCATTACCGCTGTGTTGTCATTTGGAATTCCCACAGGAGTATAAGTGTCATAATCTTGCTCAAATGTGATATTGCCATTGGAGTTGATGAATAAACTGCTATAAGTGCTACCGCAGATGTCATAGTCAAATTGCAAATCCAACTCCGAAGAAGAACAGTCATCACAACCATTTCCTACGAACAAGCCCTCGAGTGTAACAGGAAGGTGCGTCTCATCTACGGGTATCAGACAATCTCCTCCCTGAGCAGGTATACGGGTAAAATCAAATGGAAGGGCGCCCTCCGGTTTTTCCTGTTCTTCCGGTTGTGGGAGCATACCCGCAAGCTTCACTGCATCGTAAACCTCAAATTGGTCACTCTGTCCATTCGCACACAAGGTGCTCATCAACAGCAATATACCAATGGCAAAAAAACTGCATTGCTTATCCATAAAAGTCAAATATGTTTCTGTCTGTAGTAGAGTAGTTTTTCGGCCTCCAATTTAGCGAAATTGCCGCATAAATCCATGAAATACATGAATTTCTGGAAGACATTAATCTTGTCAATGCACTGATAATAGAAAGCCTAGATATTAAGACCTTTCTCAAGTATATCAATCGATCGGCGAAAGCGCCACACAAATCGACAACTAGT
>JAHDEE010000010.1 GCA_020629005.1 Chitinophagales bacterium
GGAGTCTTCAACGGTCGCTGAGCGTAGTCGAAGCGCCCGTTGAAGACGGACCACGAAGAACAATATTTTCATTGCACAAGACCTTCATTAACAGCTCCGTAGTCCGCCAATAACGGGCCTTTCGACTCCGCTCAAGGACCGTCATTGGCTACTGCATTAGTATGAGCAAAGTCCTTTTTCTGGCAGGCGAAATAGTTTTTACTCACTCTGGCTCAGCGACCGATAAGGACTCCGGTCTTCGAGTTTTAACAAAGCACTTACACTAGATGACACACAAAAATGAACACTCCCGACTTAGGATGAAGGAACCCACCAAAAACCAAAAACCAAAAACTATCAGGGCATCTCCCTACGCTCACGCTGCCCTTTGGCTTCGCCAGGGCAACGCTCGCTTCGGGCCGGGCTATCCGCTATTACTGGCTACTGGCAGAGGCTGTTCGGCTTATGCCAGCTACTGTCTCTCCGGCAAGCTCCGAGCCAGTATCTGGCATGCCTCACTGCCTCTGCCAGCAGCCAGTACCGCTTCTATCCCTGATGCATTTGGGCTGCTCCACCTTTTATATGTACCACACAGCGGGCGGCAAAGCTTGATGAGCAGTCTATAACAATGGCAAGGTAATTGCTCCTGTGCAGGCAGCCAATTCGTGGCTGCTTATGTGACACCATTGGTATTCTGCTTTATTCACCAAACCACACACCATCATGTTATATTTTGCATGGGGGAGACGTATAGCTATCGCTCCTAAGGATGCGATACCCAAACCCAAATCTGGCTTATTGACGGATTGCCACAGATTGTTCGTCGCCTTGGGCCTTTTAGTTTTAATGAATGTGGGCCTGCAAGCGCAAAGCAAGATCGAAAATGATCCATCTCTGGCTGCGCTGGGTGGGACCCTGTACCTGGATCTAAACGAGAACGGAAAGCAAGACAGTGATGAACCAGGTATGAACTCCGCGTCCATAACGCTGATCAATCTTAAAACCACTGAACTGGCTTCGCTCAAGACAGATAAACAAGGTAAGTACGAGTTTCGAAATCTAAGTCCGGCTTCCTACCAGTTGCAATTCAACTGCCCAACAGGTGTTCGACCAGGACAATTAGCCACACAAAATGAGCACATTCGCCTCGCGGATGATCGCTGTGAGACCTTGCCAATTGAGCTGTCAGCTGGTGACTACCATTATAACATCAAGCTCGGATTTATGGCAGCGCCAGTTAGTATGCTTGAAGGAACTCTGTGGAATGACAGTAATCGAAATGGAATACAAGATCCAGGTGAAGCCGGACTCACGCGTCTTCAGGTACATTTATATAATGATGCCGGAGACCTGGTACAAGAGCAACTGACAGATCAGAATGGACGGTACCGATTTGCAGGAATGAAAGAGGGCACATACCAGCTGGATTTTCCCTGGAATGTAGACTATACTTTAAACAAGAAGAAGAGAGCTCGTGATTTTGGAATAGATTTCTCTTCTAACGGAAACAAGTCCGAACCGATCAAGGTAAAACAAGGAAAGAAAAGTCTTGACTATAGTGTAGGCCTGTATATGCAGGGCGCATCCGGTGTTAAAGGACGCATATTTAAGGACGACAATGCAAATGGCCTAATTGATACCGATGAGCAAGGTCTAAAAAATGTCCGGGTGAGCCTCTTCACCATGAAGAACGAGTTTATCAATTACAAGAATAGTGACAGCGACGGCTGCTATAGCTTCGATGATCTGATGCCAGGAAGGTATTACCTGGAGGTCTCCGCGCCCGATTCTTATAGCCTGACAGAGAGTGCCGGCTTAACTATGGGAAGGGCCAGTAAATTTTTGGAAGCTAGTCACCAGACCCGGGTCCTGCTTTTAAATTCCGATGAGGTGCTCGAAACAGTTCACGCCGGATTTGTTGCGGCGGCGGCAATTCCTGGGAACGTGCATGGTCAGGTCTGGAACGATCTGGATCGAGATGCACAGAAGGAGACTGGCGAAGATCCTGTAAACGGTATGCAAGTACAGTTGCTCGGAGATCATGACTTCAACATGGTCGCACTAACCGATGCTACTGGAAGTTTTACATTCAATAATGTTCCGGCCGGCAATTATGTGATTCGGCTTGGGTCCTATGCAAGATCTTTTTCATCCTCGACGGCGCAACAGTTATTGCTTACATTGGAATCCGGAGCAAAGTCTTATGGCAACGACTTCGGAATCAACATTGATATGGATCAAGCTTGCCCTCAACCAGAAGTAGTATGCGCAGATCCCTATGCACAAACGAAATACTGCCTGTCGGATGATTTTGTGCCAAAAAATTACAAATTGAAATCGGTGGATGGTATGTACGCGGGCAAGCTGGCAATCGACGGCGACCGTTGCATTTCTTATACTCCTGCAACAGGTATGATCAATGAAAGTGAATTGGTTTACCTGAGCTTTTGCAGAGGAGGAGGTACTGACTGTGTCGAGCAATGCCTGGAATTCTTTGTTGGACAGTGCTTAACCAAGCCTGTGGCCAATGATGACAAGTTGACACTAAATTGTGGGGAAAAGGCCATTGTGGAGGTTTTGCAAAATGATACAAGACCAGAAACTGGACAATTCTTTATCAGCGACCATACACAGCCTTCAAAGGGTGATATCAATAAACTAGATAATGCCTTTCAGTATGTAGCCGCAGAGGAGTTTTCAGGTGTAGACTTCTTTACCTATACCTTAAGTGATGGGGCCGGCGGTTTGGACCAGGCTACAGTCATAGTGGAAATCGAAGATTGTGCGTTTGCACCTGTAGCAAATATAGATGCTGTAAAGGTGGACTGCAATGGCTCACAATCTTTCAACCCGCTAGCAAATGATTTTGATCGAAACCGAGATCGCCTTGAAATCTGCGCGCTGGCAGATCCAGAAAATGGAACCATCAGTCGTTCAGGAAATCAACTCACCTATATAGCAAAAGAAGGATTTAATGGCTTCGAGATTATCGACTATTCAGTTTGTGATCCTACTGGTAGGAAAGCCAGTTCAAAGATCAAAATAGAGGTTGGATATTGCAATGAGGCACCGCTAACGGAGAATGACTTTGCCTCTCTGGCTTGTGATCAGATAAGAGTACAGGTACTAAAGAACGATATTGATCCTGACGGAGATGCGCTTAGTATTTGTGATTTTCAGTTGCAGGGTCCTGGCGAATTGGCTTTAGAGGACAAAGCATTTAGCTATCATGCCCCAAAGGGATACAGTGGGAAGGTATCTGTGGTCTATTATGTTTGTGATGGCAACGGCGGCCGCTCCGCAGCCACTCTTGATCTGTCCGTGGACTGCCCGCTAAATGCAAAGCAAGATCAGATGATTGTTGCCAAGGAGGATCAATTCGTCGGAACAGTCAATGCAGCGCTTCCCTTACCAGTTCTCAACAATGATTCCTTTACTCCGCTGGCGAAAGTGGAAATCTGCGACTTCTCTGAGCCAGAGCATGGTATGTTGTTGCTGGAGGATAATCGCCTTACCTACATTCCTGAACAGGGTTTTACAGGCGAAGACAGTTTTACTTATCTACTTTGTAGTAAATCTGGACAACAGTCGAGTGCTGAGGTATTGCTCCTGGTTAATCCAGCCGCTCCCTGTCAGGATGAACTGGATTTTTGTACAGCAATAGACCAGGCAATTTCGCTTTGTGTGGAAGTTTGCAGCTTAGGAAATATACAAACAATCACTCGATATGATTCGAAGCAAAAAGCGATGATCAGCAACCGTAACCAGAGTTGTTTCATCTATAATCCTCCAGAGGGTTTCGAAGGTACCGATGACCTGGAACTTACTGCTTGCAACGAGATGGGAGAATGTAGCAGTGTGATTGCCAAAATCGTTGTTGGGGATTGCTCCCCACTGCCGGAAAAGCTGGAGCAAAGCAACAGTGCCATATCGGAAAATCCATATGAACAAATGTTTATTCCGGACGGTTTCTCGCCCAACGGTGACGGAGTCAATGATTTCTTTCTGGTCGAAGACTTACTGAAACTATCTCCAAGCTCAGCAACACTAGAAGTGTTTGATGAGAATGGACAGCAGGTTTATATGGATACTGCCTTTCAGAACAGCAGTGAAGGATGGAATGGAGAAGACTATCGTAATAACGCTCGTTTGGCCAGTGGCACTTATTTCTATGTATTACGAATTGAATCAGATGGTCTATCGACTTTGCGCAAAGGCGCCTTGCTGCTAAAATACTAATTGTGGCAGCAGTCTGTGCAGAAGATTTGTCTGATTTCTGGATGGGTTTTGCCCAAAAAAAAGATATAGTTATTTAAAGGAAGCCAGGCCTTCCTGGTATATAATAGATTCATTAAAAGCCCCTTGCTCTCTCCTGAGCAAGGGGCTTTTTTCGTAGTTGCCTGATCAGAGATTTTTCAAGTCACATAAGGGACTTTTGGCAAGGATTTTGAAACATGCACATTGTTAGGAGCGAGGCTCAAGTTGGTCCACCGCCAGCTTATATGCCTTTGATACTAATACAATCATTACCACCAAAATAAGCAGATGTTCCCATTTTCCGTACGACTCAGTACTTATGATAACAATGTATATACGCAGCGAAGTGCAGCAAAAGTCACTCCTATAACCGGAGTTGAGCCGGCATACCTCTTATGCCTCCGGTATTCTGTGTAAGGCAATTGTGAAGATTCGCGAGAAAGGCGGATGGGTTAAGATGATTGTAAATCTAAAATCACACAAATAACATTTATGGAATTAAACTCTAGACGTCCATTAATAGTTTTCTTGTGGCTATTTTGTTTGTTCTTGGTAGCTGTGCTACCACTACAGGCAGAAGTTTGCGATGAAGAAGACTTCTTTTCGGATGAATGTGAAACAGAGGAGTTATCAATGATGCCCGTCTGCGAATGGGGGACCATCTTGACAACTAAACTCTATTGTTTCGACATGGACACACCTGAGGACCCGACGGATGATACCTGGTCTTTTGCGGTGCGTATGTTCGGAACAGACTTAGGTGAGTCGTGGTATGCCGACGATCCCCTAAACTCTACTGGGCTGGTAATGCCTGAGGTCATTTTTGGCCCCTATCTTATTGCAGATGGGAGTTTTGACTTCAGAATTTACGATGCTACTGGTACTGGATGTGACTATCCGGATGTGCTGACGGCCAATCCGCCAGAACCTTGTTCTTCTGGTAACTACGATTTGGCACTAAGAAAGGTAGTCAACACTGCTGCTTCTTCCAGCCCTTTGGTTGCTGGTAGTACGGTAGTTTTTGACGTTATCGTGTTCAATCAAGGAACCATTGCGGCCAATGATGTAACCATCGTGGATTACATGCCTGCGGATCTAACATTGAATGATCCAAATTGGACAGACAACGGTGACGGCACTGCCTCTTACAATGGGAGTCTTGACATTCCCCCAAGTGGCTCACAAACCGTTTCTGTGGCCTTCACCATTGATGCGGGGGCAACAGGACAGATCGACAACTACGCAGAGATTAGCGGATTTGGAGATCCTCTGAATTACGGTCTGGTAGATGGAGATTCAACTCCCGATACATCGAATGATGATCCGGTTGTTGATGATTTGATCAGCTCCGGATCGCTTGATGAGGATGACCACGATATCGCCTCAATCACCCTTGCGGAGTTTGACCTGGCACTACAGAAGACGATCAATGTCGGTGGGACTGATCCTATTCTTGTGCCTGGCTGTGCTGTGCTCTTTGACATTCAGGTGATCAACCAAAGTCCTGTAGATGCAACAGGAGTAGTCATTACTGACTACATACCTGCAGGATTATCATTGAACGATCCTAACTGGACAGACAATGGTAACGGAACAGCGACCTACAACGCTCCTATCAGCGTATCTGCCAACATGAGCGAAACGATTACGATCGCTATGGTGGTTGATCAAGGTGCTACAGGGGTGATTACCAATGCAGCAGAAATTAGTGAAGCTTTAAACATCAACGGTGATCCTGTCGAGGACATTGATTCAACTCCAGACACGACTAATGGCGATCCTGTGGTTGATAATGAGCTTAACAATTCAGGTGGAGATGAGGATGATCATGACATCGCGGCTATTCAGGTCGATGTATTCGACCTTGCATTAAGAAAGACGGTAAATACTGCAGCAACGGATATGCCTCTGTTGGTCGGTAGCACAGTTACCTTTAGTATTGAGGTGTTTAACCAGGGTACGGTAGAGGCTACGAATGTAGATATTGTTGACTATCCGCCAAATGGATTGACTCTCAATGACGCTAACTGGTCTGGTGGGTCTGTGTTATTCTACAACACTCCCTTAACGATTCCAGCTGGTCAGAGTCAAGTGATCGATATCACTTTCACCGTGGATGCAAACGCCACGGGAGTGCTGAACAACTATGCAGAGATATCTGATGATGCAGATACCTTTGGTTCACCTGTGGTTGATATTGATTCTACTCCAGACACTGTAAACAGTGATGAATTGCTGGACAATGAGATCAATAATGCCAACTCAGATGAGGATGATCACGATATCGCTTCAGTTTCAATTGAGTCTTTTGACCTGGCATTGAGAAAGACAGTTGGGTCACTGACTGACAATCCATTGCTTCCAGGTGGAAACGTGCATTTTCAAATTGAGGTCTTCAATCAGGGTTCTATAGATGCAACTCAGATTGAAATCATCGATTACATTCCTCAGGGTTTGATTCTCGCTGATCCGTCATGGACCAACAATGGAAACGGTACAGCAACCTATAACCAGCTTCTTTCGATTGCTTCGGGTTCCTCGCAGGTAATTGAGATTGACTTTGTTGTAGACAGTGGATTTACAGGTCAAATCAACAATCACGCAGAGATTAGCGCTGCAGCTGACGATAACGGAGATCCGATTCAGGATCTTGACAGTACTCCTGACAGCAGCAACACGGATTCTCTGGTAGATGATGAAATCAACAATGCCTCCGGAGATGAGGATGACCATGATATCGCTACCGTCGCGGTTGCCATTTTTGACTTGGCACTCAAGAAAGTAGTCGACTTTAGTCAAACTGATCAGCCACTAATGCCAGGTGGTTCTGTAACCTTTACGATTACAGTGATTAATCAGGGAAGTGTGGATGCAACTGCAGTAAACATTGTGGATTACATCCCAACAGGGCTGGTGATCAACGATCCAAACTGGGCCTTTGCAGGATCTGGGAAAGTGGTTTACACAAGTCCCTTAGACCTCGCAGCAGGTGCCAGTCAGGACATTTCAATCACCTTTAATGTGACGAATAATGCTCCGACAAACATGGAAAACTTTGCGGAGATTTCCTCCGCAAAAGATGATGCGGGGCTCACAGCAATAGATGTGGACTCTACTCCCGATTTGAACAACAATGACCCATATGTGGATGATGTCACAAGTCCAAATCCATTGGATGAGGATGATCATGATATTGCGGAGATCAGCCTTTCTGCCTTTGACCTTGCTTTACGTAAGAGAGTTAATACGACTTTGACAGATGATCCTCTGGTCATCGGTAGTACGGTAGTCTTTGATATTGAAGTATTCAACCAAGGCTATGTCGATGCAACAGATGTTGTAATCACCGATTATGTACCAACTGGATTGGTGCTTTCAGATCCAAACTGGTTAAACAGTGGAAGCGGAACTGTTACTTTGAACAACCCGCTGTCTGTTGCTGCAGGAACTAGCGAGACAGTAAGCGTAACGTTTACAGTTGATGCAGGTGCCTCAGGGGTATTGGACAACTATGCCGAGATCTCTGAAGCTTCAGGTCCATCTGGAGAAGCAGTTTCAGACATCGACTCAACACCAGATACCAATAACAATGATACATTGGTGGATGAAGAAATAGATAATGCCTCGGGTGATGAAGACGATCATGATATCGCATCAGTGGAGATAATCGACTTCGATCTTGCATTGCGCAAGACTTTTGCTACTGCTGATTCTCCATTACAAGTTGGTGGGGCAGTAACATTTACCATTACGGTCTTTAACCAGGGTAGCATCAACGCGCGTTCAATCAGATTGGCGGATTACTTCCCGCCAGAATTGACACTCAATGATCCTAACTGGACTGACGCTGGGGGAGGAATAGCAACGCTAAACTCCACCTTTGACCTTCCTGCAGGTGGTACTTATTCAGTAGATATCACCTTCCAGCTCAACACTGGTCTAACTGGGCCATTGGTCAACTATGCTGAGATTACTGATGCCCGAGATCCGGGAAGACTCCCTATTGCAGATATCGACTCAACGCCAGATATGGTAAACGATGATCCTCTGGTTGACGATGTGATCAACTATGATCCAGCAGATGAAGATGATCACGACGTGGCAATAGTAGATCTCTCTTCTTTTGACCTTGCCTTGAGAAAAGTAGTAAACCCAGCTGCCACCGATAGCCCTCTGGAAACTGGTTCTAACGTTCAGTTTGTGATCCAGGTATTTAACCAGGGTACTATTAATGCAACTAACATTGAGCTTACCGACTACATCCCGGTTGGATTGACATTAAATGATGCCAATTGGACCGACAATGGTAACGGATTGGCCACCTATAATACGCCAATTTCCCTTGCTTCGGGTGCTAGCACTGATATTATCATTGATTTCATTGTAAACGAAAATGCGACACAAACGATAGCAAATCATGCGGAGATTTCTGATGCCAGCGATGCAGATGGAAATCCGATTAATGATATTGATTCTACTCCTGATACAAGCAACACAGACCCGTTGGTCGATAATGTGATCAGCGATAATCCTTCAGATGAGGATGATCACGACGTAGCAACTATTAGTATTTCGGATTTTGACCTTGCATTGAGAAAGACTTTGAATACCGGCCTTACGGATGATCCTCTTGCACCAGGTAGTGCAGTGGTCTTCGATATCGAGGTCTTCAATCAGGGTTCTCTCATGGGTACTGGTATTGAGATTACTGATTATCTTCCAGCAGGACTAAATCTGAATGATGCGACCTGGACCAATAACGGAAATGGTACTGCAACTTATAATGCACCGCTGATTCTTGCACCTGGGACTTCTGAAGTGATCACTATAGAATTTATCGTAGCAACTGGAGCTGCTGGCCAAATTGATAATTATGCGGAGATCAGCGACCACAGGAATCTTGTTGGAGATCCAATTGCGGATACAGATTCAACACCGGATTCCAACAATACAGATATGCTGGTAGATGATGAAATTGACCCAAATGCAATGGATGAAGATGATCATGATATTGCATCTGTTTCAATACTGAACTATGACCTTGCCTTAAGGAAAACAGTCAATGCTGCAGCCACAGATAGCCCACTACTTGAAAATGGCTCTGTAACCTTTGACATTGCTGTAATCAATCAGGGCTCTGGTTTGGCAGATGGTATAGTAGTAACGGATTACATACCAAGTGGACTATTGCTGAATGATGCGAACTGGACTAACAATGGCGATGGCACTGCTACCTATACCGGTGGACCGGCTGCCAATGGCGGTCTAACGCTAAATGGTGGTGCAACCAATACAATTTCTATCACCTTCACTGTTGCAGCTGGCTTTAGCGGCGATATTGACAACCATGCTGAGATAAGCGCAGCATCTGATAGCAATGGAAATCCAATTGCAGATGTAGATTCTACACCGGATACAATAAACTCGGATCCACTGGTGGATGACGAAGTCGATAATGCCGGAGGTGATGAAGATGACCATGATATTGCAACCATAACAGTTGACGAGTTTGACCTTGCTTTGCAAAAGACGATCAACACGGCAAGTACCGATAATCCGTTGCAGGAAGGTGGTGATGTAGTGTTCAATATCGAAGTCTTTAATCAAGGTACTATCATGGGTACAGGAATTCAGATTACAGACTATTTGCCAACTGGTTTGACCCTGGCAGACAGTGGATGGACTGATAATGGTAATGGTACAGCAAGCTACAACACTGCATTGAGCATCGCACCTGGACAAAGTCAGGTGATTACTGTAGCAATGACTGCTGATGTCGGATTTACCGGTCAGGCTTCCAACCACGCAGAAATTAGCAATGCTGATGGACCTGCAGGAGAAACTGTGAGTGATATAGATAGTACTCCAGACACTAGCAACACTGACACACTTGTGGACGATGAAATCAACAATGCTGGTGGTGATGAAGACGATCATGATATTGCGACAGTGAATGTAGGAGCAGCTCCGATTTATGACTTAGCTCTTATTAAGACCCTGGATGCTGCTGGTACAGACAGTCCTTTATATCCCGGTGGGACTGTAACCTGGGAAATCAGAGTATTCAACCAGGGAACTGAAGACGCGACAGGTGTGCAGATCATTGATTATCTGCCAACTGGTCTGAGCCTTAACGATGCTTCCTGGACGGGTTCGGGTACTACTGCAACCTATAACACTTTGTTAAGTATTGCTGCAGGACAGAGCCAAGTAATCAGCATAACAACGGTTGTAGATGCTGGTTTCGTGGGAACGCTTGATAACTATGCAGAGATTATCGCAGGTCTAGACTCTGTAGGGGCGGCTGCAACGGATGTGGATTCAACTCCAGATACCAATAATACCGATACCCTGGTTGACAATGAAGTCAATAACGCAGGTGGTGATGAGGATGATCACGATATAGCTTCTGTGACAGTTATTGAGGAGCCAATCTTTGACCTTGCTTTGAGAAAGACGCTGGATGCAGCAGGCACAAGCAGCCCGCTCTATCCAGGTGGAACAGTAACCTGGGATATCGAAGTTTTCAACCAGGGAACGGAGAATGCGACTGGCGTTCAGATCATCGACTATCTGCCTACTGGCTTAAGTTTGAATGACGCGGCCTGGTCTGGTTCTGGATCAACCGCGACTTACAATACACTGTTGAGCATCCCAGCTGGACAAAGCCAGGTGATCAGCATAGTGACTACTGTAGACGCAGGTTTTGTAGGTACACTTGACAACCACGCTGAGGTTAGTGCTGCCCTGGATTCGGGCGGAGGAGCTGTAACTGATATTGATTCAACTCCAGATACCAGCAATACTGATACATTGGTCGACAATGAAATCAACAATGCTGGTGGCGACGAGGATGATCACGATATTGCATCAGTAACGGTTATCGAAGAACCGATCTTTGACCTTGCTTTGAGAAAGACGCTGGATGCAGCAGGCACAAGCAGCCCGCTCTATCCAGGTGGAACAGTAACCTGGGATATCGAAGTTTTCAACCAGGGAACGGAGAATGCGACTGGCGTTCAGATCATCGACTATCTGCCTACTGGCTTAAGTTTGAATGACGCGGCCTGGTCTGGTTCTGGATCAACCGCGACTTACAATACACTGTTGAGCATCCCAGCTGGACAAAGCCAGGTGATCAGCATAGTGACTACTGTAGACGCAGGTTTTGTAGGTACACTTGACAACCACGCTGAGGTTAGTGCTGCCCTGGATTCGGGCGGAGGAGCTGTAACTGATATTGATTCAACTCCAGATACCAGTAATACTGACACATTGGTTGATAATGAAATCAACAATGCCGGTGGAGATGAGGATGATCACGATATTGCGTCAGTTACAGTGATTGAGGAGCCAATCTTCGACCTTGCATTGAGAAAGACTTTGGATGCCGCAGGAACTAGTAGCCCACTTTATCCAGGTGGCACAGTGACTTGGGATATTGAAGTATTCAATCAAGGAACAGCCGATGCGACAGGTGTGGAAATTATTGATTATCTGCCTACTGGATTGTCTTTGAATGATGCTAACTGGTCTGGGTCTGGAAACACAGCAACCTACAATACCCTATTGAGTATTGCAGCTGGTCAAAGCCAGGTAATCAGCATTGTAACCACTGTTGATGCCGGTTTTGTTGGTACATTGGATAACCATGCGGAGGTCAGTGCTGCTCTGGATTCAAGTGGAGGAGTTGTAACAGACATAGACTCAACTCCAGATACAAGCAATACTGACACATTGGTTGACAATGAAATCAACAATGCTGGCGGAGATGAGGATGATCATGATATTGCTTCGGTGATCGTAATTGAGGAGCCAATATTTGATCTCGCATTGAGAAAGTCATTGAATATGGCAGGCACAAGTAGCCCGCTCTATCCAGGGGGCACAGTGACCTGGGAAATCGAAGTATTCAATCAGGGTACAGCTGATGCGACAGGGGTAGAAATTATTGACTACCTGCCAACTGGTTTGTCATTGAACGATGCTAATTGGACTGGATCAGGATCTACAGCTACCTACAACACCCCATTGAGTATTTTGGCAGGGCAAAGCCAGGTAATCAGTATAGTGACTACCGTGGATGCTGGATTTGAAGGCACGCTTGATAACCATGCTGAGATTAGCGCTGCATTTGATACGGCAGGAGGTGCTGCAACAGATATTGACTCGACTCCGGACACTAGCAACTCTGATGTGCTGATTGATGACGAAATTTTGAATGCCGGTGGAGATGAGGATGATCACGATATTGCTTCAGTGACTGTGACAACTGAACCAATCTTTGACCTCGCATTGATCAAGACCTTGAACCTGGCAGGAAGCGATAGCCCACTTTATGCTAATGGTACAGCAACCTGGGAAATCCGAATCTTCAATCAAGGGACTATCGATGCAACTGGTGTAGAAATCGTTGATTACCTGCCAACTGGTCTGAGTCTAAATGATGCTGGCTGGACAGCTGCAGGTTCCACGGCGACCTACAACACTCTTTTGAATATTCCAGTTGGGCAAAGCGAGACTATTACAATTGTAACCACTGTTGATGCTGGTTTTGTTGGAACATTAGATAACCATGCTGAGATTAGTGCCGATTTAGATGGAGATGGAAATCCGGTTACGGATGTTGACTCAACTCCTGATACAGAAAACCTTGATCCGGTTGTTGACAATGAAGTTCAGAATGCTGGCGGAGATGAAGATGATCATGATATTGCAACAGTGACGGTTGAAGAGTTGATGATCTTTGATCTTGCTTTGAGAAAGACATTGAATACTGCAGGCACAAGCAGCCCGCTTTACGCTGGTGGTACGGTTACCTGGGATATCGAAGTATTCAATCAGGGAACAGAGGATGCAACAGCGATTGAAATAATCGACTATCTACCTACTGGTCTTAGCTTGAATGATGCGGCCTGGACAGGTTCAGGCACGACTGCAACCTACAATACTTTGTTGAGTATTGCATCTGGACAAAGTCAGGTGATAAGCATAGTAACCACAGTCGATGCAGGCTTCGTAGGAACACTTGACAATCATGCGGAAATCAGTGCAGGCCTTGATTCTGCTGGTGGTGCAGCTACGGATGTAGATTCGACACCTGATGTCAGTAATACGGATACATTAGTTGATGATGAGATCAACAATGCAGGTGGTGATGAAGACGATCATGATATTGCTTCTGTAACAGTGGAGGAAGAGCCAATCTTTGACCTTGCTTTGAGAAAGACCTTGAATGCCGGAGGAACAAACAGCCCGCTTTACGCTGGAGGTACTGTTACCTGGGATATCGAAGTATTCAATCAGGGAACTGAAGATGCGACCGCAATTGAAATCATCGATTACCTTCCAACCGGACTAAGTCTGAATGATGCGGCCTGGACCGGATCTGGTACAACTGCGACTTACAATACCTTGTTGAACATTGCAGCTGGTCAAAGCCAGGTAATCAGCATAGTGACAACAGTGGATGCCGGTTTTGCCGGAACATTGGATAACCATGCAGAGGTAAGTGCTGGACTCGATTCAGCCGGAGGAGCAGCAACAGACACTGATTCGACACCTGATACTAGTAACACTGATCCATTGGTAGATGATGAAATCAACAATGCAGGCGGTGATGAAGATGATCATGACGTAGCCTCTGTAACGGTCGAAGCGATTCCACCGACACCAATCTTTGACCTTGCTCTGAGAAAGACCTTGAATACCGGAGGAACAAACAGCCCGCTTTATGCTGGAGGTACTGTTACCTGGGATATCGAAGTATTCAATCAGGGAACCGAAGATGCGACCGCGATTGAAATCATCGATTACCTTCCAACCGGACTAAGTCTGAATGATGCGGCCTGGACCGGATCTGGTACAACTGCGACTTACAATACCTTGTTGAACATTGCAGCTGGTCAAAGCCAGGTAATCAGCATAGTGACAACAGTGGATGCCGGTTTTGCCGGAACATTGGATAACCATGCAGAGGTAAGTGCTGGACTCGATTCAGCCGGAGGAGCAGCAACAGACACTGATTCGACACCTGATACTAGTAACACTGATCCATTGGTAGATGATGAAATCAACAATGCAGGCGGTGATGAAGATGATCATGACGTAGCCTCTGTAACGGTCGAAGCGATTCCACCGACACCAATCTTTGACCTTGCTCTGAGAAAGACCTTGAATACCGGAGGAACAAACAGCCCGCTTTATGCTGGAGGTACTGTTACCTGGGATATCGAAGTATTCAATCAGGGAACCGAAGATGCGACCGCGATTGAAATCATCGATTACCTTCCAACCGGACTAAGTCTGAATGATGCGGCCTGGACCGGATCTGGTACAACTGCGACTTACAATACCTTGTTGAACATTGCAGCTGGTCAAAGCCAGGTAATCAGCATAGTGACAACAGTGGATGCCGGTTTTGCCGGAACATTGGATAACCATGCCGAGGTAAGTGCTGCGCTGGATTCGAATGGAGGAGCCGCTACAGATGTTGACTCTACACCGGATACAGTGAACACAGATGTTGTTGTAGACGATGAGTTGCAAAATGCCGGAGGTGATGAAGACGATCACGACCTTGCAACGGTAACAGTGGAAGTCGAGCCAATCTTTGACCTCGCATTGAGAAAGACGCTAAATACTGCTGGAACAAACAATCCGTTGTATGCTGGTGGAACCGTAACCTGGGACATCGAAGTGTTCAATCAGGGAACTGAAGATGCGACTGCTATTGAAATCATCGACTACCTTCCAACTGGACTGAGCTTGAACGATGCAGCCTGGACTGCAACTGGTAGCACTGCGACCTACAATACTTTGTTGAGCATTGCAGCTGGTCAAAGCCAGGTGATCAGCATTGTGACAATAGTTGATGCAGGATTTAGCGGAACTTTGGACAACCATGCTGAGGTTAGCGCTGCACTTGATTCAGGTGGCGGAGCAGCCACTGATGTTGATTCAAGCCCGGATACGAACAATACAGATTCACTAGTTGATGATGAAATCAATAATGCTGGTGGAGATGAAGATGATCACGATGTTGAATCCGTAGTGGTAGAAGAAATTCCGCCGACTCCGATTTTTGACCTCGCTTTGAGAAAAACAGTTAATGCTGCAGGTACAGACAGTCCTTTGTATGCAGGTGGAACCATAGTCTACGATATCGAAGTCTTCAACCAGGGAACTGAAGACGCTACTGCGATTGAGATTACGGACTATATACCGACGGGATTGGTCTTGAATGATGCGGGATGGACCCTTTCTGGAACTTCTGCAACATACAATACAGCCTTGAGTTTACCTGCTGGACAAAGTACAGTAGTGACCATAGAATTTACGGTTGCTGCTGGCACAGTCGGAACGCTGGACAACCATGCAGAGGTGAGCGCTGCTTCAGATAGCAACGGTGATCCTGCATCGGATGTTGATTCAACTCCTGATGGAACAAACAATGATTCATTAGTAGATGATGAAATCCTGAATGCCGGAGGCGATGAAGATGACCATGATATAGAATCAGTTACAATAGGCGAGGTCCCACCAACCGTGATTGACCTTGCTTTGAGAAAGAGACTTAGTGGAACGACTGCTAGCCCAATCTATGAAGGCCAGACAGTGACTTACGAGATTGAAGTATTCAATCAGGGAACAGAAGACGCAACAGGGATACAGGTTGTGGATTATATGCCTACGGGGCTGACTTTGTCAGATGCAAACTGGACTGCTTCAGGGTCCACTGCCACTTTCGACACTCCACTATCAATACAGGCTGGGCAATCTCAAATGATTACCATCAGCTTTATTGTAGATGCAGGAACAGTAGGCACAATTTCTAATCTTGCGGAGATTAGCGCGGCAAATGATGCAGCAGGTAATCCTGCCACAGATGCCGACTCTACCCCGGACACTACCAATGACGATGATCTTGTTGATGATGCAATTTTCCCAACCAGTGGAGATGAGGATGATCACGATATTGCCGATATAGTTGTCGAGGTAGAGCCTGATCCGGTTATTGACCTGGCACTTCGGAAGACAGTAGACGCGGTGCAGTCAAGCAATCCGATTCTACAGGGAAGTACAGTTGTTTTTGCCATCGAAGTATTCAACCAGGGTTCAGAGGATGCAACAGGTATAGAAGTAACTGACTATCTGCCAGGTGGACTAAGTCTGGCTGACACAGATTGGACTGAGAATGCAAATGGTACAGCTACTTACAATACACTTCTAAGTGTTCCTGCGGGACAATCGCTGACGATTTTTGTGAGCTTTACAGTTGATCAAGGCACATTAGGCTCCGTTGATAATCACGCTGAAATTAGTGATGCACTGGATGCAGACGGCAATCCTACAACAGATATCGATTCAACTCCAGACAGCACTAATGATGATCCAACAGTGGATGATAATATCGCGGATATCGCTGGCGACGAAGATGATCACGATGTTGCTACTGTCGTAATAGAAGCAGATCCGCCAGCTCCGCTGTTTGATCTTGCTCTCCTAAAGACAGTGAATTCCGTCATGTCAGATAGTCCATTACAAGCTGGAAACACGGTGGTATATGATATTGAAGTAATCAATCAGGGTGAAGCAGATGCATTTAATGTGATGCTAGTGGATTATCTCCCATCCGAGTTGATTCTTAATGACATTAACTGGACCAACAATGGAGATGGAACAGCTACTTACTCCAGTGGAATTGATGTAGCTGCAGGATCTTCTCAAACCGTTCAGATTGCCTTTGAGATATCTCTGCTGGCTTCCGGAACTGTGGAGAACTTCGCGGAAATCGCTTCGGCAGAAGACTCAGCAGGAGCAAATCCTGTTGATAATGATTCTACTCCTGATACGCTCAATGATGATCCTGTTGTGGACGACGTGGTTGATGGTACAAATGGAGATGAGGATGATCATGATGTAGCCACTTTTGTTGTGGAAACCTTCGACCTTGCCTTGCGTAAGAGTGTCAACAGTGCTTTCACTGATGATCCACTATTGCCTGGCGGAGATTTAACCTTCAATATCGAAGTATTCAATCAGGGAGATGTAGATGCAACAAATATTGCGGTTATCGATTACATTCCCGGAGGAGTAGAATTGGTTGATCCAAACTGGACACTTGATGCCAATGGAAATGCTTCGTACAACAATTTGTTGAGCATTGCAGCTGGTCAATCGCAAGTAATCACGATTTCTTTCGAAGTCGAGAATGGATATACAGGACCAATTGTCAACTTTGCGGAAATTTCCGATGCAGATGGACCAAATGGTGAGCCTGTGAACGATGAAGATTCAACTCCGGATACTCAAAACGACGATCCAGTGGTGAATGATGAAATTGATCCAAATCCGGATGATGAGGATGATCATGACCGAGCGACAGTAAATGTTTCTCAGTTCGATTTGGCACTACAAAAGAGAGTAAATGAGATTGGAACGGATAGTCCTTTAATGGTTGGCGCTACCGTTGTTTTCGAAATAGAAGTTTACAACCAGGGAATCCTGGATGCGACAAACATCTCAGTTGTAGATTATATCCCCGCCGGACTAACACTTAATGATGCAGGTTGGTCACAGACAGGCAATGTGGCGACTTACAATACCACCCTGGATGTTGCCAGCGGTGCTTCAGAAATTATTACGATTCAGTTTACAGTGGCTAGTGGAGCTCCTGAAACTATTGTGAATGCAGCAGAGATCAGCGATGATGCTGGTCCTGGAGGAGTAGATATTATTGATGATGATTCAACTCCAGATGATATTAATGGTGATGCGGTTGTAGATGATGAATTGGATCCGGATATGGGGGATGAAGACGATCACGATATTGCAACAATCGCAATTGGCGTGTTTGACCTTGCTTTGATCAAAACTGTTGCTTCAGTTTCTGACACTCCTCTAATTCCAGGAGTCAGCACAGTAACCTACGAGATAGAGGTGATCAATCAGGGTACCATTGACGCATATAACATTCAGCTTGCCGACTACCTGCCAGCTGGCTTGAGCCTCAATGATGCCGGATGGACTAGCATGAATTCGACTGCAAACTACGACACCTTGATAGATGTACCTGCTGGTACTTCTCAAACGGTTACGATTGTCTGTGATGTCAATGAAGGATTCTTCGGAGACATTGTTAACTCAGCAGAAATTACTGCTGCTACTGACAGTGGAGGGAATGCAGTTGTCGATATTGACTCAACACCGGATACAGATAACACGGATCCTGTGATCGACGATGTTGTGAACTCAACGAATGGTGCGGACGAGGATGATCACGATATAGCAGTTATTTCCACTGTTGCTCCTACTGCTTCAATTGAAATTGAAAAGTGGACGAACGGTGCTGATGCAGATTCTCCAGCTGGTGCGGATGTGCCAGTCATCAATGAGGGTGGCACAGTTACCTGGACCTATACTGTTGTGAATACCGGAACTCTGGATTTGGCAAATGTTATTGTGACAGATGATTTGGAAGGTGCTGTGTGTACAATCGCGCTGTTACCTGCCGGAGAGTCGGATGTATGTATATTGACAGGAACAGCTGGTGCCGGAGCCTACCAAAATCTGGGATCTGTAATTGGTGTTCCAGTTGATGAGAATGGTAATCCTGCAACCGGTCCTGATGGAAGCTTGCTTCCTCCGGTAGAAGATGAAGATCCATCAAACTACATCGGTGTTGAAGAGGGAGTGGCGTCTATTGTTATCGAGAAATCGACAAATAATGTCGATGCTGACAACCCTAACGGAACTGATGTGCCTCAGATCATGGTTGGCGATCAGGTAACCTGGGAGTATGTCGTGACCAACACAGGTACCTTGGATTTGGTCAACGTTGTAGTGACGGATGACCAGGAAGGTCAGATTTGTGTTCTTCCTTCATTGCCAGTAGGCGAAAGTGCAAGCTGTAATTTCGTTGGTGTGGCGACACTCGGAGATTACGCAAATCTAGCAACCGTAGTCGCAGATCCTGTTGATGAAAACGGCGATCCGGCAACAGATGCTAATGGTGATCCAATACCTTCACCGAGTGACGAAGATCCTTCTCACTACACAGGAGTCGACGATCCAGTGGCCGGAATTGTGGTGGAAAAAACCACTAACGGTGCTGACGCAGATTCACCAGTTGGAGCTGATGTGCCTGTTGTATTTGCAGGGGAGATGGTAACCTGGCAATACACTGTAACTAATACTGGTACAGTCGACCTCGCGAACGTTACCGTAGTGGATGACATGGAAGGACAAATTTGTGATATTGCCCTCTTGCCCGCAGGAGGAGTAGCAACTTGCAACTTCAGTGGAATTGCCGGAGTTGGTCTTTATGCCAATGTAGCGACAGTTACTGGTGATCCAATTGATGAAAACGGCGATCCAGCTGTGGATAGCAACGGTGATCCGATTCCTGATCCAACAGACGAAGATCCTTCCCACTACCAGGGTGAGGAAGTGCCTCAGGTTGGTTTCGATCTAGAGAAGTTCACAAACGGAGCAGATGCAGATGCTGCAACTGATTCAGATGTGCCAGTTCTGGGAATCGGAGAAACAGTGACCTGGCAATATGTTGTAACAAACAGTGGAACCACTGATCTTGCTAATGTGACCATTATTGATGATATGGAAGGTCAGGTTTGTGTCATTCCTTTGTTGCCTGCTGGGTCTAACTCAGTTTGTGAACTACAGGGAGTTGCCGATTCAGGCTTGTACTCAAACCTTGCAACAGCTACTGGTGAACCTGTTGATGGAAATGGTAATCCTGCTACTGATCCTTCAGGCAATCCTCTTCCTGACGCTCAGGATGAAGATCCTTCGCACTACATCGGAGAGGATGATGCGGTAGCATCAATTGTAGTAGAAAAGTCTACAAATGGTGTTGATGCTGACTTGGCATCCGATCCTTCGATTCCAGTAATCATGGAAGGCGACGAAGTTAGCTGGACTTACGAGGTTACCAATACAGGTAATGTTGATCTGGCCAACGTTGAAGTAATCGATGACATCGAAGGTATGATTTGCACCATTCAGTTGCTACCTGCTGGCATGTCTAGCACCTGCAATCACAGCGATGTTGCTCAACTCGGTGACTATGTCAATGTTGCAGTAGCTACCGGTACTCCGGTCGACGAGAATGGAGACCCTGTACTCGATGAAAATGGAAATCCACTTCCGGAAGTAAGTGATGATGATCCTTCACATTACACCGGTGTTGATGAACCAGTAACTTCAATCGATATCGAAAAGTACACTAATGGATTTGATGCTGACGATGTGAATACTGACATCATTCCACAGATACAGGACGGTGGACTGGTTAGTTGGGAATATGTGGTTGTAAACACAGGTACGGTTGATCTTGTAGATGTACAAGTGAACGATGACAAGGAAGGTCTGATTTGTGTTCTTGCCAGCTTACCTGCTGGTGAATCTGCAAGCTGTAATCATACTGGAGTAGCTGCTGCTGGTCCATATGGAAACATCGGATCTGTAGTTGGTGATCCGGTAGACGAGAATGGCAACCCTGCGGTGGATGCAAATGGCGACCCGCTTCCATCACCTACTGATGAAGATCCATCTAACTACGTAGGTACTGTTGTTGGAATTGCTGATATCAGCCTTGAAAAGTCAACCAATGGAATGGACGCGGATAACATTAGCGACAGCGATGTGCCGCTGATCAATCAGGGTGGTCAGGTGATCTGGCAATACCTGGTTACCAATACCGGAACGCTTGACCTTGTAAACATAGAAGTCGTAGATGATATGGAAGGTCCGATTTGCACGCTACCATTCCTGCCAGCAGGTACAAGTAGCACCTGCAGCTACAGTGGGACTGCGATCAACGGAGACTATAGCAACCTGGGTACTGTAACCGGTGACCCGGTCGATGAAAATGGTGATCCTGCAACTGACGCTGATGGCAATCTATTACCGGAAGTATCAGATGATGATCCATCAAACTACATTGGTGTTCCAGTTCAGATTGCTTCCATTGACATCGAGAAGTCAACAAATGGAGCGGATGCAGATAGTGCCTTTGGCTCCGATGTGCCTCAACTGATGATTGGTGATCAAGTGACATGGGAGTATGTAGTAACCAACACTGGTTCCCTTGATCTTGCAAACGTACAAGTGGTAGATGATGTAGAAGGTCAGGTTTGTACAATTGCATTTTTGCCTGCTGGAGCAGATGCAGTTTGTGATCTTGTTGGTGTTGCCGGCAATGGTCTGTACGAGAATGTGGGTACTGCAACTGGTGAACCAGTCGATGAGAATGGTGATCCAGCGGTTGACGCTAATGGTGATCCTCTAGGTGACGTGTCTGATCAGGATACTTCGCATTATAGCGGCTCAGACGATCCTGTTGCCAGCATTGATGTTGAGAAGTACACCAACGGAATTGATGCTGATTCTGCTTCTGATCCTGCTGTACCACAAATCGCAGAAGGCGAGCAAGTAACCTGGTCTTATGTGGTCACTAACAATGGTACAGTTGACCTGGCAAATGTAACTGTGGTGGATGATGTGGAAGGTGCAATCTGTACTATTCCATTCCTTCCTGCTGGAATCAGTACCACTTGTAGTATGATAGGAATCGCAGGGTCTAGTCCTTACGAAAACCTTGCAATCGCTACTGGAGATCCAGTTGACGAAAATGGTAACCCAGCCACAGATGCCAATGGAAATCCACTTCCTGATCCGGAAGATACGGACTACTCACATTATGAAGGAGTTCCAGAAGGAACTGCATCCATAGAAGTAGAGAAGAGAACCAACGGTGCGGATGCAGATTTCCCTGCGGGCCTTGATGTTCCGGCAATTCAGGTCGGTGATCAGGTTACCTGGGACTATTTTGTGACGAACACTGGTACACTTGACTTGGCGAACGTAGAAGTGGTTGATAATATGGAGGGAGCTGTTTGTACGATTCCTTTGCTTGCCGCTGGTGAAACAGCAAGTTGCACGCTAAACGGAATCGCAGGAGATGGCTTGTACACCAACATAGCTACTGTAACGGGTGATCCTGTTGACGAAAATGGTGATCCGGCTGTCGACGGTTCTGGAGATCCGATTCCAAGCCCGGAAGATGAAGATCCTTCGAGCTATATCGGTCAGACAGATGAGATCATGAACAGCCTGGGTGACTATGTCTGGTATGATGAAAATGAGGATGGTCTGCAGGGATCAGATGAAACAGGTCTGGAGGGAATCACCGTGATTCTTTATACTGCCAGTGGAATGCCTATCGATGTGACCATCACTGATCAGGATGGATACTACATCTTTACTGATCTACAAGATGGCTCCTATTACGTACACTTCCAGACTCCTGTAGGCTATGAATTGACAGACGCCAACATGGGTAATGATGAGTTCGATAGTGATGCAGATGCTGTTGATGGAAACAGTGACATCGTATTCCTGAGCGGGGGACAAAATGATCCATCTCTAGACGCTGGTGTAATTGATGAAGAAGTAATTATCTCGCAAGAGCCAGTTACACTGGAATGCAATGGTTCTACGAGCCTCTGCACCGAGCCGATTACCACTTTGGAGATTTGTCTGGATGGTCTATCTGCTGATGATCAAATCATGGAAGTAAATGTTGTGTTCGAATGCAGTCTGAACCTTGATGGTGACTGTGTCTACTATACGCCACTTCCTGGTTTCGAAAACGTGACAGAAACAATGGTGATTACAGTTTGTAATCCAATTACGCTAGTCTGTCAGGAATACTGCTATGAAATCACCGTTGGCTGTACAGATCCTGTGGAAGCCCTTGATGATGTGTTTACAGCTAGCTGTGAAGACCAGGTACTTGATGTGCTGGCGAACGATTCTGATCCTGCGGGAGAAACACTCAGCATTTGTGATTATGATCAGCCATACAATGGCACAGTGATCCTTGTAGGAGGTCAATTGATCTATAGTGCATACGAAGAGTTTATTGGATATGACGTATTCAATTATACTGTTTGTAATGAAAGCGGAGAAGAGGCTACTGCAACTGTTGTGATCGACGTTGATTGCTACGAAATTGAGGAGCCTACCGCTATTGATGATGTGATCAGCACACTTTGCACCGAGCCAGTCAGCATTCAGGTTTTGTCCAATGACATCAGTCCAGCAGGCACAGCTCTTACGATCTGTTCTGTAGCACAGCCTTTGAATGGTACGACTACTTTTGCAAACGGTGTAGTGCTCTACACACCTTTGTATGGATTTACCGGATTCGATTCTTTCGAATACACGATCTGTACAGAAGATGGTGTGGGATCAACTGCTACTGTAGTAGTAGATGTAGATTGTGAGGACATTGAAGAGCCGGAAGCAGCCAATGACACTGCTATGACCGAATGTGGCGAGTCAATAACTGTACAGGTGCTCTCAAATGATTATAACCCTACTGCAACTCCATTGAGTGTTTGTTCTGTAAGTCAACCATTGAACGGTACCACTGTACTTTCAGGTTCGAATGTAGTCTACACTCCAAATGCGAATTTCAGTGGATTTGATTCATTTACTTATGAGCTTTGCGATCAAGACGGAGTAGGCTCTACAGCGACTGTAACGGTGGCTGTCGATTGCCTGGAACCACAGGAGCCATTGGCAGTGGGTGACATTGCTTCAACCAACTGTGACGAATCAGTTACAATTGATGTTCTTAGCAATGATCTGAGCCAATCTGGTGCTGCACTGAGCATTTGTTCTGTAGGGCAACCTCTGAACGGAATGGCAACACAATCAGGAGGTACCATCATCTACACGCCAAATGCAGACTTCAATGGATTTGATACTTTCACCTACACGCTTTGTAGTGAAAACGGAATCGGATCTACCACCTCTGTTACAATTGCTGTGGAGTGTGTTGAACCTGAAGAACCAGAGCAGCCAGTCGCTGTGAATGACATTGCATACGCAAATTGCGGTGAACCAGTAACTGTTTCTGTTCTTACTAACGACCTGAATCCAAATGCAACAGCATTGACGATTTGTTCACTAGGACAGTCTATGAACGGTACAACGACGCTATCCGGAAACTCGATCATCTACACTCCGAATCCAACCTTCAGCGGATTTGATTCATTTACCTACACACTTTGTGGTCAAAACGGTATTGGATCTACAGCTACTGTTACAGTTGCAGTTGATTGTGATGAGCCCGAAGAGCCCGAAGATCCTATGGCAATGAATGACATTGCTTCGGCGACGTGCTCGGAGCCGGTTACCATCTCAGTGCTAGCCAATGATCTGAATCCAACGAATGCAGCTTTGACCATTTGTTCAGTAGGACAAGCATTCAATGGTGTAGCATCACTATCTGGCAGCAGCATAGTGTACACTCCAAATGCAGACTTCAATGGATTTGATAGCTTCACTTATACCCTCTGTGGCGTAAATGGTGCTGGATCTACGGCAACCGTAACGGTAGCTGTGGATTGTGAAGAGCCTCAGGAGCCAACCGCTCTAAATGACTCCGCATCGACTAACTGTGGTAATCCAGTGACGATTTCAGTACTGTCTAATGATTTGAATCCATCAGGAATTAATTTGACGATTTGTGCTGTAGGTCAGACCTTCAATGGTACGGCTGTACTCTCTGGTGGAAATGTAATTTACACCCCGAATGCAGGCTTCAGCGGATTTGACAGCTTTACTTACACACTTTGTGGAAGCAATGGAAACGGATCTACTGCAACAGTAACCGTAGCCGTAGATTGTGTGCAGCCTCAAGAGCCTACAGCTCTGAATGATTCTGCAACAACCAGCTGTACTAATCCAGTTACTGTATCGGTACTGTCTAATGATTTGAATCCAGGTGGGGCAAACTTGACAATCTGCTCAGTAGGACAGGCCTTCAATGGATCTGCCGTGATCTCTGGTTCCAATGTGATCTATACACCTAACACTGGCTTTAGCGGCTTTGATACCTTCACCTACACCCTTTGTGGAACGAATGGCACTGGGTCAACAGCCACAGTTACTGTAGCAGTTGATTGTGTAGGGCCACAAGAGCCGACAGCTCTAAACGACTCTGCGTCTACTAATTGCACGAATCCAGTTACGATATCAGTTCTTTCGAATGATCTGAATCCTGGTGGAGCTAATCTGACGATCTGCTCTGTAGGACAGGCCTTCAATGGATCTGCTGTGATCTCTGGATCTAATGTGATTTACACACCGAACGCTGGCTTCAGCGGATTCGATAGCTTCACTTACACACTTTGTGGAAGCAATGGAAACGGATCTACAGCTACTGTTACGGTATCAGTCGATTGTGTGCAGCCCCAGGAGCCAACAGCTCTGAACGATTCTGCTTCAACCAACTGCACAAATCCGGTTACGGTAGCCGTGTTGGCTAATGATCAGAACCCTACTGGTATGAACCTAAGCATCTGCTCTGTAGGTACTGCCTACAATGGTACTGCGGTGATTTCAGGTAGTAATGTGATTTATACGCCTAACGCCGGCTTCAGCGGATTCGATAGCTTTACTTACACGCTTTGCGGCGCAAGTGGTGCCGGATCAACTGCAACAGTTACCGTATCTGTCGACTGTGTAGCGCCTCAACAGCCTACCCCAGTAAACGACAATGCAACAACTAATTGTGGAAATCCGGTTACGATCGCTGTATTAGCCAATGATATCAATCCGGGAGGAACTCCATTGTCGATCTGTGCTGTAGGCTCAGCTTACAACGGTTCGGCTGTTCAGTCGGGATCGAACATTATCTATACACCGAATGCTAACTTCAATGGAACAGATAGCTTCACCTACAGCATCTGCGGCACCAATGGCAACCTGCTGACTGCGACAGTATCTGTTGTAGTTAACTGCGTACAACCTACTGATCCGGTTCCTAACGATGATTTCGCGACTGCAAATTGTCAGGAGACCATTACAGTACAGGTACTGGCTAATGACAGTAATCCATCAGGAGGAGCTTTGGCCATTTGTTCAATAGGACCTGCTACTAACGGTGCAGCCTATCTACAAGGTCAGGCGATTCAGTACACTGCAAATCCTGGATTCACAGGTACTGATACTTTCACCTACGGATTATGCGGGCAAAACGGTGCTACTACGACTGCTACAGTTACAGTGACCGTAAACTGCGTTCAGCAGCCGCAGAACCCAATCGTGTCCAATGATGTAGCACAAACAAGTTGTGATTCACCAGTAACAGTACAAGTACTGTCTAATGATGTGAATCCAACCGGTACTGCGCTTAACATCTGTGGGCTGGGAGTGCCAAACAATGGTACGGTCTCTCAACTGGGAACAGTGGTTGTCTATACACCTAACAATGGCTTCAGTGGAACGGATAGCTTCTCCTACTCTGCCTGTAATGAGTTTGGTGTACCTGTCAACGGAACAGTTACGGTTCAAGTAGCTTCATGTGAATGTAACAATGCAGATATCAATGTATGCACTTACCCAATGACACCAGTACTGGTTTGTCCTGAGTTCTGTGCACTGGATAACTTCAACATTGTGAGTGCAACAACCTCCTTTGATTGTGGATTGTTTATCCTCCCTGATAACTGCATCCGATACACACCAGTACCATCATTCATCGGCACCGACCAGATCCTGGTTTCTGCTTGTGATAATATGGGCAACTGCGATGATGTACTGATTATTGTTGAAGTGGGTGACTGTGATGGCAATACGCCTCCGGTTGCAACCACTGACTATGCTTCTGCTCAAGGTGGACCAGTAACAATCTCGGTACTTAGTAATGATACAGACGAAGATGCTGACCAACTTAGCGTATGTGGTTTCTTTACCGCTGCGAATGGTCAGGTACTTCAGAACGGAAACAGCTTTATCTACACTCCAAACGATGGCTTCTACGGAACGGATTACTTTACCTACACTGTTTGTGATGGTTATGGTGGAGAAGCCTCCGCATTGGTGGAGATTCTTGTTGAAGCTCCGATCATTATCGATACTTGCATACCCGAAATGCATGCTTGTACCGAAGTAATGACCCCAATTCAGGTTTGTGTGGAGTTCTGTGATATCGCAGGGCCTGTGGACATTTCAAACGTACAGACATTGTTCAACTGTAGTCTGCAAGGGCTGGAGAACAATTGCTTTACCTACACACCGCTACCTGGATTTGATGGAGATGAAGTTATGGAAGTGACTGGTTGTAATCTGTCTGGCCAATGCGCCGTGACTACAGTCTACATGGCTGTAGGCAACTGTGGTGTCGGTGGCCTGGAAACTGATGACAACGTGCTCGATACTGGTAAGAGTCCTCAAGTGGAAACACAATCAGCAGTTCTCTGGGCACCCCAGGGACTTCAGTTGCGCAACCACTGGGACAATGTCTTGCCCGATAATGATGAATGGATTAATGTAACATTATTGCTCTTTGACGAACTAGGTAGAGAAGTGTTCAGAGATGAAAATGCACTGGAGAAAGTGTCAGGAATTGAGTTCTATAACTACGAAATGCTTGCAGGCATCCGTAATACCTCAGCCTACTACTTCTATACAGTTGCAACTTCTAAATTCCATGTCGAGGAGAAATCCGGGACAGTTGGTGTCATGAGGTAATAATGTATTGGTTATTTGGCTTCCCCCCGTTGCTCCTTGCAGCGGGGGGATTTTTTTTGCTCCTTAGTGTTCCAATAACTTTGCTTGGCAAGGTTATTGAAACATATTCAGCGTGTTTGCGCAGGGCTTAACCACCTGGACACAAAAAAAGGTTGGACCACTTGTGGGGAGTGACCCAACCAACAGGATAGATAAAAACCTAACCTTAATGCAAAAACTGAGTAAATATAGTAATTATCTGCACCAAACAATGACTAAAACTCATTCGTGTAGAGCTTTAGCTATGACGGCTCGCATAATGTTTTGATTCTTCCTGTCTTTGTTTCAACTCAAACACTTTTTCGATCTTTTTGGAACGGATTTTGAACTATAAGAGCAGTACGGAGTTGGCTTCACCCCAGCCCGTGTCAAAACAACTATCACACTATCATTAAGCGCTCAAAGAATCCAAAATTTGCTTAATGGTGGGATTGGAAAGCCCTTCGCCACTAGTTGGTGGGGGCTTTCTTTCATTCACCATTGAAGTAAAAGATTGAAGGGAACATAGCTAAATAACTATCACTTCTAGTGGTTCCCAGCCACCTGTCATTTTGACGCTTATGAAACACATTTTAACCCTTGTACTTTTACTCGTACTGGGTTCTCTTGCTGCTCATGCGCAGCTGGACATAACCAAGTCCGTAAATTTCACTACAACACAAACGGGGGTGTGGATAGACTACACCCTACAATATGCATGTCCGAGCACAACAACCAATTGTACCGGGGTGCAAATTGTCGATGCACTGCCTCCAGAGATGGAATACCTGGCAGCTCTCGGATCTGTGCATACTACTGGTCATACCTATGACCCGGTTAATCATACCGTGACTTTCGACTTTATTGACCCATTGTTAGCAGGCTCGACGGGCCAGGTGAGAATTAGAGTCAGGTTTCCCAATGGGCCTACACCAAATGGAACGGTTGCTACAAATACGGCCGTTATATCCGGCACCAATGCCGCATCCGTAACATCGAATGAGGTGTCGACCACTGCTACTGCGGAAGACAGAATGGATGTCAGCAAGTATACGGTTGTGGAGGGACCGGTAGATGGAATAACCACCTGGCAAGTAAGAATTTGTAATGAATGTCAGAACTGTACCTCCAATGGTGTTCTGGAGCCTTCGTCTACTGTCACTATTGTGGATCAGCTTCCTCCCGGAGCAGTATATGTTGAGTCTACTAACGGCGGGGTTTACAATGCCACTAATCATACTGTGACCTGGACTATTGCACCTGACTTATTAGAAGGTGGAGAATGTGTCTGGAGGCGTGTCTCAGCAACCTTGCCCAGTTCCAGTTTCAGTCAAGGAGATCTGGTGCATAATGAGGCTGATGTTACCTATACACTCTATGGGGAGCCAACAGTCTCACTCACGCCTGGCTATGATCATAATATACCTGGCTCTAATCCACTGATCTCATCCTGGAAAACCGATGACGTAACGGATAGATACCCAGGAATGCAGGGAGACTACGAAATTGAGTTCGAAATCACAGGTAACGAAGATGTGTCCGGTTTGTGCATCGTTGACATGTTGCCAGAAGGGTTAAGGGTACGTGGACTCAATACCGGAAAGTTCTATTACGGAGGGATTTATACTCCTCTCAATATAACTGTGGAGTATCAAACCGACCTGAATCCCACATGGACACTAGCAGGAACTTATGCTGTAGACGATGATGCCTTTGTCAATTTCCTTGATGGGTCGATTCCTACCGGAGATTATGTGGATGCTGTCCGATTGTGTTTTACAGGAGGCGATGTTCCTGCAGGTTTTGATGATTATGAACCAATCAATATTGTTTACGATGTACTGGATGATGCCCCGATTGGCGTAGCAACCAATTGTGTTACCGTAACTGAAACTGGCCCACTAACTTATCCCTTAGCAGGTTCGCCATGTGATGATACTAACATCGTTGCACTGGCTACTGGTACCATACCAGATCCCAACAAATATGAAGTAGAAACTGGCGATGACTTCTTGCATGGAGATATCGTGACCTGGCAAATTACCGTTAAAAACGGAAGTTCAACTTCGACCCCTGCCAGCAATCCTGTACTTTATGATTTGTTGCCTATATACCTCGAGTATGTGCCAGGCTCATGGGTCAAAACAGGACAGAGTGCCGGCGCAATTGATGCACCACTTCCCACCTTTACGTCTATTCCAAACTATAATGGAACAGGTAGAACCTTACTCATCTGGGAATGGGAAAACTATGACCTGCAACCAGGTGAGCTTATCAATATCGAGTATGACGTTGAGGTGCTCAACACCGCCATTGGAGGCTACAACCTCGTGGAAAATATAGTATACCAAACCAGCGATAACACCGAGAATCAATGTTGGGGTTCCAACCAAGACCCGGATATATATGATCTTGATGGAGACGGCAATACAACTGAACTACTCTGCGGTGATGTTGGAAACTTTACCGTAGAATTGATCCCTGCCCTGGACTCGGAAAAACTCGTCAAAGGACAGTTGGATACACAATGGACCAAATATCCGGACTCCGGACTTACCACCCCTGGTGGATTGGCAGATTACACACTCGATGTATGCAATACCGGTACAGTTCCTATGACTGATATCGTCTTGATCGACATACTCCCGCATCTTGGGGATGCAGGGGTCATTGACCTTTCTCCAAGGGATACCGAATGGGAACCTGTGCTTGCAGGTCCGGTAACCGCACCAGCAGGTGTCACCGTTTACTATAGTACAGAAAAGAATCCGTGTAGGTCGGCCGAAGGCATAGAGCCGACAGGGCCACCGGGCTGTACTGCTCCTAACTGGACCACAGCTCCGCCAAATCCAATTACCTCGGTATCATCATTGAAATTTGATTTTGGTACCATCGTCGTCAATCCCGGAGAATGTCTTAATCTGTTCTGGGAAATGAGAGCACCAGTTAATGCGCCTACCAATGGCGAAATCGCATGGAACTCCTTCGGTTATATTGCGAATGATACCTACGGAAATCCAGTGCTGCCTTCAGAGCCTATCAAAGTGGGTATAGCCATTGAACCAATCGATCCGGCTGCGCACGGTGACTTCGTTTGGAATGACCTCGATCAGGATGGCATCCAAGATCCAGGAGAACCCGGTATTCCGGCGGTTAATGTGGCTATCTATCAGGACAATGGAGACGGTATTGCAGATCCGAATACTGATAATTATGTCAACTTTACCGTAACAGATAACACAGGACACTTTATATTTCCCAACTTACCCGCAGGCGATTACTTCCTGGTGTTTACTCCACCGGCTGGTATGACCCCATCACCCACAGGTGTTGGTAATGATAATACAATTGATTCGGATGGTACGATCACGGGTATCGTTTCGCTGGCAGCCAATGATGTCGATCTTACCTGCGACCTCGGACTCTTTGCTATGACTTCCTGCGATGTCTTGATCAGCAACGTGGTCGTAAGTCCTTGTTCTTACAATTCGTCTACCGGTCAAAGCTCGGTTGAAGTAAACGTATATGTTGATTGGGCAAACGCTGTCAATGGAAACATCCTGGTGGATATAAACGGCGGATCTCCTCAAACAATCGATATCGTGAATGGAGCTACTAATCCGTCCTTGGTCCAGTTTATCATGCCGGCAGACGGGTCTTCCAGCAATTTGGTCACAGCTCAGTTCGAAGCTTTGAGCTCTTGCTCGGATACAGAGTTTTACAGTGCTCCGGTATCTTGTGCTCCCTTTACCTGCTCCCTTTCGATAACGGATGTAGATGTGGGGCCATGTACCTACGATGCAAGTAACGGATTAAGTTCTGCTTTCGTAGATGTAGAGGTCACCTGGGACTTTGAGCCTTCCGGTGAACTGATTGAGATTGTGCTGGATGGTCAAACCATGACAGTAAATCCAGCAACAAGCAGCTCACCAGAAACAGTGAGATTCTTTGTTGTGCCAAACGGATCATTGGGCAATCCAATCACGGCACAGTTCGAGACCACCAACTCTTGTGGAGATACAGATGACTACAATTCCCCAATACCATGCGATCCTGGTTGCCCAAATGGAGATTGCATCAACATTAGCGTGGGAAGTGATTAACCATGAACAATAGATAAGAAAAGTAGATAGTAGAATTTTCGGCAAACGGCTATTGGAGCTGCTCTTACGTTTAGCAAGAGTATGCTTCAATAGCTGTTGCTTTTTTTGGGCGTGCCCCTTGGTTTCTCCTAAGCAAGCAAAAGTAGCTCGGCATCTTAAAATCATCTCCTTGCTTAGGAGAAACCAAGGGTCGGGCTATCCGCTATTATTCACCTTGTGCAGGCCGCTTCGGCTTATGCCTGCTGTGGTCTCTCCGCAGGCTCCGAGCCCCCATCAGTCATGCCTCAGTCGTCCTGCCCGGCGGCTCATACCGCTTCTATCCCTCACGCGTGAATGATACGGGATATGAGATTTTGGCTACTGCCCGGCGTGACGTCAGACTGAGCAAGAACCATTTCGCCTGCCTGAAAAAGGACTTTGCGCATATTAATGCAGTAGCCAATGACGGTCCTTGAGCGGAGCCGAAAGGCCCGTTATTGGCGGGCTACGTAGCTGGCAATAAACAGAATATACATCAGAACACGATACTTTGTGGTCCGTCTTCAACGGGCGACCCGACTACGCTCAGCGACCGTTGAAGACTCCAAATTGGGTTTTTACTCACTCTCACGTCCCGTCGCGCCGACAGCTTGGTTGGTCGTAAGTCTCTATTGTGGAGGTCTGGGTCTCAGTCTGCCCCAAACAAGCCTGACCACCCACCCATATCCCAAACCTCAAACCCCAAAACCAAAAACCAAAAACCAAAAACCCAAACCCCCACGTACCAAAGTGCTCGCAAAATAGCCCCGGGTGCAGCGGTATGAGCCGCCCAGCTGCGCCAGTGACTGCCAGGCCCATGGTGGCTCGCCCTCAAGGCGAGACGGCAGGGGCCCGGCAGGAACAAGCAGATGGGTGGTGAATAATAGCGGAACACGGGTAGCCCGGTAACGCGACGAATAAAGATTCGCTTCTGAATATTAATAAAAGTTTTGTTCATGGAAAGTAATTTGCATTTCTGAACTGTACAGTGTAGTAGAATAAGCAGGACACTTTGACGAAAATTGACCAGGTTACAGTCGTACCAAAAAATTAGTATCTGCCTGATATATGACGACTTAGAATATAACAAAGTGTGCTTCTGAATAGTGGCCGGATTGTTGACTTTTCTGGGTGCGGGATGCTCTGTCATTGTTTGAAAAAAGAGGAGCATTTGGAGGAAAATACCCCTTTTATCGTTCTTCCGTCCGCAACTTAATATCAGAACTTATCTATGAAAAAACTCTTACTCAGTAGTATTTTTCTGCTGTTTAGTATGTATCTCAGTGCCCAGCTGGACATCACTAAATCAGTAGACCGAACGACGGCACAATGCGGCCTTTCTTTTACTTATACCTTGCAGTATGCTTGTCCAAGTACCACAACTAATTGCGAGGGAGTAACAATCGTTGATGCCTTACCTCCGGAGGTTGAATATTTGTCAAGTGTGGGAAGTACACATACAATTTCGGAGACTTATGATCCTGTGACACATGAAGTAACATTTGATTTTATTGAGCCGCTACCGGCGGGTTCAACAGGCGAGGTGAAAATTACAGTGCGTTTCCCAAACGGGAGTACGCCCAACGGAACTGTGGCTACAAATACAGCGACGATTGATGCAACCAATGCAGCTCCAGTAGTCAGCAATGAAGTAAGTACAACTGCCTCAGCGGTCGATCGGATGATTATTAGTAAAGCTGTAGATGTGGAGGGAACGATAGATGGTAATACGAGTTACTACGTTCAGATTTGTAATGGGCAGTCTGGCGTCACGACTTCAGGAAGTCTGTTTCCAACTGGGGATGTGGTAATTGTCGATCAGTTGCCGCCTGGGTCAGTTTATGATTCGTCGACACATAACGGGGTTTACAATGCGACCAACCATACGATTACCTGGACCTTCCCTGCTACTGATTTTGGTTTGGGGGATTGTCAATGGCCGAAGGTAACGGTGGTGTTTCCGTCCGGTACTTTTAATGTCGGCGATACAGTTACGAATTCTGCCGACTATAGTTACACACCCATCGGTGAGCCTGTGCAAACGGGTACAGTAACGGCGACCAGCACCATTCCGGGTGCTACCCCGCTTTATACTTTAAACAAGATGAGCTATGCAACTTTGGCATATCCCGGAGAAACGGGAACCTACTTTATGAATGTAGCGAATGATGGGAATGTAGATGTTTCGGATCTCTGTATAGAGGATTATGCCCCTGCCGGACTGGAGTTTACAGGACTTCGTCCGGGAGCTTATTATTTTGCCGGACCTCCGGCGAATATCGTGTTGACGGTTGACTATCAGACCAACCTAAATTCTACCTGGACTACGGAGCCAAATGGTCCCTACACAGATGATGATCATGGTTATGTTGGTTTTAGCAGTTTGTTGGGATCTGGAGAATACGTAACTGCCGTTCGAATTTGTTTTGGGCCTGATGCTGTTCCGGCTGGATACGCAACTTATGACGATATTGAAATCTACTATCGGGTTCGGGACGATGCCCCCGCTGGAATTGCGACTAACTGTATCGATATTTCGGAGACGAGTCCTGAGACATTTGCCATTCAGGGTGATCCTTGCCATGACATTGAAATTCTGGAATCTCTTTCAGGTGCATTGGTAGATCCCGAAAAGTACATCGTGGATTGGCAGCCTTCTTATCAGCCCGGTGATATTGTAACCTTCAATGTAACATTGGGCAACCATATTGCATCTGCAGATGCTTTGCAGAATCCGACACTGGTAGATCTTCTTCCAATATATTTTGATTATGTGCCTGGTTCCTGGTATGTGAATAACAGCAATGTCAGCGGGCCAGCCCCGACTCCGGCTTTTACGGAAACAACTAATTACAATAGTACTGGTCAGACTCTGCTGGAGTGGTCTTTGAACGGATATAATCTGTTGCCTGGTGAGGACATTGATATAAGATTTGACGTAGAGATTTTGAACACCGTCATTGCACCTGCATTCGAAAATGGAGTGCACATCACCGGTGATAATATTAATAACGTATGTTATGAAACACTTGTGGTTGACAGCAAGGATGTAGATAAGGATGGCGATACAACGGAGCAAATATGTTGTGCTATAACTTCTGGAACCGTTTCTTCCATTCCTTCTCTGGAATCGGAGAAATTGGTAAAAGGGCAGTTGGATACTCAGTGGACCAAATATCCAGATTCTGGATTGACCACTCCTGGTGGACTAGCGGATTATACCCTTGAGGTTTGTAATACCGGAACCGTGCCTATGACGGATATTGTGGTTTTGGACATACTGCCGCATATTGGAGATGCGGGTGTGATTGACTTATCTCCCAGAAATACACAATGGGAGCCAGTGCTGGCTGGGCCGGTTACCGCTCCTTCTGGAGTGACTGTATATTATAGTACCGAAAAGAATCCTTGTAGATCCGCTGAAGGTTTGGTGCCCTCTGGTCCCACGGGATGTGCTGCTCCAAATTGGACGACTGCGCCGCCAAATCCTATTACCTCTGTATCTTCTTTGAAGTTTGATTTTGGTACAATGGTGGTAAATCCCGGAGAGTGTTTGGACCTGATGTGGGAAATGAGAGCGCCGGTAGATGCGCCAACGAACGGGGAGATTGCCTGGAACTCGTTTGGTTACATTGCAAATACAGTTGATGGCGATCCGGTGCTTCCTTCGGAGCCTATTAAGGTAGGAATTGCCATCGAACCCATAGATCCTGCTGCTCATGGAGACTTCGTTTGGAACGATTTGAATCAGGATGGTATTCAGGATCCGGGAGAGCCCGGTATCCCTGGGGTAAATGTGGCCATCTATCAGGATAATGGAGATGGCAATGCGGACCCAAATACAGACACTTATGTGAACTTTACGGTAACTGATAACACGGGACATTTCATATTTCCCAATTTGCCAGCAGGTGATTACTTCCTGGTCTTTACTCAGCCGGCTGGTATGACACCTTCGCCTACAGGTGTCGGAAATGACAATACGATTGACTCTGATGGTCTTATTACTGGAATTGTATCTCTGGCCGCACTGGATGTTGATTTGACTTGCGATTTAGGATTGTATTCGGTTAGCTCTTGTGATGTGTTGATTAGCAATATTGTGGTTAGTCCTTGTTCGTACAATACAGTAACGGGGCAGAGCACAGTGGAAGTAAATGTATATGTCGATTGGGCAAATGCTCCTTCAGGACAAGATATCAATGTAAGTATCAATGGTGGTACCAGCCAATCGATCAACGTAAGTGGAGGCGCCTCGAACCCTGCATTGGTACAGTTTACTATGCCAGCGGATGGTAGTTCGAATAATCTGGTAATGGCCAGTTTTTCTTCCACGACCTCTTGCGGTGATACACAAACTTACAGTGCACCGGTTTCCTGTGCGCCCTTTACTTGTTCGCTTCAGATTACGGATGTAGATGTTGGACCTTGTACTTATGATGCCAATAGTGGAACGAGTACCGCTTTTGTTGATGTGGAAGTTACCTGGTCTTATGCTCCGTCCGGGGAGATGATTGAGGTCATGCTGGATGGTCAAACGATGACTGTAAATCCTGCAACGGAAAGTTCACCTTCAACCGTTCGCTTCTTTATTACTCCGGACAGTTCTCTGAACAATCCGATTAGTGCAGAATTTGAAACGAGCACAAGCTGTGCTGATACAGATGATTATAATTCGCCTTCTCCCTGTAGTCCTGGTTGTCCAAATTCGGATTGCGTGGTGATTCGGGCTGTGGCGAATTAAGTTTGACTTAGTAGCTGTTCTGGAAAGCTGATTATATACTGTGCCTGGTTCTGCGTTAGGACTTGGCATAAAGACGATAATTTTTGATGCGAAAGCCCTTCGATTTGAAAAGGGCTTAATTGCAAGCTTCTGCGGGAATGTTAATTCCTCTAACAATGTAAGAATCAATGGATGATGGGGGCTGAGTAGCTACAATAGCTATTCAGCCCCCCTTTTTTGTTGACGCCATTTTTTATAGCAGCTGGCTAGCAGGAATTGGCAATCGTCTTGCAGCAAAATTTGCCCAAAATGGCTGTGAAACTTACACAAATTGGCCAAATGAAAGGGCAATTATCGCAGAATAATCAGCTTTTTTGGTGAAGCTAATTCTTGCTTGGTATTGGGTTTAAAGTGTTGATATAGAGCGTCTTGTGTGATTAAATTGTCTATAGTTGGGGGGTGTGTTTACAGCTCTGGGATCGGATTTTAGCACAAAGAGCGTAAATACATGTCATTGGCAGAATTATTGAATACTGAAGAATGGATTTATTCCACGCGCGAAAAAGGCTCTTAGAGTCGTCTGTATCACTTGTGGGGAGTGTGCAGGCCAGTAAGGATGAAATAATTTTCTTGTCTACCATTATGTAATCCGGCGATCCGATTGCCGTGATTTACCGCCACGGTCACTATGCCGGGCCATCTCCTTTTCTGACCTCTTTTTCCCTTCCAGAAAATTCACAGACAGCTGTAAAGTCTTGATCATTACTGATTTAGCTGCTTCGGCAGTTCCCCATATGTACAGGATATTTTCTTACGATTAAGTCCTTGAATATGAATGAATTGATAAAGATAGTTACCCTACTAACCAAACAGCTTCTGCAAGCGTTTTTGACTGCCCACAGTCACAGCGCAGCATTGGCGACTCCCAGACTCAGTCCGGGAGTTCTAGTGGTGGCTAATGACCTATATAAAATGCAGCCATGGAGTGCTGCCAACGGTTTGAGCTTTGCTTCGGCAATGAGGACCGCAAATAAGACTTTACCCACCGTTTATGCATTTCAGCATACGGGGAGAATTCGACTTCCAGATAAGATATTGCCTGATCGCATTCGCGATCCGATTGGATTCAACAGAGCCAGCGATTACTTCGATGATGCCTAGTTCGGCACTGAGGTATGGACGAATAAGAGAGAAACTGAAACAATTTAAATCAAGCGGTGTGGGGCCGCAAGCCAAACAGGAAATACAAGATGACAAGCAACCAAAAAATGCATAAACTAAATAGGACAGCAACCGGCGATTCCGGGATTGCTGCTGCTTTTTTGGTGTCTGATACTCCTTGGTCTTTGTCTGCTAAGCCTACGATGTGGATACATTATCCTTCTGCTAATGCCCAAGACAATGTCCCCAAACAAAATCTAATCAGCAATGGATTCTCCTATGCTAAGAGACCATCACAGGTTTCGAAAAAAAGAAGAAATAAAAAAAGAAAATAAACTATTAGACGACTTTAAAAGCATATTTATGAGGAAAATTTACACACTTTGGAAGACGGGTGTAGACCCATCTCCCAAAATTGTCCCACTGGGCCGCAGCCCCTTGCACTTCAAAAGCATTTTGCTTTTGCTGGTGTCTGTGCTGTTTATGGCCCTGCCTGCCGCAAGCTTGCAGGCGCAGTGGTGCCCCGGCAATTTGCTCACCAACGGCAGTTTTGAAACAGGCAGTGTATCTGGATGGACTGTCTGTTCTGGTATTGTAACCAATGTTCCGGAGCAGAATAACTTTGCGACACAAGGTACCTGGATGAATGCCGTGTATGGTGACGTTGCCACTAACAATGAAGGCTGTATCTATCAGGACATCAATGTTACTGCTGGTGATATTTACACCTTGCAAGTTGATGCAGGTGTCCACGATGTTTCAGGACAGTATATTGGTTTGGAGTTTTTTGATGCCTCCAACAATCTAATGTCCACCGAAACAACCTATATCACTAATGATGTAGGGTCGGCGACCAGCAGTGGTGGTTTGGAGCCTTTTAGTGTTCAAGGCATTGCTCCAAATGGAGCTAGCTATGTTCGGGTAACACTATCTGGTGTTGCTAATCAGACCGGCGCCAAGTTTGACGCTGCTTGTCTGACGGCTGCAAATTGTGACAATACAACCTTTCAGGTGTGCCCGGAGCAGAATGAGACAGTGTCTCTTTCTTTGGATAATACCTATTCCGCTTATCAGTGGAATTTGAATGGTGCACCAATACCTGGAGCGACCTTGTCAACTTATGTTGCAGGTACACCGGGTGTGTACACTGTGTCTGTCGATGATGCAGATGGTTGTCCTCATATATCTTGTTGTCCAATTACACTGGAAGAAGCCTGCTTTGACCTTGCACTGACCAAGGTTCTTGCATTTGGGCAGTCAGCCTCTGTGGCTCCAGGCGATCCAGTGACCTTTACAGTAGAGGTGATCAATCAGGGAAGCATTGCGGCTGATAACATCAGTCTCATTGATTACTATCCTGCTGATTTGATACTGAACGACAGCAATTGGTCAGGAAATCCAGCCACGACTACCCTTTCGGTGGCTAATGGGGGCCTTGCAAATGGTGGCCTGCAACCGGGTAATTCGATTTCAGTCGATATTACCTTTCAAGTAGATCCGAATGCAACCACTAGTGGAAGTATCACAAACTGGTCGGAGATCAGCGGTGCTACTGATGCTACTGGGGCAGCTGCTACCGACATTGATTCTACGCCTGATACAATTCAAAGTAACGATACTTTTTCCTCGGATAACTCAACCTCAGGGGATGGAAATAATGGTGGTGACGAAGATGATCATGACCCTGCCTCTGTTTCCCTGGGTGTTCCTTGTAGCTTGACAATTACGAATGTTACTCCAGGGTCATGTGATCCGGCCACTAATACTTACAGTCTCACTGTTAACGTGTCTTATAGTAGTGATCCCGGCGGCTTGATCAATGTAAATGGCTCTACTTTTCCTTCTGATGGAAGTGGTAGTCAGTCCTTTACTATCAACAACCTGGCTGCCAATGGTCAAACCAATGTGCCGGTCAGTGCTTACTTTGTTGCTGACCCTACTTGTTTTGATGATGACGTCTATAATGCTCCGGCAGATTGTGCTCCAATTTGTACCCTGTCAATTGTTTCTGCTAATCCAGGAACTTGTGATCCTGCGACAAACACTTACAGTCTTGACGTCACCGTCAATTACTCTAATGATCCTGGAGGATTGATCGATATTAATGGTCAGACCTTTGCGTCAAATGGAAGCGGAAACCAAACCTTTACGTTAACTGGTTTGGTAGCTAACGGAGCTACGAATCTACCGGTCAATGCCTTTTTCGCCTCTGATGCGAATTGCTTTGATACATTTTCGTATAACGCTCCTGCCGATTGTTCCCTCAACTGTACTTTAAGTATTGTAAGTGCGACACCAGGATCTTGTGATCCTGCAACGAATACCTACACTTTGAATGTTACAGTTAGCTATTCGGATGATCCTGGCGGCATTATCAATATCAATGGTTCGACATTCCCATCTGACGGATCCGGCAATGAAACCTTCAGCATTCCGAACCTACCTGCAAATGGAAGTACAGGACTTTCTGTCAATGCCTTCTTTGTTTCTGATCCGAATTGCTTTGATACGGGTTCCTACAATGCGCCTGCGGATTGTACACCGATTTGTAGCCTAAGTATAACCAATATCGTGGAGGGGCCTTGTGATCCTGCTACGAATACTTTTGATGTTGCCGTGACTGTTAGTTATACAAACAGCCCCGGTGGTTTGATAGACATAAATGGAAACTTCTTCGCTTCGAATGGAAGCGGAAACCAAACATTCACCCTCACTGGTCTGCCATCTGATGGTTCTGCGGGAAATGCTTTGAATGCCTTCTTTGTTGATGACTCTGCTTGTAGAGATAATGGTACTTATGACGCACCTGCTGACTGTACCCCGATTTGCTCCTTGATTATACAGACGGTTGCGCCAGGTCCTTGTGATCCAGTGACCAATGAACATAGCCTGGATGTAACTGTAAATGTATCGGATGGTGCTGGCTCCTTGATATTTATCAATGGACAGTTCTTCCCCTATACTGGAGACGGAGTACATACCTATACGCTAACTGGATTAGCTTCTACTGGAACAGGTAATATTCCTGTCGAGGCCTTTTTCGTAGATGATCCAAATTGTGGAGACATCTCTTCCTATAACTCACCTGCGAACTGTATTCCTTGTAATCTCGATATTTCTGCAGTAACTGCAGGCGCTTGTGATCCAGTGACCAATACTTTCGATTTGACAGTCGTGGTTACCTATGAAAATGATCCCGGTGGTAATATCGATGTAAATGGTCAGACATTCGCTTCGGATGGGAGTGGTTCTCAGGTAATAACTTTGAGTAATTTACCTGCCAATGGTTCTGTGGGGAATCAGATTGATGCCCACTTTGTAAATGAGCCTGGTTGTGCCGCGATTGATTTCTATAATGCACCTCCGGAATGTATCCCTTGTGTACTTAGCAATATCACAGCTACGCCTGGTACTTGTGATCCTGCAACCAATACATATGACCTGACAGTTTCAATCACCTACAATAATGATCCAGGTGGTTTGATTGACGTGAATGGAACCTTCTTCACTTCAGATGGGAGTGGCAGCCAAACATTCACGATTCCAGATTTGACTGCAGACGGTTCTACTGCGAATCCTGTTTCTGTGTATTTTGTTGATGCACCAAGTTGCAGTGCTAATACTACTTATAATGCACCTGCAGATTGTACACCGATTTGTAATCTTACGATCAGTGCCGTTACAGAACGTGTCTGTGATCCGGAAACAAACACATTCGATGTGGATGTTACGATTACTTATGTAAATGATCCGGGAGGCTTGATTGATATCAACGGCCAGTTCTTTGCTTCAAATGGAAGTGGCAATCAAACCTTCACTTTATCTGGTTTGCCTGCTAATGGAAGTACAGGCAACCCTATAACAGCGTATTTCCTTGATGATCCTGCTTGTATAGATTCAGGTGTCTTCGACGCTCCGCCGTCTTGTACGCCAATCTGTAGCTTCACTATCGCGAGTGCTGCGCCTACACCGTGTGATCCTGAAACAAACACCTACGATTTGATCGTAACTGTTTCATATACAAATGATCCAGGTGGCTTGATCGATTTGAATGGTAACCTCTTCGCTTCAAATGGTACCGGAAGTCAAACCTTCATGATTGAAGATTTGCCATCTGATGGATCAACTGGAAATGCAGTAAATGGATTCTTCGTGGACGATCCTGGATGTGCCGACAATACAACTTACAATGCACCAGCTGATTGTACGCCAATTTGTAATTTGACAATCTCAGGTATTACTCCGGGGCCTTGTGATCCGGAAACTAACACTTTTGACTTGTCTGTACAGGTTAGTTATACAAATAGTCCTGGTGGCTTGATAGACATCAACGGAAATTTGTTTGCTTCCGATGGCAGTGGCAGCCAGACCTTGGTTTTGTCTGGATTGACAGCCGATGGTTCTACAGGTAATGCGATCAATGCGTTCTTTGTAGACGATCCGGGATGTTCGAATTCCTCGACTTATACGGCTCCGGCCAACTGTGAGCCAGTATGTAATATCAACATCACAGGAGTTACTCCTGGTGCTTGTGATCCTAATACAAACACTTACTCGCTTACAGTTGATGTAACCTACTCGGATGACCCTGGAGGCTTGATAGATATTAACGGTAATCAATTTGCTTCAGATGGCTCAGGAAGCCAGTCGTATACAATTTCTGGTCTGCCTGCTGATGGCAGTACGGCAAATGTTGTTACTGCTTATTTCATAGATGATTCTGCTTGTAATGATGTTGCAAACTATGACGCTCCAACGGATTGTACACCAGTTTGTAATATGTTTATCTCAGCAGTTCAGGATGGTCCTTGTGATCCTGCTACTAATACCTTCAATCTGGATGTAACGATCACATATTCAAATGATCCTGGAGGGCTTGTTGACATCAACGGTCAACTATTTGCTGTCAATGGCAGCGGCCTTCAGACTTTTACATTAACAAATCTACCAGCAGATGGAAGCATTGGAAATCCTTTGGATGCCTTCTTTGTGAATGACCCTGCATGTTCTGATAATCGATTCTACGACGCTGCTGCGGATTGTACTCCTTGTTCGATGGAGATTCTATTTGTTGCTCCAGGTGATTGTGATCCTGTTACAAATACATATCCACTTACAGTAGCAGTATCCTATTCTGACCAACCTGCCGGCGATATTGATATCAACGGCCAGCTATTTACACCAGGCGGTTCAGGAAGTGATACTTTCGTACTGAATGGCTTGAATGCAGATGGTTCTGCCGGGAATCTTGTTACGGCCATGTTCGTCAACGAAATCGGTTGTCAGGATACAGATGCGTACAATGCGCCTCAAGCTTGTACACCTTGTAGTCTGTCTGTTGCCAATGTTGTACCTGGTCCATGTGATCCGGACACCAACACCTTCTCTGTAGATGTTACAGTGACTTACACTGACGATCCAGGAGGCCTGATTTCAGTTAATACAGAACTGTTCCCAAGCAATGGTACTGGTAATCAAACCTTCACACTTACTGGATTAACAGCCGATGGTTCGACTGCAAATCCAGTAGATGTATTCTTTGTAAATGATCCTAGTTGTGGTGATACAGGAAGCTATAATGCTCCAGCAGATTGTACTCCTGTCTGTGACTTGTTAATTGCAACGCTAACTCCAGGTCCATGTGATCCTAATACAGACACTTTTGATTTGGAAGTAAATGTGACCTATTCAAATGATCCTGGTGGACTCATTGATATCAATGGAATGTTCTTCTCCTCAAATGGAAGTGGAAATCAAACATTTGTGATTCCAAATCAGCCTGCCGATGGTACTGCTGGTATTCCAATTGTTGCCTACTTTGTCAATGATCCATTATGTACACATTTGGAGAGATACGATGCTCCTGAAAGCTGTGCACCGGTGTGTGACATAACTATTTCTACGATTGTTCCTGGACCTTGTGATCCTGAAACTAATACCTTTAGTTATGACGTTACGGTTACCTATGTGGATGATCCAGGAGGACTGATAGACATCAATGGATCTTTCTATGCGTCAAACGGTTCTGGAAATCAAACATTCACAATTTTCAATCAGGTTGCTGACGGCTCAGTTGGGAATGTGGTCAATGCATTTTTTGTTGATCAGCCTGGCTGCTCTGATACTGGAACCTATGATGCTCCTGCGGATTGTACTCCTGTTTGTGATTTCACTATTGTATCTGTTACACCTGGTCCTTGTGATCCGGATACAAACACTTATGACGTTGCAGTGGAGGTTAGTTATGCAAATGGTCCGGGAGGACTTATTGATATAAACGGACAGTTCTTTTCGTCCAACGGTACAGGATCTCAAACATTTACCTTGGCTGCCTTACCAGCCGATGGCTCAACAGCCAATGCGGTAAATGCCTTCTTTGTCGATGATCCGGGATGTAGTGATCTTGGTTCTTTTGACGCACCAGCCGAATGTACGCCAGTTTGTAATCTGAGTATTTCAAATGTGGCACCTGGTGCCTGTAATCCGGAAGATGATACTTTTGAGTTGGTCGTAACGCTGACCTACAGCAATGGTCCTGGAGGTCTTTTCGATCTTAATGGTCAGCTGTTTGGTGTGAATGGTACAGGCACTCAAACGGTTATTGTTACTGGTATTCCTGCTGATGGAAGTACCGGAAACACCTTGGAAGCATTCTTCGTGAATGATCCGGCTTGTAATGATGCTGCAGCTTACGATGCACCAGATCCTTGTAACTTCGATCTCGCCCTAACAAAGGTTCTTTCCACGGGTCAACCTGCAACGGTGAACCCTGGTGATGATGTGACGTTCACTATTACCGTCTTCAATCAGGGATCAATTCCTGCACAGGATGTACTAATCACTGATTATATACCTTCTGGGTGGACGCTAAATGACAGCAACTGGAACCTTGCTGGCTCAACAGCAACTAACACTATTACCTCAGTAATTCCTGTAGGTGGAAATGCTACTGTTGATATCACCTTGACTGCAGGTAGTGCACCAGGTGACTTCTTGAATTTTGCTGAGATAACAAGTGCAAATGATACAAATGGAACACCTCAGGGAGATGTAGATTCAACTCCGGACAATAATGCTGGTAATGACGGCCCATATGAGGACAATGAGACCAACAACAGTAACGGAGATGAAGATGATCATGATCCTGCTGGAGTCACCGTAAACGAAATCTGTAATTTGACAATCGTTGCGGTTAATCCTGGTCTTTGTGATCCAGAAACCAATACCTATGATGTTTCGATTGAAGTGAGCTATTCAGGTGACCAAGGAGGATTGTTGGATATCAATGGTCAGTTCTTTGCTACTAACGGAACTGGGAACCAGACCTTTGTCTTGGCAGGTTTGCCTGCAGATGGTTCAACTGCCAATGCAATCAACGCCTTCTTTGTTGATGATGCGGCTTGTGCTGCAAATGATAGCTTTAATGCGCCGGCAGATTGTACACCTATTTGTGATCTGACAATCGCTGCGATAACTCCGGGTCCTTGTGATCCAGCTACCAATACTTATGATGTTGTAGTTGATGTAACCTACACAAACAGTCCTGGTGGTCTTCTGGATATCAACGGACAGCTATTTGCTTCTGATGGATCGGGAGCACAATCAATTACATTGGCTGGATTTACCGCGGATGGTTCTCTAGGAAATGCAGTAAATGCCTTCTTTGTGGAATCCCCAGGATGCTTCGATTCCGGAAGCTTTGACGCTCCTGCGGACTGTACTCCAGTATGTAGTTTGCAAATTGCTGCCTTGGTTCCTGGTCCATGTGATCCTACAACGAATACCTACGATCTCAATGTTACTGTTACCTACGTCAACGATCCGGGAGGCCTGATCGATGTGAACGGTAACTTCTTCGCTTCAGACGGAACAGGTTCACAAACCTTTACTTTGCCTGGGTTGATTGCAGATGGTACTGCTGGTATTCCGGTTAACGCATTCTTTGTGGATGATCCTTCATGTATTCAACTTGACCGTTATGATGCACCAGTGGATTGTACGCCAATTTGCGATATGACTATAGCTTCTATTGCGCCGGGAGCTTGTGATCCTACAACTAATACTTACACTATAGATGTAACGGTAACTTACAACAATGGCCCTGGTGGTCTTATTGATGTCAACGGTGAGCTGTTTGCATCTGATGGTTCTGGAAATGAGACCTTTACCCTATCTGGATTATCCGCTAACGGTAGCACTGCTAATCCTCTTGATGCATTCTTCGTTGATGACACAGCATGTGCTGCCTCGTCCACGTTTGACGCACCGGTGGATTGTTCTCCATGTGACCTTCAAGTGATCAATGTTTCTGAAGGCCCATGTGATCCGGTAACTAATACTTTCTCCTTGTCTGTCACATTCGAATATGAGAACGATCCAGGTGGAACTATTGACATTGACGGTCAAACTTTCCCGGTTGATGGAAGTGGTCAACAGACTGTTAGCGTTACTGGTTTCCCTTCTGATGGAAGTACAGGTAACCAACTGACTGCTTTCTTTACCAATGCAACAGGATGTGAGGATTTACTATTTTATGATGCCCCTGAGGCATGTATCCCCTGTGCGATGACAATCTTGTCTGCTACGCCAGGTCCATGTGATCCAGCGACAAATACTTTTGATCTTAGTGTTACTGTATCTTATACTGATTCTCCAGGCGGTTTGATTGATGTCAATGGAGAACTGTTCGCCTCTAACGGAACCGGCTCTGAAACCTTTGTACTGGAGAATCTGCCAGCAGATGGTTCGACTTCAAACGGAGTTGCTGCCTTCTTCATAAATGATCCTGGTTGTATCGACAATGATCTTTATGATTCACCTGCTGATTGTACTCCGATTTGTGATTTGGTATTTACCTCAGTAGTTCCTGGTACTTGCGACCCTGAGACAAACACATACGATCTAACGATTAATGTAACCTACACAAATGATCCTGGTGGTATGATAGATATCAACGGCCAGTTCTTTGCTGCAGATGGAACAGGATCGCAAAGCCTTGTAATTTCAGGCCTGACTGCCAATGGTAGTGTAGCGAATGTAGTTACAGGATTCTTTGTTGACGATCCTTCATGTATGGCCTCTGATAGTTATAATGCTCCAGCGGACTGTACGCCAATCTGTGATTTGGTTGTAGATTCTGTTGTTCCAGGACCCTGTGATCCTGATACCAACACGTTTGACGTTGATATTACGATATCGTATACAAATGATCCAGGAGGAATGATCGATGTCAATGGTCAATTCTTCTCTTCAAACGGCTCGGGGAGTCAGACATTTACCTTAAGCGGTTTGACTGCTGATGGATCAACTGCAAACGCTGTGAATGTATTCTTTGTAGATGCACCTGCATGTTTTGATTTAGGAAGTTATGATGCACCGGCAGATTGTACTCCAATTTGTGATTTGACTGTGGATGCGGTAACGCCGGGTCCTTGTGATCCAAACACAAACACTTTTGATGTGGATGTAATTGTTACATACAATAACAGCCCTGGAGGATTGATTGATGTAAATGGACAGTTCTTTGCTTCAGATGGTTCTGGAAGCCAGACCTTCACCTTGAGTGGATTGGCTGCTGATGGATCTACGGGTAATGGGGTAAACGCATTCTTCGTGGATGATCCAGCATGTTTTGCTTCAGGCACCTTCGACGCACCAGCTGGCTGTACTCCGATTTGCTCGATGACGATTGCAACTGTAACACCGGGTCCTTGTGATCCTGATTCAGATACTTTTGATCTCTTTGTTACAGTCAATTATACAAATGATCCTGGCGGTACAATAGACCTAAATGGATTCATGTTCTCAAGTAATGGATCTGGTAGTCAGACTTTCACACTCAGCGGTTTACCTGCCGACGGAAGCACGGCGAACCCATTGGAAGCGTTCTTCGTCAATGATCCAGCATGTGGAGCCAGTGAAGTATATGACGCTCCGAATGCATGTAACTTTGACCTTGCCCTGATTAAAGTGCTTGCCATTGGTGAGCCTTCAGTCTTAAATCCTGGAGATGATGTCACATTTACAATCTCTGTGTTTAATCAGGGTACAGTAGATGCCGCAAACGTAGTGGTGACAGATTACATTCCTGCTGGATTTACACTCAATGACACCGATTGGACGGGAGGTGCAACTACAGCTAGCTACAATGTTCCAGGTACAATCCCGGCTGGTGGTTTTGTGCAGGTTGACATCACCTTGACAGCTGGTACAATCCTGGGAGATACTGCAAATTTTGCGGAGGTTTCTGCAGCTACGGATGGCAACGGAAATCCGGTGACGGATGTTGATTCGACACCAGATACTGACCCTGGAAATGATGGGCCATACGATGACAATGAAACTTCGAATAATAACTCGGATGAAGATGACCACGATCCCGAATTTGTGACAGTCGAAGGGGTTTGTGATCTAACGATCACTGCACTGATTCCTGGTCCTTGTGATCCGGAAACGAATACCTATTCACTGGATATTCAAATAACTTACAGCAATAGTCCTGGAGGTTTGATCTCTATCGATGGTAATCTCTTCGCTAGTGACGGGTCGGGCAATGAGACCTTTACCATTGAAGACTTGCCAGCAAACGGTTCCTTGGCGAATCAGGTTTCAGCCTTTTTTGTGAGTGAGTCAATATGTGCAGATAGCGGAACTTACGATGCTCCTGAAGGTTGTTCACCGGTTTGTGCCCTTGCAATTTCTGAAGTGGCTTTCAAACCTTGTGACCCGGATAATGATACTTTTGATTTGATGGTAACTGTTACCTATTCAAATTCTCCTGGAGGGCTTATCGCTCTGAATGGGACAATGTATCCGGCTGATGGTTCTGGCTCTCAGGTATTTCTGATCAGCGGTCTGGATGCTGATGGTTCAACTGGGAATCCGCTCTCAGTCTTCTTCGTAGGGGATAACACCTGTGCTGATGCAACTACCTATGACTCACCTCAACCATGTAATTTTGACCTTGCGCTAACCAAGGTCTTAGCTGCGGGTCAGGATACAAACGTAGTTCCTGGCGAAGATGTAGTTTATACTATCTATGTAACGAATCAGGGAACCGTAGACGCTCAGAATATTGAAATTGTCGATTATCTACCTTCCGGCTTTACTTTGAATGATCCGGCCTGGACAGACAACTTTAATGGTACAGCTAGTTACACCATTGGTGGTCTTCTGCCAGCTGGAACAACTACTAGCGTAGATATCACAGTATCTGCCGGTCCAAATGTGGGAGACTTCTTGAACTTTGGTGAGGTAGTTACAGCTGATGATCCAACAGGTAATCCTGCAGTAGATGTGGACTCAAATCCGGACAATGATCCAAACAATGATGGACCATATCAGGACGATGTTACTGATAATTCGCTGGGTGATGAGGATGATCACGATCCGGCTGAGGTAACAGTTGATGAGACGCCAGTATTTGACTTGGCTCTTGCCAAGAAGCTTGCAACCGGTCAAAGTGCGACTGTAGTACCTGGTGATGATGTTACCTTTACTATCACAGTTTATAATCAAGGAAATGCAACTGCTTACGGAGTTCAGGTTACTGATTATATCCCAACAGGATTCACACTTAATGATGGAAGCTGGAACGAATTGACGAATAGTACAGCAACTTATAATGTGCCTAATGCAATCAATCCTGGTTCATTTGCAACTGTAGATATTACATTGACTGTTTCTGCAAATGCGCAGCCAGGTGATCTAGTAAATTATGCGGAGATATCATTTGCTGATGACGACACTGATGCAGGAAATGGAACTCCAACTGATGTAGATAGTACTCCTGATTCGAATGCTTCCAACGATGTTGGGGGTACACCGAATACCAATGAGGATAATCATATTGAGGATGATGCCGCGGATACCAATGGTGATGGTATCAGAGATGAGGATGATCATGATCCAGCTCTGGTTACAGTTGTTTTTGTGGATTTGGAATTGACAAAACAGGTTTGCGAGATCGACGGTATCACACCAGCATCTGTAGTTAACCTTGGTGATCAGGTCATCTACAAGATCACTGTAGAAAACAGGACCTTAGCTCCCGATTCAGTCAATATAGATGCGACTAATGTACAAGTGTTTGACAACTTGCCTGGTCAGGTTAGTTATGTCACCAGCACCGCTTCACAGGGAAGTTATGCGAATGGATCAGGCGTCTGGAACGTCGGGACGCTTGTAAATGGAGAAACTGAAACCTTAGAAATTACCGTTACAGTTGATCAACCAGGTGACATATTCAATACTGCTCAGGTAAGTTCCGCTGACCAGCCGGATATTGATAGTGTTCCAAACAACAATGTGGAATCCGAAGATGATCAGGAAACTGTTCCACTTACTGGAGTTGTTGTTGATTTAGCTCTTGATAAATCAGTAGTACCAGCTGCTGGAGGATCGATTTTAGACCTTGAGCTCGGTGATGATATTATTTACACTATTCAGGTCTGCAATGAAGGAGATTATGACGCTACTGGCGTTGAAGTAACGGATGTGCTTCCTCCAGGGTTAATCTACGTCAGCAATGATCAGGCAGCTGCTTTTGTTGATCCTACAATCACCTGGACAATTGGTGGTTTAGCAACAGGACAATGTGTTGCCTTGGAAATTGTTGCTACAATTGATGACACTGAACCGATTGTCAATAGCGCTGAGATCACTGCTACTGACCAACCTGATGTTGATAGTGAACCAGATAATGATGATCCAACGGAAGATGATCAGGATGAGGTAGTAGTAGATGTTGATGTTCCGCCAGTGGCTGATATCTCTGTATTTAAGGATGCAAATCCAAGCGAGGTGTTTGTTGGCGAGCAATTGACCTTCTCGATTGAGTTGAACAATTCAGGTCCAAACCTCGCAGATAGTTTGGTTGTTGAGGAAATTCTTCCAACTGGATTGAACTACGTAAGTCATATAGTTACCAAGGGAGCTTACGATCCGGCAACCGGATTGTGGATCGTCGGAAATGCTGCTTTGTCTCCTGGCGAAAGTGAATTCTTGTATATCGTAGTAGAAGTGACCGCTCCAGGTCCCTTCGAAAACATTGCTGAATTGGTTTACAGCGATGTTCCTGATGTAGATTCAACTCCCGACAATGAGGATCCTGACGAAGACGATCAGGATAATGAGATTGTTGGAGGTATTCTCGTGGATTTGGAACTTCAAAAGACAGGTCCAGCTCCCGGTATAGTTAATGTAGGTGACTTGTACACTTATACTTTGACGCTCTACAACAACCCGAATGCCGGTGCTAGTCCAAGTGATGCAACAGGCGTTGTCGTGTTTGATAACTTGCCTTCTGGCGTTAGCTGGGTAAGTGATCTTCCATCACAAGGAACTTATAGTTATACTACTGGACAGTGGCAAGTCGGTACCCTTGCAAATGGGGCTACTGCAACACTGGATATTACAGTAATGGTTGATCAGCCAGGTGCTATTCTCAATACCGCTCAGGTAAGTGAGCAGGATCAACCAGACTATGATAGTATTCCAAATGATGATGATGCAGACGATGACGAAGACGACAATGAACCATTTGAAGATGATGAAACTAATCATCCGATTGAAGGAGTACAAGTGGACTTGTCACTACAAAAGACGGTAGATGAAACGCAAGTAAATCTGGGTGACCAGGTAACCTTTACATTGACGGTCAATAATGATGGTCCAAACGACGCAACTAACATCGAAGTAACTGATGAATTACCAGCAGGTTTGACATTCGTGTCCGCAAGCGATCCTAGTTACAATCCTTCAGCCGGAGATAATGTTTGGAATATCCCAGGGCCTCTGGCAATGGGTGCTACTGCTACTTTGGATATCGTGGTTACGGTCGAAGGCGTCGGTCCATATGTAAATGAAGCGGAAATTACCGGGGCTGATCAGCCTGATTCTGATAGTACACCGGACAATGATGATCCTACCGAGGATGATCAAGATGATGTTGTAGTTGGCGGTACTTATATTGACCTTGAGCTCTTCAAAGAAGTAAATGTTGAAGAGGTGAATGTAGGTGATCAGATAGAATTTGTGATTACAGTTGAAAATAACGGACCGGAAATCGCAACCAATGTAGAAGTAACAGATTATCTTCCAACCTGTATGACTCTAATGCAGGCAAACCCAACAAATGGAGTTTACGATGCTGCCACAGGAGTTTGGAGTCTACCAGAGATCTTTGTAGGTGAACAAGAGGAATTGGTTCTGACTGTTACAGTTGACCAGCCTGGAAGTTGCATCAACGTAGCAGAAATCACTTCAGTTGATCAGGTTGATTTTGATTCAACTCCAAATAATGATGATGGAGATCAAAGTGAAGATGATGAGGATAATGAAGAGGTAATTGCGAAAGTAGTAGATCTGGAACTTACAAAAGACCATGATGCCGCTGCTATCGTCTATGAAGGCGATCAATTTACTTATACTGTTACGGTATGGAACAACCCTAATGCCGGCGCAACAGCATTTGATGCTACAGGGGTTCAGGTAACAGATGAGCTACCTGCTGGTGTGACATTCATAAGTGCCAATCCTAGCAGCGGGTCTTACAATCCAAGCTCAGGACTTTGGATTATTGGCAATTTGCCAAGTGATGCGACTGCTACACTGGATATAACAGTAGTAGTAGATGGCTCCGTGTCTGGTACAATTGATAATATTGCGGAGGTTATTGCTCAGGATCAGCCGGATATTGATTCTGAACCAGACAATGACGACGGTGATCAGAGCGAAGATGATGAGGATCCTGAACCGATTGAGGTTGGTGATACCGTAATCGATTTGTCAGTTGTCAAATCAATCGCAGGAGGGCTTACTTCTGTAAATGTTGGTGATCAGGTAACCTATGTTATTCAGGTTGATAACAATGCCACTGCTATGGCTGGAATATCGACGGCGACAGGTGTGACAGTGTTTGATCAGCTACCAGGTGAAGTGACTTATATCTCTCATACTCAGACTTCAGGCTCTTATAGTCCGGGGACAGGTATTTGGGTTGTAGGTTCTTTGGCAGACGGAGAATCTCAGACTTTGGAGATAACTGTGGAAGTCAATGCTGCCGGTACTTTTGACAACATTACTCAAGTATTGACTGCTGATCAGGAAGATGTTGATTCCGATCCAAATAATGATGATGGTGATCAGAGTGAAGATGATGAAGATATCGTTCCTTTGGAAGCCGTACAGATAGATTTGGAGCTTAGCAAATCTGTTAGCTCTACTCAAGTCAATTTGGGAGATGTTGTGACATTTACCTTGTTGGTTGAAAACCTCGGTCCTAGCGATGCGACCGGAGTTGCTGTGTCGGACTATCTACCAGTAGATTTGATCAACCCTACGAATATCAGCAATGGTGGAACTGCTTCGGGATCAACGATCAATTGGTCTGGACTCAGCATCCCGAACGGTGGAAGTGTTTCCTTGACTTTCGATGCAACTGTCAACACTGACGCTACTACTACTAACGTTGCTGAAGTGACGGCTGCTGATCAACCAGACGTTGACAGTATGCCTGATAATGATGATGGAAATCAGGACGAAGACGATGAAGACAATGTTAGCGTAAACGGTATTGCAGTAGACCTGGAACTAACCAAAGAGGCAGATGCTACCGTATATAATGTTGATGGCACTATCACTTACACATTGATCGTGGAGAACAATGGTCCAGCGGATGCTACAAATATTGAAGTTACCGACATTCTACCTGCGGAAGTGACCTACGTTTCATCTGATCCAAGTGATGGAGCAACCTATGATCCTGTGACAGGAATCTGGTATCTACCTGAAATCTTTGCAGGCGAAATCGAATTCCTAAACATTACAGTAACTGCCGATCAGCCTGGTACCATTGTAAATGGTGCTGAGATTACTGCTGTTGATCAGACAGATCTCGACAGCACCCCTGACAATGACGTGCCTACTGAAGATGATCAAGATGAAGTTGTGGTGGTTACAGAGGCCATAGACCTGGAGGTTGTAAAACTTGTGGATGGAGTAAATCTTCAGAATGTGGAGGTTGGCGATCAGGTGACCTATACCATTGAGGTGTCAAACAATCCTAACGCTTTGCCGGATCTTTCTGATGCAACTGGAGTTGTAGTTCTGGATAATCTGCCAAGCGGACTGGTTGTAATCAGCAACACAGCTACTATGGGTACCTACAATGTTCAAACCGGAGAATGGTTTGTCGGTACTCTGCCGAACGGAGTATCGCAAACCTTAACCATCGTGGCTCAGGTAACTGGAAGCGGAACAATCAATAATATTGCTCAGGTTTCTGCGGCTGATCAGCCGGATATTGATAGCGATCCAAGCAACGATGATGGAGATCAAAGTGAAGATGATGAAGACAATGCAGTCATAGAAAGTACAAACATTGTTGATCTGGCACTGACGAAAGTAGTCGATGCAGCAAGTGTACAGCTAGGACAGCCATTTACATTTACGATCACCTTAGAGAACCAAGGGCCAAATGATGCAACAGGTGTTCAGGTATTTGACCAATTGCCGGCCAACCTTACCTTCATCAATTCTAACACAAGTCTTGGCTACTATAGCGCCGGGACAGGTGAATGGTTTGTTGGATTTATGGCAAATGGACAAGTCGAGACACTCGAGATCACAGTAATTGCAAATGAGCCAGGTGACTACACTAACATTGCTGAAGTAGTTGCAGCTGATCAGGACGATATTGATAGCACACCTGGAAACGATGATGGAGACCAAAGCGAAGATGATGAAGATAGCGCGCAGGTTAGCGTGACTCAGGAGATTGACCTTCAGCTTGACAAGTCGGTTAATTTTGATCAGGTTAGCTTGAATGATGTTGTAACCTTTACAATCACATTGGTTAACAATGGTCCAGATGACGCTACAGGCGTTACAGTTCTGGATGAGCTTCCAGCAGGACTTCAGTATGTTAATTCTGATGGTAACTATAATCCTGCTACCGGAATTTGGTACGTGGGTAATGTGCCAAACGGAGCAATCATCTCTCTTGACATAGAAGCACTGGTTACAGACATCACACTGGGGCCAATTACAAATATTGCAGAAGTTGAATCGCATAACGAAAATGATGTTGATAGCACACCAGGCGATAATGATGGTGATGCAAATGTTTCTGATTTTGACGACGAAGATGATGAAACAATTTATCCTCAATCAGAGGAAATCGATATTGCATTGACTAAAACTGCTAATGCTTCACAAGTTGCAGTTGGCGACCAGTTCACCTATACTATTACAGTGGTGAATCTTGGCCCTGATAATGCAACGTCGGTAAGTGTTTACGATGAATTGCCTCCTGGACTTCAGTTTGTAGGATCTAACGGAAACTATGACCCTGTTACAGGAATCTGGTATATAGGGGATCTAAATGTAAATGCTCAGGCTAATTTGGATATAGATGTGGCAGTTTCAAGTATCTCTGGCCCTATCACCAACATTGCTGAGGTGGAAACGCATGATCAGCAGGACATTGATAGTACACCAGGTGATAATGATGGAGATGCGAATGTAGCAGACTTTGATGATGAAGACGATGTCACAGTATTGCCGGCAGATGAACCGGTTGTTGATTTGGAGCTTACTAAGACTGCAAACGTTACCAATGTCGCTGTTGGAGATGTATTTACCTATACAATAACTGTGGTCAACAATGGACCTGACGATGCGACTGGACTAAGCGTTTTGGATGAGCTTCCTGCAAGTCTTTCATATGTTGACTCTGATGGAAATTACGATCCAAATACCAATATCTGGTTCATCGGAGACCTTCCTGCAGGATACGTGCAGAGCTTGGATATCGAAGTGCAGGTACTGGATGCGTCAGTAGCCATTACCAACATTGCTGAGGTTGAGGGGCATAATGAAACAGATGTTGATAGTACGCCTGGTGATAATGATGGAGATCCTAACGTTTCTGACTTTGATGACGAAGACGATGCGACTGTATTCCCAGAGGCGGATCCTGTTGTTGATCTAACGCTTACAAAGTCAGTTAACGCTACACAAGTAGGGGTTGGAGACCAGTTTACCTACTCAATTTCTGTTACCAATGAGGGACCAGATGATGCTACTGGAGTTAGCGTGTGGGATGATTTGCCAGCTGGACTAACTTATGTCACTACTAGTGGGAATTTCGATTCAGCGACCGGTATCTGGTTTATCGGTGACTTGGCAAGTGGGGCCACTACTTCACTCGACATTGTTGTGGAGGTTGCAAGTATCAATGGTCCTATTACCAATATTGCTGAAATTGAAACTACTAATGAAAACGATAGTGATAGCACTCCCGGTGACAATGATGGAAATGCAGATGTAACTGATTTTGATGACGAAGATGATGCAGTAGTATATCCTGTTGACGATCCGGTAGTTGACCTTGAGTTGACAAAGACTGCTAATGCCACCACTGGTGGTGTAGGGGATGTATTCACATACACCGTCACCGTTGAAAACCTAGGTCCTGATCCTGCGACTTCAGTTACTGTCTTTGATGAGTTGCCAGCAGGTTTGGCTTATCTGGACTCTGACGGTAACTACAACCCTGGAACAGGGCTATGGTATATCGGGGACATTGCAGTTGGAGAGTTTGTTTCTCTTGATATTGAAGTGCTGATTACTGATATCAGTTCTCCTATTGTTAATATCGCCGAAGTTGAAAGTGCAAATGAGACAGATGTTGATAGTACTCCTGGAGACAATGATGGGTCCACGAATGTTGATGACTTCGATGATGAAGATGATTGGGTTATCGATCCACCTTTAGCACCTCAAGTGGATATTGAGTTGACCAAGGTAGCTAATGCCTCACAGGTGGAAGCTGGAGATGTGTTTACATACACACTTACAGTGTCTAATGCTGGTCCGGATGATGCAACTGCTGTAAGTGTGCTGGATAACCTACCTGGTGGTTTCCAATACATCAGTTCAAATGGAAATTACAATCCGAACAATGGAATTTGGACAATCGGAGACCTGGCAGCAGGTAATTCTGCTTCGATTGATATTACCGTGCAGGTTGTTACTATCTCTGGACCGCTGTCAAACATTGCGGAAGTTGAAACGACCGCTGAGGGAGACATTGATAGTACTCCGGGTGACAATGATGGAAGTGATATAGTAGATGACTTTGATGATGAAGATGAAGCTACTGTATATCCAGTTGATCAACCGGTGATAGATCTTGAATTGTCTAAGACCGTAAGTGCGGGACAAGTAGATATTGGTGAGGTCTTTACCTACACAATTGAGGTGGTGAACATGGGACCTGATAATGCTACCGGAGTAAGTGTTTATGATGAACTTCCTGCGGGACTGCAGTATGTTGGTTCCGATGGAAACTACAGCCCTGCAACCGGAATTTGGTTTATCGGTGATCTGCCAGTTGGAGCAACGACAACTCTTGATATTGATGTACAAGTACTTGATATCACTGGGCCTCTAACGAACATTGCTGAGGTAGAAGGTGCGAATGAAGATGACTCTGATAGCACACCTGGCGACAATGATGGTAATTCAAACGTTTCAGATTTTGATGATGAGGATGATGCCACAGTCTACCCAGTTGATCAACCAGTTATTGACCTTGAACTTACAAAGGCGGTAAATGCAACGCAAGTAGGAGTAGGTGATCAATTTACTTACACAATCACTGTGACGAACCAAGGTCCTGACGATGCGACAAATGTGAGCGTTTATGATGAATTACCTGTGGGACTACAATTCGTAGGAACTAACGGAAATTATAATGCAAGTTCGGGAATCTGGTTCATTGGAAACCTCTCTGCTGGCGCCTCGGCCAATCTGGATATTACAGTGAATGTGTTGTCCATTACTGATCCAATTACAAACATAGCGGAGGTAGAGTCTGCTAACGAGGATGATATTGACAGCACGCCTGGAGATAACAATGGAAACGCTGATGTAAGCGACTTTGATGATGAAGATGATGCAATCGTTTATCCTGAAGATGAACCTATGGTTGATCTTGATCTTGTGAAGACGGCCAGCGTTATAACCGCGGGAGTCGGTGATACTTTCACGTATACCATAACTGTTTCAAATTCAGGTCCTGATATGGCTACTGGTGTGAGTGTATATGACGAACTCCCTTCCGAACTTCAGTATGTGGGTTCCGATGGAAATTATGATCCTTCATCTGGTATATGGTTCATTGGGGACCTTGCACCTGGTGCTACAATTACATTGGATATTGATGTGCTGGTTTTGGCTTTGTCTGGAAACTTGACGAATATTGCAGAGATTGAAACCACTAATGAGCAAGACGTTGACAGCACACCTGGAGATAATAATGGCGATCCCGACGTAGCAGACTTTGATGATGAAGATGATGCAGTGGTATCTCCTGAAGATGCTCCTCAAGTTGATCTGGATTTGGATAAGATTTCAAATGCAAGTCAGGTCGCGGCAGGTGATGTGTTTACCTACACAGTAACAGTGAGCAATCAAGGGCCGGATGATGCGAGCGGTGTTTCCGTTTTGGACGAATTGCCAACAGGACTTCAGTACGTTGACTCAGATGGTAACTATAATCCTGCAACTAGCATTTGGTACATTGGTGATATCGCTGCTGGAGCAACTATATCTCTCGATATCGAGGTTTTAGTAATTGATATCACAGATCCAATTACCAATATTGCTGAGATTGAAACAACAAACGAAGCTGATGTTGATAGCACCCCAGGAGACAATGATGGTAATCCTGATGTGTCAGATTTTGATGATGAAGATGATGATACTGTATTCCCGGTTGATGAGCCGGTTGTAGATCTGCAATTGGTGAAAACTGCGAATGCGACCCAGGTTGCGAACGGAGATACTTTTACCTATACCATTACTGTGAACAACCAAGGACCAGATGATGCAACTGGCGTATCCGTGCAAGATGACATTCCGGTTGGGCTGCAATATGTTGGTACCAACGGAAACTACGATGCTGCGACTGGTATCTGGTATATTGGAGATCTTGCTGCTGGTGCAACGATAAGTCTTGATATTGATGTGTTGGTCGTTGACATTACAACAACAATTACGAACATTGCTGAAATTGAAACTACAACAGAAAATGATTCCGATAGTACTCCTGGAGATAACGATGGGGATCTAAATGTTGGGGACTTTGACGATGAAGATTCCGCAGAGGTATTCCCTGCAGATGAGCCTGTTGTTGACCTGACCCTAAACAAGTCGGCTAACGTAACACAGGTTGCGGTGGGAGATCAGTTTACCTATACAATTACTGTTAGAAATCTTGGCCCCGATGATGCTACAAACCTTAGCGTTTTGGATGAACTTCCTGGCGGATTGCAGTATGTAGGCTCAGATGGCAACTACGATCCAAATACGGGATTGTGGTTTATTGGAGATCTGCCGAATGGTGGGATTGTGACACTTGATATTGATGTCGAAGTGCTATCGATCTCTACAGATATAACGAATATTGCTGAGATTGAAAGCCACAATGAACAAGACGTAGATTCGACCCCTGGAGACAACGACGGAAGCTTTGATGTCTCGGATTTTGACGATGAAGATGATGCTGTGGTGATTCCTGTGGATGCCCCTGTGGTTGATATTGCATTGACTAAAACAGTAAATGCAACCCAAGTTGATGTGGGAGACCAGTTCTCATATACGATCACCGTTGAGAATCAAGGTCCTGATGATGCAACCGATGTAAGCGTCTTTGACCAGCTTCCTCCAGGATTGCAGTTCATCGGCACAAATGGTAATTATGATCCTTCCAGTGGAATTTGGAGCATCGGCGATCTTGCCTTTGGCCAGACTGAGTCCATTTCGATTCTTGTTGAAGTAGTCTCCATCACCGGTCCTATTACTAACATAGCAGAAGTAGAGACTACTGCGGAGGCTGACTCTGATAGTACTCCTGGAGACAATGATGGAGATTCAAATGTCACTGACTTTGATGATGAGGATGATGCAGTTGTCTTCCCTGTGGATGATCCAATGATCGATCTTGATCTCACAAAGACAGCTAATGAGCAGATTGTTTCCAACGGAGATATCTTTAGCTATACCCTCACTGTTACCAACCAGGGGCCTGATGATGCAACTGGTGTTTCGGTATGGGATGAATTGCCGACTGGCCTACAGTACGTTGATTCCGATGGAAACTATGATCCGAATACTGGTATTTGGTATATTGGAAATCTTCCTGCCGGTGCGATCATCTCATTGGACATCGAAGTACTTGTAACGGATATTACCGGTGATATTATCAATATTGCTGAAATTGAAAGCGCTAATGAAGATGATGTAGACAGTACCCCGGGAGATAATGATGGGGATACCAATGTTACTGACTTTGATGACGAAGATGACGCGATAGTCCAACCAGGTACCGTTGCGATTGATTTGGAGTTGGATAAATCAGTTACTAATAGTCAGGCTTCTGTAGGTGATGTTGTTACATACACCATCACGGTATCCAATCTCGGTCCGGATGATGCAACCGGAGTTCGAGTATTGGATGAACTACCTCCGGGTCTTCAATACCTCGGTTCCGATGGCAACTATAGCCCGACATCTGGAATATGGTACATTGGTGATATTGATGTTGGAGCTTCGGCATCATTGGATATTGATGTTCTGGTAACTGATATCTCATCAGCAATAACCAACATTGCAGAGGTTGAAGGTGCGAACGAAACTGATATCGATAGTACACCAGGCGATAACAACAATGATCCACTAGTAACCGATTACGATGATGAAGATGACGCAGTGATTGATCCTGTCATAGAACAGGTAGATATTGAACTCACAAAGACTGTGAATGCAACGGAGGTTGGAGTTGGCGATACTTATACTTACACATTGACAGTGGTAAATCAGGGCCCAAATACTGCAACAGGAGTGACTGTTCTTGATGAATTGCCATCTGAACTAACTTATCTCGGAGCAAGTGGTAACTATGATCCTAGCACAGGAATTTGGTATATCGGGACATTGACACCAAATGAGTCAACCAGTATCGATATCGATGTTGTTGTCGATGCCATTAATGGTCCGATCCAAAATATTGCTGAGGTTGAAACAACGAATGAAAATGATATTGATAGTACACCTGGAGATAATGATGGAGACATTGTAGTATCTGACTTTGATGACGAGGATGATGCAGTTGTTACTCCAGTTGATCCTGCAATGATTGATCTTTCACTGACTAAGGTTGCAAATGAAACTGAGGTCGCAGTTGGTCAAACATTCACATATACTATCACCGTACAGAATGCGGGACCAGACCCAGCCACAGGTGTAAGTGTGCTCGAAATTCTACCAGGTGGTCTTACTTATGTAAGCTCTAATGGAAGCTATAGTCCTAATACGGGTATTTGGTACATCGGAGATGTTGCAGTAGGTCAGTCGGTTGCACTAGATATCGAGGTAGTAGTAAACGCGATCACTGACCCAATTACGAATTTCGCAGAAGTCGTAACCGCTAATGAGGAGGACGTAGATAGTGTACCTGACGACAGAATCAGTACTCAGGATGACTATGATGAAGCAACGATCACTCCTACACCAGATCCTGTGATTGATCTTGATTTGGTCAAGACTGCTTCCAGTTCTGTAGTAGCAGTTGGTGATGTGTTTACTTACACGCTAGCTCTGAGCAATGCAGGGCCTGATGATGCGACTGGCGTCACAGTTTGGGATGAACTTCCTGCAGGTTTGCAATATGTTGGTTCTGACGGAAATTACAATCCTACTACAGGGATTTGGTTTGTTGGATTCTTACAGAGCGGAGCTTCTGCTAATCTTGACATTGATGTCTTAGTAACTGATATTACAGGACCTATTACAAATATTGCAGAAGTTGAAACTGCAAATGAAGATGACCTGGACAGTACTCCAGGGGATAACGATGGAGATGCTAACGTTGGGGATTTTGACGACGAAGATGATGCAGTAGTTACACCTGTTGATCCCGATATGGTAGATATAGAATTGACGAAAACAGCAAATGTTAGTGCAATCGGTTTAGGTGATCAATTTACCTACACCATCACCGTTGCGAACAGTGGTCCTGATGCTGCAACTGGTGTTAGCGTGCTTGACCAACTTCCAGCTGGATTGAGCTATGTAAGTTCGACTGGCTCATATAGCCCGACAAGTGGAATTTGGTTCGTTGGTGATTTGGCGGTTGGTCAAAATGCCGCGATTGACATTACCGTGATGGTGACTGATATCTCAGCTCCAATCACCAATATGGCACAAGTGCAGACAACCGTTGAAACTGACATCGATAGTACTCCAGGAAACAGCGATGCAACGGAAGATGATCAGGACGAGGTCACCTTGACACCTGATCAAATTCTTATAGATCTGGAGTTGAGCAAGACTGTTAATGATTCAGAGGTGTCTGTTGGTGATGTGATCATCTACACTTTGGAGCTTAGCAATGCTGGCCCAAGTGAAGCAACTGGTGTTAGTGTTCTTGACATTTTGCCTCCTGAGCTACAGTATCTAGGTACCAATGGAAACTATAATCCAGCCTCTGGGATTTGGTTTATTGGCGACCTGGCTGCGGGTGCTACTACAAGCTTGGATATTAATGCTCAAGTGCTATCAATTGCGACGGATATTACTAATATCGCAGAAGTGGAAACTGCTAATGAAGACGATGTCGATAGTACACCAGGCGATAATAACGGAGATGCGAATGTTGGTGATTTTGATGATGAAGATGATGCTGTCATTACTCCAGCGGCCGAACCGCAGGTTGATATTGAACTAGAAAAGACAGCCAATGCAACCCTAGTAGGAGAAGGCTCTGTATTTACTTACACGATCACTGCGACCAATCAG
>JAHDEE010000171.1 GCA_020629005.1 Chitinophagales bacterium
TTGAAGGTTCGATTGGATTTCACTTCAATTCTTGATTCAGCTTCATCGCAATTGGGTGATTTGATTGGAACCTTTGGAGCTGACTTTTCTTTGATTGCGGGTATAGATGCACTGCCCTCATTTTTTGTATTTACAGTTCCTGATGCGGCATTAGGATTGCCTTTTGTCGACACTCTATTGTCGATTGTATTCCGCTTAGTGCGATCAGGAGCAATCTGTGCAGCTACTGGAAAGCGGAAGTCTTCGTCAAGTATTACAGTAATATCCCCATTTTTGTGTTCTACAGTGGAATATCGCTCTTTGTTAGGAACGGGAGGAATAGGATCTTTTAGTCTGTGTAGAATTTCTTGTATGGCGATGTATGTTGCAGGAATACCAAAGATAAACGTCAAGATGGCCAAAATGAGACTCCATCTTTTATAAAAGTAATCTTGCTTAGACATAACCAGCTCAAATATGATCAATAAATTTCCACTTCCCAAATTAATATTTAATTTTAGGTATTCCATAATCTCAACTACAAATACATCAACAGGTCTCAAATTTACCCATACAGACAGAAAACAATTCTATTTTATCCGCATGCACAGAAAACCCCGTAAACTAAAATGAGTACGGCAATATTAGCTAAGAGACTGGAAGTGACTGTTAAAGATGGCGGGGGCGTGAAGACACTACTTCAGCCACAAAATTTGAGCATCGAAACAGGGGAGTTCGTGGCTGTGTTGGGTCCATCCGGCGGTGGAAAATCCGTATTGATGAAATCGCTTTATGGAATCTTCAAAAGGGATGGAAAAGTCCAAGGAGATGTTTACCTATTAGGCCATCATATTGATCGAGACTTCGAAAAAATTCAAAGAGAGATTGCCTATGTGCCTCAATACGATGTTATCCACGAATTACTGACTGTACAACAGGCTCTTTTCTATACCGCCAAGTTAAGAACTCCCAGCATTACCGACAAAGAATTGGGCGAGCTAGTAATCAGGATTTTGCAAGAGCTTAGTCTTGTAGAGCCAGAGGAAAGCGATGACTTTGGCAAAAAACTAATCAAAGATCTTTCTGGCGGTCAAAGAAAGAGAGTTAATATATGTGTAGAATTACTAAGCAATCCAAAAATTATCTTCCTTGATGAGCCTACCTCCCCTCTCGATCCACAGACAATCAAAGAGTTTCTTCAGGCATTGAAAAAGTTAAGCTCATCAAATGTTACGACAGTAATGGTAACGCACAAACCCGGTGATCTGGCCTTCGTTGACAAGATTGTCTTTCTGGGCAAAGGCGGTCACCAGTGTTTTGTCGGTACTGGAGACCAAATGCTTTCACACTTTGCCATAGCTGAGGATACTAATTCGCAAGCCATTGACACAGCGCAAGTCGCAGAAATCTATTCCATCGTAAGCGCGGAATCAAAAGCACAAAAGTATCATCACTCGAACTTTCTTGGAAGTTCCAATACTGAAACATCCAAACTCCACGTACACTCCCAATCAGATAGGCATAAAGAATCTGCCCTCCTACAATTCTTCTGGTTGGCTCATCGCAATCTATTCATGAGAATTAACGATCTCAAAGGATTTCTCTCAATCTTCATTACTCCTACAGTTATTGGGTTAATTATCGCAGTGTTTTTCACCCAACTGAACTTGAGTGTCTTTCTACTCATGGCCGTCAGTTCGATCTGGATGGGCACCTTCAACTCAGCTAAAGAGCTGGTAGATGAACGGCAGATTTTCCAAAGGGAAATGATGTTTAATCTTAAGCTGGGCTCCTATTATTTCTCAAAACTGTTTTTGCAGCTGATGATCTCGATACTGCAAACGGGCCTCTTCCTTAGCATCATGTACCTCGCATATAATGCCTTCAATGTTGACCCATCAAAGTCAGCAAGGGTCTCTTATGGGGCCTATGCTGTTACACTACTGGCCTTAAATCTGTCTGGATCGATATTAGGACTCTTCTTGTCAGCTACTTGCAAGAATGCGGAACAAGTATTACTTATATTACCTGTCTGTCTAATTCCTCAGATTATATTTTCTGGGGTCATACTACCTTTGGATAACCCTTCCAAGCGTGCAGTTGCAAGCACTCAAGTGGTAAGCTGGGGAGTGGAAAATTTTTGCTTCGCAACCGACAGTATTCGGATCAATCAACCGGTTCCAAACAAACAGTTTAGTTGCTCTCAGCCACCAGCCCTCTGTATGGTATTCGATCCTAACGACAAAAAAGAGGAGGAACAGCTGACCTCCTCTATCAACTTCTTGCACTCGCTAAATGCACAAGCCGAAGAAAAGGAACATGATGACAGAACGAATTACAATTTGAAAATAATTGCGCTAATAAATCTGCTTTTAGTGCTCGGAACACTTCACAAACTCAAAAAAACCGCCGAATGAAATTACTATACTCAATACTACTATTAGCAGTTCCGATTGCTTTGTTTTCTCAATCATCTGTCCAGTTGAGCGAAGCAGAATTGCAAAGCTTTAGCGCCAGGGCCTTAAACCTTACGAAGGATTTGAGCTATTATATCGTTACTATCGCTGACAAGTCGGTTACTCCTACTGAGAAAGCTGAAGCTAAGAAGCTGGCGACGAACTTGTTTCTCTCCCCAGAATCTTGCATCATGCAGGTTAGCAGTATCAACAGCAGCAAGATTGCCAATATACCCATCGCTCAGTACTTTGAGCGCCTGCAACGATTGAGATACAGCAAGGTGGACATTGAATGGTATGACATAACCTATGCGGATAGTCCGAAGCTTGGTTCTGATGGGAAATACTACGGAACCATTACCGTGTTTCAGAAATTTAGTGGATTCAATGCGGAAAACCAACCGGTTTATCAAGACATCACTCAAAAGAACTTTTACTTTCATTTTGACCAAGTCACGATCGACACCATTGATGGGATGCAATTAGTATGGGTGATCAAGCTCTGCGATGTTCAGGTAAGAGAAACCTCAAGCTGATATGTATCTAAAAAGCTTAATTCTCCTGATTGCCACATCCATTTCGCTTAGTTGTTCATCGGCGGATTTTTCCAGCATGGAAGAAAAGGAGGTGAAGGAAACTGTCCGAACGATTACGCAAGAAATAGCTAGTCTCGTGCAATCGCTAGGTAGTGAGTACTTTACAAGAGCTGAGAAGAACCAAATGGTACAAAATGCACTCGAAGATTATTTTCTGGGGCAAAGTGTGATGATAGAAGATGATCTAATTCACAATGCCAGCCAGGTGCGATATAGCAAGGCAGAAGACTACCTTCGAAACGTCTACTTGTTTTTCGAAACAATCTATAGCTTTGAGCACTCGAGCATTGAGATAAGTGACATTTATAAGTCAAATGGTAAGTACTACATTTTTTCTAGTTATCGACGAAGTCTCGAAGGTAAAGACAAACGTGGTAATCACGTGCGAAATCAAGCCAAGCGCACGCTAGAGTTTGTGCTTAGAAAAAGTGGAGAGCTAAAATTGGAAATAACCTATCTTCGATTTGGAGACTTTACTGCGAGTCCGGATTATCGCAAGGCTGCTATTGCGACCAAAGAACCGACTAAAGGGAATTCGCCTAATAAGCCAAGCAAAAGCCCAAGCAAAAATCCCTGTACCGAGGTCGGTAAACCGAGTTTAAATGAGTATAGATCCGAAACCTATTGCTTAAAGAGCAAAGTAAGAATTGATTTGAACAGACTTCTGTCTGGAGGTGGAAATGGAAGCTGGAGGGGACCGGCGCTGCAGAGCAACCGATACCTGGTGATCCCACATTTGAAAGAGCCTGGGGATTACAACTACACCTACACAGAGCCACAAAATGGCCACTGCGAATCCCAGACTTTGCAATACACATTTGTACTAAGAAAATGCAAATCAGCAGATAAAAATGGAAACCCTAGTACACCAAGTGATGTTAGAGGAAGCGCAAGATCGGTAGCAATAGCTCAGGCACCGCATGCAGATAGTGAGCAGTTCATTGCTGGCAGCATCGGTGGCTTTAGTAACGTTAATTTGCAGCAATGTGATACATTTACTCCCACTATCTATCCGGGAGCAGCTGGCAGTCTTTCATTAGGAATCCGCAACTGGCAGATTGGTGCAGATGTAGACCTTGGATTTAATGTATTGGACACAGATGTCGACCTCGTAATGCAAGCAGATACAAGCAATGTTAAGTTATCGAGAACATTTGCTTCTCTTGGTCTATTTATTAGGTATGATTTCATGCAAAATCGGAAAGTGACACCCTTTGTACAAGCTGGTTTGTATTCGATAAGGGATTCAACGTCATACCAAATGCAACTCTCAAGTAGTAAGAAGAGGATTAGCGATCAACAGTACTTCAGCTATCAGATGGCTGCTGGGGTAGAGATAAAGCTGGGGAATTCTGGGGCTATCGAATTAAGATGCGGTATGATTAAGAGCCTTGGTTCCGCCAGTTATATCGATCACATGGAATTGATTAAACAGGATCTTGGATATCAAGCGTCGACAAATACCGGCACAATGTGGAAAAGACTTATGATCTCTCCTCAGCTAAGATTCATTTTTACACACCCACTCAATCAAAATACTTTCCAGGAGGCCTTGGATTTAAGTCTTGAGCGACTTCAACAATGATTCATGGAAAAGCAGCTCCAGTCAAAACCCCTAATTAAATGAATAAAATTGGATTTGTGAGCAATAAAACCGGTTTCCTACTGGTAATCGTAGGACTGCTCATGTTTTTCGCGCTGGCCTTCGTTTATGTACAATATGTCAGCCCTACAGGAAAAATTCCTACGGACCCCAAAGCCCCCAATGATTCCAATGATTCCCTATACGAAAAGATGGAACCCATGCAAAATAGATTGAATCGACTAAGCGGAGGCACACTCTCGTACCCGGAAAAAGTACAAATTCGAAACCAAATTTCAAGACAGTTTCATGATATCGCTGCGATAGATGTAGTCAGAATCTCTTACAATCTAGCTGGGAGTAATCATTACGATTATCAAAAGCTCGAGAACTTTCTTATGGCATTGTCCAGCGGACCTGTCCAGACTCATCAAATTTTGGAAGCGCGATTTACCGACAACAAGTTTCGACAGATTACCCTCCGCAAGGCTAACTAACAATTGTACGTTACTTTTCTTCAAAAAGTTACATTCAACTCCTTTAAGAGATACCGGAATTTTGCCACTTGATCAATCCGCTTGATATCTGAGATCAACCAGCCAGAGTTATGTGTTTCCCTGTTGAAAAAGTCAATTGCAAATACATAGTCAGGAATCTGAAGGAAGAGAAACTGAACATCTTCAGTCTGGACCAAAGTCAAATCGCCATTTTGCACAACATGATAAAAGATGCTTAAGTGATCGGGTATGAAACAATCGGAACCAAAAGCCGTGACGTTATCAGGTTCCTGAAAAATTTTCCACGCAGATACAAAATTGGTGTCTCCACTATTCGGAGGAATAATATTGTTCCTTGAAGGCTTTTTGTAATGCAGCTCCAGGAAGTCTGCAATTACTCCAACAAGCATCCAATGCGAAGCCTCCAACTCAATGTTGAGTTGAAAAACTAAAAACAACTCCCGTTCTTCCCCACAATACAGCACTTTAGATCTAACCTTTGCATACCAATCTTCCTGCAAAAAGGCCAACTTAGGGCCATTGATCGAACGTTCAGCAAAATCCTGTACAAGATCCTCATTGATTTCGACCAAGTCTTCATCACAAAGTCGGATAATTCTACGTATACGATTTTCTTGGAGTTCCTCTTCCGACACCTCTAGTTTGATATCATCAAAATTGAAACGCAGGATGAACTCCGAGATCTGCTTGTTTCGAAGTAAAAACACATCTTCCAGGCTTGCTCCCTCTAACTCCTGAGCATAAGAAATTACCGAGGGAACAATAAGAAAAAAAGTCAGCACAAAGAGTTGTCTAAGCATGGTGATGTCTTTGATGATTCTTATAGCTCTCTACTTGACAATACCACCCAATCATCACACAGTTTTTTGGCAGCACACCGCATCTAAATAAAAATTGATATAAAGATGTGAAATTTTGCCGAGCAACACAAGGTCAATTGGTCTTTATCTTGTCTTTGCACCTTGCTTGCCTCCCTCCCTACTTTGTACACTTCACCACTCCCTCCTTCAATGATACCGTTTAATCTTTGCTCTTTGCTCTTTAATCTTTAATCTTTAATCATTGCTCTTTGCTCTTTGCTCTTTACTCTCCTCCCAACCGCGCGCAAGACGAAACTTGCAAAATAGCCTTGGGTGCAGCGGTAGCAGCTGCCTGCATGCGCCAGTGACTGCCTGTGCATGGTAGCTCGGAGCTTGCCGGAGAGATGCCAGGCACAGAGCAGGAACAAGCAGGCAGGTAGCTGCTACAAGCGGAACACAAGACGGGTGTATACGCGGTGGGATTCGCTTCGCTCCAAAAAAAAATCAAGCAAAGTCTTGCTTAGCCCAGGAAGCTTGCGGCCTAATTTTATGGCACTGCCTTGAAAGTACAATTCGGCCCCCTACCCTACCGTTGCTTATAGGATGAAGAATAGACTTCGATGCTGCTACGGCTTTCTGATCATCTTGTGCTGCTGCTCTTGCTGGGGGCAATTTGATGACAAGGAACCGGCTTGCGCCGATCCGCTTTATATAACTGACGAAGATACACCAGAGACGTCAGCACCTGAGACAGATCCATTACCGGAAGTGGATCTGGGGGTCCATTGGGAAAAGTATAAGCAACTCAAAAAACGGATTCGTGGGGAAAGAAGCAGGATTGGCGAGCGTGCAGATCTGACTAAGACGGAGAAGCGGGAGCTAGTCGAAAGCTATGTATCGCAGATGCTGGTTGACTCGGTGTTTACTTATTGGTTGGGTACGAAGTGGGATTTCAATGGGCATACGGAGCGGCCAAGAGACGGGGAAGTGGCCTGTGGATATTTTGTGAGTACTACGCTTCGAGATGTGGGTCTAAAACTAAACCGCTATAAAACCGCGCAAAAGGCGGCGGCGGATATTGTGAAGCAACTTTGCCGGCCACAGGATATTCAGGACCTGCACAGCATGCAGGAATTAGATGCTTATCTGGATACCATAGAGGAGAATGAGATCATTGTGGTTGGTATGGATTATCATGTTGGCTTTCTTTATGTGCGGGATGATCAAAAGTACTTTGCCCATTCTTCTTATGTTGATCGCTACGGTGTGGAAGTGCAATTGATCGAGGAGTCAGAGGCACTGATGATGACTAAGCAGTGGATTGTGGGGAAGGTGATTTTGTAGGAGAAGGGGGTTAGGTTTTTTTCCTCGTCGAATCGAGAAGTGACCATGATCCTATATTCAAGGTATAATTGCCAATGTGACATGAAGTCGCTGATCGTGTGTGCACTTCATTTATCCAAATTTGTGGTAAATTACGCCACGGGCGAAGATAAGTTATTATGATAACAGGGATCGAAATATCAGGCTACAAGAGCATCAAGAATCTGGATATTAGACTTGATGAGACCAATATTCTGCTTGGAGGCAATGGTGTCGGCAAAAGCAATTTTGTTTCGATATTTTCTTTGCTTCGCAATCTGTACAATCAGAACTTGCAAAATTATGTCGCTACTAAAGGCGGAGCTGATAGCCTCTTGCATTTTGGAAGAAAACATACATCGCAAATTGACATTTGTTTGTATTTCAAAAGTTCAGCTGGAGCAGAGAATAAGTTCCTGGTAGAATTTGGTGTAAGCCAAAATCGTCTGATCCTAAAAGCAGTCGGAACAGCGTATAAACATAAAGAGGAATGGAAGCGGCAGAATTATGAAACAAATGTTCTTGAGTCGAGTTTCCGTGAAAAGCAAGAGGGCCAGGCCTACTTCCTTAACCAGCGACTTAAAGAATTTGAAGTTTACCATTTTCATGATACTAGCGATACCTCTCCAATTAAAGGAGTGTCTAATCTCAATGACAATAAGCAATTGAAAAGAGATGGTTCAAACCTCGCGGCCTTCTTGTTTTATCTTAAGCAAAGAGCGCCTAAGCATTTTAAGAGAATTGAATTAACAGTAAAATCAATTGCCCCGTTTTTCGATCATTTTGTTTTGGAACCCAATCGACTCAATGAGCAAAAGATCGAGTTGGAATGGAGGGAAGTGGGGTATCCTGACACCTATTTCAGTGCCTATCACTTATCTGATGGAACTTTGCGTTTCATGTGTTTGGCTGCGTTACTGATGCAACCAAATCCACCGGAAACGATTATCATTGATGAACCAGAATTAGGACTGCACCCGGTTGCAATTAACAAACTAGCAGCTATGGTTCGCAAAACCACACTCGAGAGTCAAATTATTCTATCTACTCAGTCTATCAATCTAATAGATAACTTCGAACCGAGAGACATCATTGTAACGGATCGAGTGGAATCTTCATCGGTCTTCAAACGACTCAAGAATGCTGATCTGCAAACTTGGTTGCAAGAATATACACTTGGAGACCTTTGGGGTAAAAACCAATTTGGAGCACAACCCTACAGTATCTAAATGAAGCGACTGGTATTCATTGTTGAAGGAGACACTGAATTGATTTTGGTTCAAAATCTATTGGTGCCATATCTGGTGAAGCTCGGCTTTTCTAATCCGATGCATGGACAAACTATCATCACCAATCGTAAGCAACACAAGAAAGGTGGAGTAGCGAGTTATGGTAAGTTCAAGAACGAAATTACGAGAACGCTGGCACAGGGTAATGTTATTATAACTACCTTGATCGACTTTTTTAGACTTCCTTCCGACTTCCCTGAATTCACTTCTGACCCGAATCAAAAATTCACCTTATAGAGCAAGCAATTCATGCAGACTTCAATCACAGTGATCGCCTGGTTCCATACATACAAAAACATGAAGTTGAAGCATTAATGTTTTCGAGCAGAGCCGGGTTCGAATTGGTAATTGATGACCCTCAAAAGCTTGCAAAAATTGACTCGATACTCGAAAAGTACCCAAACCCAGAAGACATCAACAACCATCCAAGCACAGCCCCATCGAAACGTCTATCTAAAATCTTCTCTTACGATAAGACAGCCGATGGAGCCCTTATTTCCTGCTGGATCTGGACAACAGGATTCTGTTGAACTATGCCGAAGCAGTGGAACAGCGAGGGGAGATTAGCGGCTTTTCTTTTATCTTTCAGGAGGGGGATTACGTGATTGGCTATCCGCCGAAAGAAGGATCATTTTTGCACGACGGTTGGTTTGGCATTTTTAGAATGGAGGAAGAGGAATGGAAAATTATTGCAGGAGATTAGTCAACTGGCGAACGGATGATTTCTGAAGTGCTGATCAAATGGCTTATGCTTCTCTCCTAAATACAAAGCAAATCAACCTCGGTACATCGCTATCCGGATGCTCATCGAAAGCCTCTTTGAGCTCTAGTAGGCTAAAGCCATTCTGCTCAGCTGCTTTAAGGTAATCCGAGATATGGTGTGTATACACTTCGAGCTCTTGCAGTCCTTGCTCCGTTTCGAATCTTGCTTTACTGCCAAGATACTGCTTAAATGGATGCAATTCGCTAATGTAAAATAATCCCTTTGCACGCAATTTTAGTCTAGCCTGTGCAAATATAAAATCAAGGTCTGCAATATGCTCCAGGGTCAAACTTGAAGTCAGCAAATCGGCAAAGCCGTCTTCGATCGGCCAGGGCTTTTTTAGGTCAGTTCTGACAAAACGAACCCGCTTGTCGCTTATTCTGGTCCTGGCTCTTTGTAACATTTTCTCAGAAAAATCCAGACCAACGACTTGCGAAGACCGCTGCAAAAGCCATTCGGTATTTTTGCCGGTACCACAACCTAGCTCCAAAACCTGCTCAAAATCATACTTAGACAAATTGGCAATCGTGGTGCTTTTGTCCAGGTCTCTGGTCTTATTTTCGTTTGTATCGTATTGACTCGCCCAAAGGTTGTAGGCTTCTTCTATGCTCACGATATTGTCGCTTCTAAGTAGGATGAATCCACCCAAAAATACTAAAAGCCAAAGAATTACAAATGCAGCCGTGAATTCACTAATTTGAAGCCAAAACAAACATCGATGCTAAACCTTTCCACTATTCTGGAAAGTACTGCACGTACTTTCCCCAATAAAGATGCTTTTACCTTTTCGGGGCACAGTCTGAGCTACGCCCAAATCAATGGCGCGGCGAATCAAATTGCCAATGGACTTGTAGCTCGCGGTATCAAGCCGGGCGACAAGGTCGCTTTGTCCTGCCTCAATTTGCCCTATTTCCCAATGGCCTACTTTGGCATCCTTAAAGCAGGCGCTGTAGTAGTACCACTCAGTGTGCTGCTCAAATCTGATGAAGTAGCCTACCACTTGCAAGATTCAGAAGCGAGCGCCTATATCTGCTTTGAGGGTACCAAAGACCTGCCAATGGGCGCGGAAGGCGAGAAGGGATTCAAGCAGGCCGATGGCTGTACCACCATGATCATCATTCCGGCGGACCCTGGTGGAAATACCAAGATGGAGGGATACGAAACCATCCAACAACTGATGGCGGGACAGTCGACAGGTTTCACTACAGTCTCCACTTCTGCGGAAGATAATGCAGTAATCATCTACACCTCAGGCACGACTGGCAGACCCAAGGGCGCACAGCTAACGCATTCCAATCTACTACTGAATGCTGTTCTCAGTGCAGACCTTTTTAAAGCCTCTTCGGATGACCGACTGCTGATTGTACTTCCTCTCTTCCACATCTTCGCCATGACCTGTCTGATGAATGCCGGAATCTACCGAGGCGCAAGCAGCGTGCTGCTGCCGAGGTTCGAAGGCAAAACGGTTCTCGACCTTCTGATCAAGCACAAGATCACGGTCTTTGCGGGTGTACCAACGATGTACTGGGGTTTATTGAATACCCCGGCAGAGGACTCCGAAATAGCAGCGGTTAAAGAAAATCTGCGATTGGCCGTGTCTGGCGGCGCCTCCCTTCCTGAAGCCGTTTTGGTAGATTTTCAGAAAAAATTCGGAGTAGATTTACTGGAGGGCTACGGCATGTCTGAGGGTTCTCCAGTTGTTACTTTCAATCAGATTGACCTGGGTCGAAAGCCAAATTCGATCGGCAAACCTGTTTGGGGAGTACAAGTAAAGGTGGTCGATGAGGAAGGCAATGAAATGCCCGTAGGAGAAAAAGGGGAGCTGATCTACAAAGGCCACAATGTGATGAAGGGATATTTCAAAAGACCGGAAGAAAATGCTAAAGCCCTCAAAGATGGCTGGCTGCACTCGGGCGATATTGCGATCAAAGATGAAGAAGGTTTCTTCTTCATTGTTGACCGAAAAAAGGACATGGTGATACGGGGTGGACTCAATGTATATCCGAGAGAAGTCGAAGAGGTGATGATGAAGCATCCCGCCGTTTCTCTTGTCGCAGTCATTGGTGTTCCCGATGAAAAAATGGGTGAAGAGGTCAAGGCTTTTGTGCAGCTGAAACCCGAAGCCAAGGCCACCGCTGAGGAATTGATCGCATGGACGAAGGAGAAAGTTGCTGCCTACAAATACCCACGACTTGTCGAGCTAATCGACGCTTTGCCTACTTCGGCAACCGGGAAAATACTTAAGAAGGAGTTGCGGAAACTATAGCCTGTGGAATGGTGCTCTTCAAGAGCCAAAACTTAATAAATGCTTAGCTCACCTTTGGGACTGGTACTTACGGATGGCATATTGTCCAGTGCCTCCAGGGCATTAATACCACTACTGGCAAGATCACGCCCTATACGCAGCACCTTTTTTCCCAGATGGCTCTCCAGCACAGACTGTTGCGCAATCACCTCCACAGCTTGCAGTGTATGCGATTCACTAATTTGTACAATCGATCCAAGTCCCACGGATGACCCCAATTCAATAGTTTGTCTGTGGTCTTCAAAACCCAACATCTGCACCGTCAGTTGGTAAGGCCTGGTCTCCAACTCCGAAAAGAGAAAAGCCCCATCAGCATCAGTAAGCGTACCCTGCAGCCAAGTACTATCTTCTGCCGAATGCAAAATTACGCTAGCAAATTCAATGGACTCTAGTTCATCAGACAGAATTTTACCAGACAGCAAATTTTGCGTAAGGGCAGCGCGTGATACCAGCAGTAAGCAACACAAAAGCCAAAGCCTTTTTCTCTTCCAAAGGATATTGTACATAAGCATGCACAATAATCTCCCATTTCCGATCTCCCAGAAATTTTATCCTTTGAACGGCAGTTATTTCAGGTTGAATGTTGTAAAGAGTTGCTAGCAGTTTATTATTTGGGCGTGCCCTTGGCCTGGCTGGGGGCACCGCATCTCCTTGCTTGCGCAACTGATTTCTGCCCCAGCCAGGCCAAGGTCGGGCTATCCGCTCTCACTCACCTTGTCCATAGCGGTTCGGCTTATGCGCTCTGCGGTCTCTCCTATCGTCGAGCCCCCATAGCGCATGCCTCACTCGCTATGGCCGGCGGCTCGTACCGCTTCTATCCCTCACGCAGGAACCGGCTAATTTCATCGCGCCGGGGGAAAGTAGAAATCTTAATCCCGCAAGAAAATTAATCCTGCGCAAATTTATCAATCGTATAATCCAGGAGTTCTTTGCCTCCATACTTCCCATGTCCAGGTATCACAATCTTTACATCTGCAAACTGGTCTCTCACTTGTTTTACTGTGTTGGACCACTGCTGCACATTTGCATCAGCCAGATTTCCCTTTCCAGATCCCAGGGCCTTAATCAGGCAGCCACCAAACAACACCTTCTCCTTCGGCACATAGCTTACGGTGTTATCTCTCGTATGACCTTCCCCTAAAAATTTATTGACGACTTTCAGATTTCCGACAGTTAAGTCCAGGCGTTCTTCATACCCTATTTTTGGGATGACAGCATTCTCTTCCTTCGCCAGTGCAATTGTTTCATTCGTAGCATAAGAGGGTATGTTTCTTTTGTGAAAAGCTTCCAACCCGCCCAGGCAGTCTACGTGAAAATGATTGACAACAATTCCTTCAATGCTGCTACCCATCTCCTGTTCAATCCAAGCAATCAGCTCTTCCGAGTCCTCATCACTAACAGGCGAATCAAAGACCAATGCTTTTCGCTTGTCTATCACGATCATGCCATTGCAAGGCACCTTTCCGTACTTCTCTGTCGGTAAAAAGGAAGTATGTAAATAGGTACCCTTTGTCAATTGCTCTATTCTCAAACGCTCAGACTTATAGGATTCTGTTTGCCTTGCGGCAAAACATCCGTACATCAGCAAGACCAGGAACAAGACCTTCACTACATTTTTCATATTCGCTTCATCAATTTTCAAGACCACAATGCATCCTACACCGAGCTATTCAAGACCAAAACTACATCCTGCACCGAGCTATTCCATAACTCCGTTATGGAATCATCTATGATAAGTAAACGTGTGGCAAAATAACAAACAAGGTGAGCGAGATTCGAAAATAAAAAGTAGGGCGAACCCGCTAGCTACTAACCAACACAGCAGCCTGCACAGAGCTATTCCATAACTCCGTTATGGAATCATCTATGATAAGTAAACGTGTGGCAATATACCAAATAATTCACACGAGAATCGACAACAAAAACATACTGCGCGAGTCCGGAGGCTACTAACCAACACAGCAACCTACGCAGAGCGAACAACGGTTTCCCACTATGATGGACAGTGCTCTCGAAGAACAACTCCTATTAGG
>JAHDEE010000172.1 GCA_020629005.1 Chitinophagales bacterium
TTGCTTCTGCGAAGGAGAACTGGTGCAAAATAGCCCCGGGCGAAACGGTATGAGTGCCGCTGATACCGTAGTGACTGCTGCCCAATGGTGGCTCCGACCTTAGGAGGAGACGGCAGTGGGCAAGCAGGAACAGGTAGCAGTGGTACGAATAATAGTGGAGCACGGGGAGCCCGATAACGCGATGGGTTATCGCTTCGCTCCAAAAAATCATTGTAGCAAAAGTTGTTGAGTACTCTCAAAGTGGTCCAGGTTTGCAGGTGACACTCTTCTTCAGGACCTGAGTAGACTGCCTCTGGCATTAGGATTTTGTGTTGGAATTGCTTTGGCTGAGGAACAGTTCGATTCTTTGCAGTTTTTCGTTGAGTTCATCGACTTTGGCTTCGAGATCGTCGTTGTTATCCATCGTCATTTCGTCGACGAAGACGGCGTTGGCGATGGAGAGGCCGAAGATGCCACCGCTGATGACCATTAGGATGAAGAAGATTCTGGCGAAAAATGCGGCTGTTGGGGAACTGTGTTCGATGACTGCATCCGCAATTTCGTACCAGCCTTCGAGGGTGAAGATCTGGAATATGGAGTAAGCAGAAATGAGTGGATCACCGAAATACTCCGGGGCGATTCCCTGGAACATGTAGCAGCTAAAGATGGCCAGGAAGATGTTGAAAATCAGGAGGCTGAGCATGACGAGGACAGATGCTTTGAGTGCTCTGATGATGCCTTTCAACAGCTTATCCATGTGTGGGATAAATCGTAAGAGCCTAAAGAGTCTCGCCAGACGGAACAGCCTGAATAAGAGCAAGATAGACAGATGTGGCATTGGAATGATGAGTGCCAGGAGACTAGGGAAACTGGCTAATACCAATATGGCGTCGAAGCGGTTTGCGTAGCTAGCCCAATAGCCTTTGAAGGAATAGTGCTGGATTTTGACAAGCATTTCTATGAGGAAGAAAACAATGAAGACCAAATCGATGTACTCCAATACGTGATTGTGTGCGTATTGTGGAAAGAGCGTTAAGGCGATGATGATTCCATTGAGTAGTATGGCTGCCAATACTATCCTATCGGAAAGGAATATTTTCTTCATTATTGACTATTAGCGCTAAAAAGTGATCGTAGGACTTGCAGTTGGGTTTACAATGCTCTAACTTACCCCGCAGTAGCCTTCGGCATAGAACTTGCAGAGCTAAGATCAGTGCCTTTAGAACGGCGGGCGAAAGTTAAAAAAGTCTGTATTAATTTACAGAAGTAGACAAAGAAATTGCTGTGCAGACATCAAATCTTGTTTGCCTGAACATCAGATACATGCTGTCCATTGTTTGGGATGACTATGGCGGGCTCCAACCGTGACTTGTCCGGTTTCCAGGTTTTTGCCTGGAACAAGGAGATTACAGAACCGACCCATGTGGACTAATTCCTAATCGCCGCGGGCCAAACAGTCCGGATGTCTGTGCAGTTTTCTTTGTTTACAATCTTTCCTAAAGGGCCTTTTGTTGCTGGGTTCCCTTTTTTCATTTCCCTTCCCTTGAAGCTTATTGTTGTCCTCCTCCCATTTGTCCGCGTACCTGATTGGTTACCATCATATAGAACTGTGTAAGAAACTCCAGTCCTGCTGGTGTAAGTTTTCTGTAGGAAGTTTTGCCTTTGTATAGCATTTTGAAGTGTACACATTCTTGTGAAAGATTGAACTCGCCATCAAATAGGATGTCTCCATCTGGATTTTTGAATAGAGCGCTGCCCATGTAAATACAGTCTGGCTTTTCCAACTCTTCATTGGTGATGTACCTGGAGAAGTTGCGTATCTGCGGGACATTTTCGGTTTCTGTACTAATTGAACTAATCGACGGATTGTTTGGGTCCGTGTAGAACAGGAACTCCACTTTTGTGGCTGTGCTGAGCATCTCCACTAGATCTAGTTGTTCGGAGGTGGCTTTTTCTACTAGTTTACCTGCTTTGGCAGGCCGCTTCTTGTCCGCTTTTGTTTGATCTGCTTTGGTTTCTTTCTTTTTGCTGGAGTTAGCATCTGGTTGGCAAGCGGAAAGTAGGAAGAGCGAGAATAGGGCTACTAGAAAGTACTTCATGTTGATTATTCTTAAGATGGCCTGAGGCTGAGAAAATAGGAATTAAGGCTTAATTTTTCATGGTTTCGGCCTTGTTGTTGCCCATATCGACAAAGCTTTGGAAATATGCCCTTCCAGCCTCCGTTAGCTGATGTCGGTATTCTTGCCCATTTGCTTTCATTCTGATATAGCTGCATTCTTTTGAATTGTTGAATTCAGCATCTATGGCAATGTCGCCATTGGAGTTGATAAATAGGGCACTTCCATTGGGTTTGCAAGTACTGGGTACTGTATTGGCAGCTTCGGGGGCAATGTAAAGAGCGAAGTATCGGATTCTGTCGGGAGATTCTACATCGGTGCTCATGGTATTGTCGCCCAGGTAAAACAGCAATTCGATCTTGATGACATCTGCCATGATTTTCTTCATGTCGAGATCAGTGATGGCTGGTGCTTCGGGCAGGAAGGACACGGGATCGGCTTTCTTTGTTTGCTTTTGTGTTGCTTTGCTGGCAGACTCGTTGCTAGTATCGGCGCCTTGCTGACAGGCGCCGCAAATCATTAGGGCTGATAGGATAATGAGCAGCTGAAAAAGGGAGTTGCGGATCATTGCTTAATCGAAATTTTGGTAAGCGCTGTGTGCAAGTTACATATTTCGTCTGTACTGGCCACCTACAGCATAGAGGGCATTCGTGATCTGGCCAAGTGAACAGTATTTTGATGATTCCATTAATGCTTCGAAAAGATTTTCATTTTTGATGGCTGCCAATTGTAGGCTCCTCAAGTGCTGTTCCTTATTGACCTCATTAAATTTATGCAGGTTTTGCAGGGTATCGATTTGATCATGCTTTTCCTTGTTTGTTGCCCGTATCACTTCTTTCGGAATGATGGTCGGGGAGCCTTCTTTGGATAGGAAGGTATTGACACCAACAATTTCGTATTCGCCGGTGTGCTTTCGCGTTTCGTAGTAGAGGGATTCTTCCTGGATTTTGCTTCTTTGATACATGGTTTCCATGGCGCCCAAGACTCCTCCCCTTTCGGTGATGCGATCAAATTCTGCCAGTACGGCTTCTTCCACCAAATCGGTTAGGTCTTCGATGATAAAGGAACCTTGCAGTGGATTTTCATTTTTAGCCAGCCCGAGTTCTTTGTTGATAATCAGCTGTATGGCTACTGCTCTTCGCACACTGGCTTCGGTGGGTGTGGTGATGGCCTCGTCGAAGGCGTTGGTATGCAGGCTGTTGCAATTATCGTAGATGGCATAGAGCGCCTGCAGGGTGGTTCGAATGTCGTTAAAAGAGATCTCTTGCGCATGCAGCGACCTTCCTGAGGTTTGTATATGGTATTTCAGTTTTTGCGAACGTGCATTGGCCTTGTACTTGTGTTTCATGGCCTTAGCCCAAATTTTACGCGCCACTCGACCGATGACCGCATACTCCGGATCGATGCCATTGCTAAAGAAAAAGGAGAGGTTGGGCGCGAATTTATTGACGTCCATTCCTCGGCTAAGGTAGTACTCCACAAAGGTGAAACCGTTGGCCAGTGTGAAGGCAAGTTGAGTAATGGGATTGGCTCCTGCTTCGGCGATGTGATAGCCGGAAATAGACACGGAATAGAAGTTACGAACAGCATTTTCGATGAAATACTGCTGCATGTCTCCCATTAGTTTGAGCGAGAATTCTGTAGAGAAGATGCAAGTATTTTGCGCCTGGTCTTCCTTGAGAATGTCTGCTTGTACCGTACCTCGGACCTTGGTAAGGGTGTTGGCTTTGATTTCTTCGTAGACCTCCTTCGGGAGCACCTGATCTCCAGTAATTCCCAGCAATAGGAGACCGAGACCGTCGTTTCCGGGAGGCAGGTCTCCGTGATATTGCGGTCTTGTCTTGCCTTGGTAGAGCTTTAGGATTTTGCTTTCTACTTCTTGCTGCAGGCCATTCTCTTTGATGTAGACTTCACATTGCTGATCGATGGCCGCGTTCATAAAGAAACCGGTGATGATGGCGGCAGGTCCGTTGATGGTCATGGAAACGGAAGTGGTCGGATTGCATAGATCGAAACCTGAATAGAGTTTTTTTGCATCGTCCAAACAGCAAATGGAAACCCCGGAATTTCCAATCTTTCCATAGATATCGGGACGGTGATCCGGATCTTCGCCGTAGAGGGTCACTGAATCGAAGGCGGTGGAAAGGCGCTTGGCCGGCATGTCAGCAGAGAGATAGTGGAAGCGTCTGTTGGTACGTTCCGGTCCTCCTTCCCCTGCGAACATACGTGTGGGATCTTCGGCAGTTCGCTTAAATGGAAATACGCCAGCTGTGTAGGGATACTCTCCTGGAACATTTTCTTGCAGGCTCCAGCGCAGGATATCTCCCCAGGCTTTGTAACCGGGAAGAGAAATCTTGGGTATCTGCTTTTGGCTGAGTGATAGGGTGTGCGTAGGTACTTTGATTTCCTTTTGTCTCACCTTGTAGATGAATTCTGGATTCTTATATGCCTTTAGCTTTTCCGGCCATTGATCAATGAGGTCCTGATTCTCGGCATCCAGGGAGCGACTAAGCTGATCCTGCATTGCCTGCAGGCTCTTTTGCAGCTCTTCGTCTGCATCCTGCTTGAGCAGTTCGGCAGCATAGACCTTTTGAGCAATCTGTGCTTGTTGCTCAACCCATGCATCATACTGTCGAATGGTGTCAGCAATTTCGGAAAGATAGCGCACTCGCTTTGGAGGTATAATGAATATTTTTTCTGATGCTTCATCTGTCGCTTCAAATTGGCTGCCCAGTGCGTTGCCAGTTTTTTGTTCTAGTTTCTTTACGACCTCGACATACAGTCGGTTCATTCCTGGGTCGTTGAACTGAGAGGCGATGGTACCGAAGATGGGCAAGTCCTCTTCTGTTGCGTCCCACAGGTTGTGGTTTCGACGGTATTGTTTTTTCACATCACGGAGGGCGTCCTGTGCGCCTCGTTTGTCAAATTTGTTGATGGCTACCAGATCGGCAAAGTCGAGCATGTCGATCTTTTCCAATTGCGTCGCTGCGCCAAATTCGGGAGTCATGACATAGAGTGCCACATCGGCAAATGCTTCAATCTCGGAGTCTGATTGACCGATGCCGGAGCTCTCCAAAATTATCAGGTCGTAGCCGGCTGTTTTCAGGATAGCAATGGCCTCATCTACATGTTCGGAGAGGGCAACATTCGATTGGCGAGTGGCCAGGGAACGCATATAGACCCGCTCATTGTCAATGGCGTTCATTCGGATTCTATCGCCGAGCAGAGCACCTCCGGTTTTGCGTTTCGAGGGGTCCACACTGATTACGGCGATGTACTTGTCATTGAAATCTGCGAGGAAACGCCTGATCAGTTCATCAACCAGGGAAGATTTACCTGCTCCACCTGTGCCTGTGATTCCTAATACAGGAGTTGGTAGTGCCTTAGCATTTGCCTTTAGTTTGTCGAAGGTCTGTTTGTACTGATCGCCGAAATTCTCACTGGTTGAAATGAGTCTTGCAATGGCTGGGTGGTCCAGCTTGTCCGGTGTTGGGAGCTGTCCATTAAGATTTGCTTCCAGTTGCACATCGGCATTTTCCAGGAGGTGATTTATCATGCCTTGCAGGCCCATTTTGCGTCCATCATCGGGTGAGTAGATTCTGCAAATTCCGTAAGCGTGCAATTCCTCAATTTCTGTAGGCAGAATGGTACCGCCGCCTCCACCGAAGATTTTGATATGTCCTGCACCTTTTTCTTTCAGCAGGTCGAACATGTATTTAAAGTACTCGATGTGCCCGCCTTGATAGGAAGTAATGGCAATTGCGTGAGCATCTTCCTGAATGGCTGCTTCCACAATTTCTTGTACAGATCGATTATGTCCAAGATGTATCACCTCTGCCCCGCTGGACTGCAGAATTCGACGCATAATGTTTATGGCTGCATCATGACCGTCAAAGAGGGAAGCTGCAGTAACCAGTCTGATTTTGTTTTTGGGCTTGTACGGTGCTACATTGGTATTGGACATGTGAACTCGTTTTGCTGATGAATTATACTTTTCCCCATCGCTCTATTTCTTCGTCCTGCCATAGCGAGGGGAAGAAGGTGATTGCCTGAAAGTGTGGTGGCAAATATTTTTGCCAGTTGGTGCCACCAGTAGCAGCAATTTCCTCCGGATGCTTGTTCAGGTATCTACTTGCCGAGCGATAGTGCATCATCGGCCAGAGGACATTGGCTTTTTGATCGTAGTTTCTGAGTAAGTCTATCAGCGTTGGATCTTGTTGATCCTGTTCGCTGAGCGATTTATAAGTAGCATAGATGTTTTTGTTTTCGTAATCCTCGGAAAGATCAAGAAATTGATCTCTATACTTCAGTTCAAACTGCCTCAGGGTGAGTGTCTTTTTGCCAGTAGCCAATTCTGTTGCACCTCTTTTCCAGTACAATTTATCGTATTGCAATTCTCGTCCCTGACCTTGCATTTCTTTTCGCTCCGATCTTGCCACCAAATTGATCAGGTCAGTCGAGCAGATTTCGATCATTCTGTATTGAGCAGATTGAAACCCACTTGCCGGGAGTAATGACATACGAAACTTCAGGAACTGATCTTTGTCCATGCCTTCAATCATAATGTTAAATGATTGAATAAGCGAGTCAAAGTAGCTGTTCATTCGCTTGAGCTGAACGATAAACTCCTCCACATTTATTTTGTGCGTATCTGCAATCTGCTCAATTGCATGCAAGGTAAGTTTGAAGTAGAGTTCCGTGATCTGATGATAAAGAATGAAAACCATCTCATCCTTAAATGGAGTCCGGGGACTTTGCAGGTTGAGCAGCACATCCAGATGAACATAATCCCAATAGGTCAGGTAATCTGCATAGAGTAAGCCATCCAGGTAAGAATTTAGGTCCTGCCCCATGGTATCAAACTTTTTTTCCAATTTCCTTACTTTTTCCAGTAGATCATCGGATAGATGGTTTTCCATTTTTGTCTTTAAAAGGTTGTAAATACTTGCCTCGAATGCAGCCCAAAATTAAGAAGAATTAGCAAAGCAGCATCTTTGGCGACTGGTCAAGATATACAGTAAACGCCATAATAATACATACCTACACAAGGGGCAGTTGATATGCCGGCGCTCAAAAGTCACTCATGAAAGCTAGCCAAGGCTGTAAAGTTTGCGACATTCCTTGCAATATTCACCGATTTTTGCCTCTAAAGGCTCTACACAAAGTCTACCAAGCTGATAAAAGATAGTTTCTTAGCAATGAAATAATGTACATTTGTAATAGAAGCAAAATTGCTGCGAAAAAGATAAAGTGTAATTGTTCTACTTAGGTGTAAGATTCAATAGACCATTTACTATCGTGCAATAGTAAATTGGACTCGCCGAGGATTAACCCCCTTTATGTTAGCATCCTACTGCACTATTGAATAGACAAATCAGCCATCGTCTCAGGTGTGGGACGGTGGCTTTTTTTTGCGTTTTGCCTAGCTTAAAGTCTTAACTTCGATAGAATGAACACGTAAGTACTTTAAGAATCAGTGATTGGCAAGTGGTTTGATTCATATAGTCTTGTATTTTTCTGCTTAAAGTCAATAATGCTATGCAACGGAAGAGAATCCTAATCATCGATGATTCGAAGTTCGACCGAGCTTTGTATCTCAACTATCTGAAAGATGAGAACTTTGAATTCGACGAGTTAGATAGCGGAGAAAAGCTTTCCGATTACCTATTCTTAAGAGAAAACCTGCCAGACTTAGTTTTACTCGACTGGAACATGCCGGGAATGGATGGACCGACAACGCTAAAAATGTTGAGTGTAGATCCTCGTTATAAGTCGCTTCCTATAGTGGTGATCACAGGCATGAATAAGGAAGAAATCATCCAGGAGGCCTTTGATCATGGCACTTTGGATTTTCTCAACAAGCCCGTCAGCAAGATCGAACTGATCACACGTGTACGTAAGGTGTTGGAGCTTCAGCAGGCGAATAAGGCAATAGTGCATGAAAAGAAAGTCCTAAAAGAAAACCTTGCAATGGTGATGGAATCCGCTAGCCAGCAGCAGGCCATTTTTGATCAGACGCTCGAAGAGCGAAACCGTCGCCTGATAACGATGGAGGTTGAAGCTGTGAAGGTAACCAACCAATTGGATTTAGTCGCCAAAGAGTTATCGAGATTGAGCGAGATTGTAGCCGAGAAATCTGATGAGGACAAAGTGACTCTATTGAAAAAGGTAAGGGCTCTGCAAAGAAACCTTGAACAGTTAACCACGGAAGAAGACTCATGGGCTGATTTCAAGAAAGTATTTGAGACTACCAATCCAGACTTTTTCAATCGCCTATTGCAATGTAATAAGAAGATTACTCCGCACGATCTGAAGCATGCTGCTTTTATCAAGATGCAGATGGACAATCACGAGATTGCGGAAACATTTGGAATTGAGATGAAAAGCCTGCAGATGAGTCGCTACCGCTTGAAGAAGAAGTTGGGTCTCGGCGCGGATAAATCTCTAAATGAGTTCATTAACTCTCTATAAGGCTAAAGCAGCTCTTGCGCTCGAAATCTCACTTCCGTCTTCCGTCTAGTGCTACGCAAACGAAGTACGCAGTACTGGTGCCATGGGTCCCGGTAGTATACCACCGGTATCAACAGACACTCGCGGTATCTTTGTTGAATTACGGTAGGCAAATAATCGAGTAATTTGTTCTGTATGGCCTACGGTCTACAACAAAGCACGGCTAGCAAAGTAATAACCCAGGAACACTGCCAGCAATCCCGTTGCCAAACTCAGAGCAACATTATAGAACGCCACTGCCGCCAAGTCCTGGCGAAGCAATTGAAAAGTTTCGAGGCTAAAGGTGGAGAATGTGCTGAAACCTCCACAAAAGCCCGTAGCAAGAAGGGCATTGAGGGGCAGATCATCGGAAGGCTTCTCGGCGAGATAGCTGGCAAACACACCTAAGAGCAAGCAGGCAAAAAAATTTGCCAGGATGGTCCCAATTGGCAATCCGGTTCCGACTAGTGGGTTGAATCTGCTTAGAAGGAAACGACAGAGACTGCCAAGTCCCCCTCCTATGAATACGGCAATTAGCTGCATAGGTCAAATTGAGCGTTTAAGGCTCAAGGCTTTTCTTTTACCTTTTTGATAAACCCATTGGAAACAGCAAAACAGCAACAAGAGAATGCCTATCACCAGCAGTGATTTGTTGTCACTCCAGGAACCGATTCCCGAAAAGATAATACAGACTGAAATTGCACTAAGTAATGAGATCAGGGCAAATATTGAACTGACCTGCCTGTCTGAAAAACCAAAGTAGGCAAAATGATGTGTCGTGTGATCTCGTCCGCCCTGAAAGGGCGACTGGCCTCTTAATATTCTTCTGAAAAAGACCGTAGTGGTATCGAACAAGGGAAGCATGAAAGCTACCAATGGTAATATAAATTGCTGGATATCAAATCCTGAAGGTGTCGCTTTGAAGTTCCACAAGAACAGAATGCTGAGATATGCGAGCACAGCCCCGAGATATTGGCTTCCGCCATCACCCATATATAGTTTGGCAGGATGCCAGTTGAAGGTAAGAAAGCCCAGCAGGGATGCAACTATTCCGACGATGACGATCACGAAGAAGCTATTCAGGGAACTTGAAAGCAATACGATGCCAAGAATTCCAAGTAAGATTCCGAGTGAAACCGATGCGGTGATTCCATCCATATTATCAAGCATATTGATCGAATTCATGATGCCCACCACCCAAAGCGTGCTGAATAAGTAATCTAATATAGGAATACTACAGATTTCGATGTAGATGCCACAACTTATCATGATAGCCGCACAGCAAATCTGTGCAAGAAACTTCATGGCCGGACTAATGGTTAAAGCATCATCGATGAAGCCCATCAGAAATCCTACAGAGGCACAGCCCAGAAGCGCAAAGACTTTTCGGTTGAGAAAGTCTTCGGTACCAAATGGTAAGATCGGATATGAGGATACAGAAAGCAGAAAAACGATGAAAAAGGAGATGCCACCGATCAAAGGTTTGTGTTCGGCTGCCCATCGCACCAGGTCCACCCCATTTGGGCTGGTGCCCATGTTTTTTAGGAATCTGAGCAGAAGCAGGTTTAACAGAATAGTGAAACCGAATGCGAGTATAAAGAAGACGGCATAGACAAGTATCCTAAAACTGAGTTGGTCCTCCATCTCTTAGGGTTGCGTTTCTGAATTTCTAACGCACGACACCTGCTGTCAAGGGAGCAAATTCTGCGCTCAACTGTTGGCCATTTGGCTGCAAATGGTAAACAGGCTTGCCACCAGGAACCAGCTGATCGTACAGTTCAGCCATATCAGCAACCAGTCGCTTGTAACTATATCGCTGTTCTACGAATCTGTTACCATAAGAAGACAGTTCATCTCGTAGATCAGCATCTTCGATCAAACGCAAGAGATTGTTGGTAAAGCCACCAAGGTCTTTGCTTTCGGAAAGCAAAGCTGTCTTACCTGCCAGCACCACATCGCAAACACCACCCACATCTGTGGAGACAATTGGGTTGTTGGCTGCCTGAGCCTCTATTAAACTTACTGGTGTGCCCTCATTCAAGGAAGTGAGTGCAACAATATCTAATCCAGCATTCACTTCATCTATTTCCTTGATCCAGGATGTGAAGGTCAGCGGAGCTACTTTCTTTACTTCAGGAGTCGCGAAATCGACTCCCAATACTTCCGCTTGCTGCTGCAAAGTATCTCGCATCTCGCCGTCCCCTACTATAAAGGCCCGTACCTTTTTATCTGTTTTTTGCAGAACTTGCTGCAAGGATTGCAGAAACAGTGAATGATTCTTAATGGGCACCAAGCGGCCGATTATTCCCACTGCAATTTCATCATCAGCGATTTGATACTTTTTTCTGAATGCAGCTCTTTTTTCCTCAATGTTTTCTCTAAAGCGACTCAGGTCAAAACCTAAAGGAATGGTGGCAATCTTATCAGGAGAACAGATATTGTAAATCTGAGATAACTCCAGCTTCTGCTTGCGGCTGATAGCAATAATCTTAGTGCTCTTAGCTGCCAGGTACTGTTCTACCTTGCGATAAAAATTTGTTTGCAGTTTGTTGAAGTAGGAATGAAATACATGTCCGTGAAAAGTGTGAAGGATCACCGGCACACCACATTCGGATGCTGCCAGACGTCCGAGTGCTCCAGCCTTGGCAGCATGTGTATGCACAATATCTGGCTTGAAATCCTGAATGATTTTTTTGATTTGCCGATAAGCGGACCGATCGCGGAGAGGATTCACGGACCTATACATGTCTTTGATGTAGATGGGCTCCAGCCCCATATCCTGAGCTATAAATTCGGAACTGGCTTCGGATTCGTCTTTCATTCCTGATACCAGGAGCGTCTCATGTTCAGGCGCAAGATATTTGGAAAGATAGGCGGCGTTGAAAGTGGGACCTCCAAGGTTAAGCCTGTTGATAATTCTTAAAACTCGAGACATATATTCTCCTTAGTTCAAGGCGTTAATGATGTTGATGACAAATTTACAACAAAGCACTGATACTGCATCAGGATTACCACCTTTTTTTTAGCCTTAGACATCTGATTTATTTTTAGTTGGCGTTTTTGATATAATCCGGCACAAAACACTACCAACCAATTAATTACACCTACTATTTGTTCTACAATCGTCTCAAATACCTAAATAAAAACCTGCTTTGACTGCTAATTTCGATTGTCACTAAGACGGCAATCTGGACTTAGAGATTAATTTTGCAGGAAACTAACTTCTTTTGAGCTTGCAAAAAGAACCTAAACAAGAACAACTGGTCAAAGACTTTTTTGACAAACATGCACCGGCTTATCGCAACAAATATGGCCGTACGAGTGCCTTTTACAGTTACTTTTTCTACGAGCGGCTTGAAGCAGCTACCGAGCAGCTGGACTTTAGTGGCAAGCGCGTTCTGGATATTGGAGCTGGCACTGGAAGTTTGTACGATTACCTCTCGGAACAAGCACAAGATTTCGATTACACGGCGGTAGATATCTCGGCAGGTATGATGGCGGAGAGCAACATCCCTAAAAAGGATCAACTGGTAGGAAGATGCTACGAAATTGATTATCCATTTGCAAAATATGACCTAATCTATCTGCTGGGTGTTACGACGTACTTTGACGAGCTAGAGTGCAAAAAAGTCTTTGAATTTGTCCATCAAAAGTTGTCAGACACAGGTCTTGCCATCATAACCTTCACAAATCGAGCCTCAGTGGATGTCAAGATTAGAAACTTATCCAGCTATCCCGCACGTTTGCTTAAGGGTTCTGAAAAAGTAATTGCACAAGAATTCAAAACCTATTCCTATACGCTGGATGAAGTGCAAAACATGCTGCCAAAACAACTGGAACAGAGAAGAATCAAATACCTAAACCATACCGTTTTCCCCTTCTCAAAACTACTACCTGGCCCATCTGTATCACTTGCAAAAAAGCTTAGCAGAGAACTCGAAAATGGTTCTTTGATGTCCCGACTCAGCTCCGATTTTCTGATTTTTCTCTCCAAAGTCCATTAAGTAATGCTCAATTCCTATTTTGAGCATTTAGCCTATGGATATGAAACACGGATACTTCCTCTTGTCGATAGATCTTGGACTATATTGGTCAGCTTCTGACCAGTACCGGCTCGATGATTTCGAACGCGAGTATCCAGACTGCCGCAAGCTGATCAAACAGGTGCTAAAGCTGACTTCCAAGATGGATATCAAAGCTACATGGGCAGTCGTCGGACTGCTCATGGCCAAAGACAGAGAGGAAGTTTTGCATGTGGCTCCGCGGCATCTGCCACGTTACCAGCGTTACCTAAAAGCGGAATTCCATGATCATAGGATTCCCGGCGAAAACGAACAAGATTCCCCCTTCACTTATGGACTTAGTCTGGTCAAAAAAATCCAGTCTGAGCCAGGTCAGGAAATCGGCTCCCTGACTTTCTCTCACTTCAACAGCGAATCGCCTGACGCCAACAAAGAAACGCTCTGGGCGGATTTGCAAACGGCAGTGTTCCTTGCCCAAAAGCACGAATTATACATCAAAACCATGTCCTTTCCCGACGACCATTACAATCTGGACATGCTCAATAGTTGCCTTGGACTGGGTATCAAATGTGTGAGAGGTAGACCAAGAGAAAAAGCTGTCTACGCCCTACAAGATGTGCTGGATACGAAGCCTTTAGCACTGCCCGTGAGCAGATACCTGAAGCCTTATTCGAGTTTCAATTTTGTGTCTCGACGCATCGATAGTTTCAAGATAAAAAGGGAGATGACTCAGGCCGCAAAGGAGGGAAAAATTTACCATTTGGCCATTCGCGATTTCGAATTCAGCAACCCGCTCAAGCGCAATCTAAAACAGCTAAAAGGACTGCTTTCTCACTATGAAACACTCAAAAAGCAGTACCAGTGGCAGAATGCTAGTTTGGGCGAGGTCGCTGATCTATACGGACCGAAAAATTAAGGTAAAAAACCAGCATATTTTTGATCATTTTTTGGAGCAAAACTGCTCTCCGCCGCGCAAACAGCAGTCCAGCTGTCCGTTGCAATGCAACTACCAAGGAGTAGAGGGTAGAGAGTAGAGAGTAGAG
>JAHDEE010000173.1 GCA_020629005.1 Chitinophagales bacterium
AAACGAGCGAAGTCTATATGGTGCGATCTTTTCAGAGTCATTTGAAGAGACAACCACCCGAGCCATGTCGACGACCGATATTACAATTCCGCATGCATATGGAGTCATGTGGAGCAGCGATCGACAGGAGATTCGTACACTGATCGACACACGAATGGAGATTGACGGGCCATCTATTCCTTATCAACGATCAGCGAATGGACAAATCGATCTGCTACTTGGCAAAGACTTTGGCCCTCGAAACGGAGACGGCTGGATCGCCGAGCATATTCTGTACAAAGTACCCTTGAACGAAACGCAATTGACAATTCTGTGGAACTACTTTTCGAATCGGTACGGAATTAACATTCTTGAAGAAGATCGTTACTTTCAGGATCTTTCTTTTGCTTACGATTTAGCGGGAGTAGGAAAAACGAATGCCTACGATATGCACTTAACTGCAAAAGGTCTTGCAGCACCAATTATAAACGTCTTTGAAGAAAGCCTGGAACCTGACTCCTACTTGCTTTGGGCACACAACAACGGAGATAACACAGAATGGACAGGTCCAAGGGCTAAATTGGAACGGGTTTGGTCATTTGATAAGACTGGTACAGTTGACCTGGTCAAGATTTCAGTAGATCCTCAGGATCTGCCAGCAAATTCCGTCCAGACCGGAATCCTTTTATCCCACGATTTCGATTTCGCAGATGAGGTCACTGAAATACAAATGGTTGAAGATGGAGACCTTCTTTCGGCCTTTGTGCAAGTAGAAGACGGTCAGTACTTTACATTCTTTGCTGGGGAAGATATACCTCTAAATCTAAGCCAATATGGAGCAACTGCAGCCAGGCTGAGCCCAAATCCGGGTTTCGAAGGCAAGTCCACTTTGAAGCTCAATAGCCCTCAAAACGAAGATTTCTCCATCATTATATTCGATCAATCTGGCAAGAGAGTCTCTGAGGCCTTTACGAGTGCAACAACTGGCCTGCTTGAGTATCAAATCGACCTCTCCAATTATCCAGCTGGTCTGTATCTAATCCAGGTCTCCAGTGAATCGTTTAAGGGGACTTATCGATTTGTGCGATAATTATCCGCAGCCAACTACCATTCTGACTGTCAAAGATCAAATATACCGATAGGCAGTTGGCAAACGATCAGTTTTTGCTCATGATCCACCTCCAAAATCAGGTCAGAATGCAATGGCAAAAAAGCATCCTCACGGTTGGCCTCAAAGCTGATCAAGGCCAATATCTGTCCTGCTGTTTCTTGTATCTCCACAATTTCACCGGTCATTTGCGAAGTCAAATCTCGCAGTGCATATCCGTTAAATGCTTTTATAGGATCCTCTGGACTTTCCTTTGGGAGCATAGGAACAATCTCACTGTCGCAATAAAGCTTCAGGCCTGAAAGTGCCGAAGCTTTATCACGATCATCGATTTCCTCCAGGCGCAAGAGACAGCTATCTCCCTTTTGTTCTAAACGCTCGATGAAGTATGGCAAGTAACTTCCTTGCTGCTTCAGGAACACCACCTTTAGGTCGGCTTTCGCAAATGCTAAGAAAGAAGCCTCAAAGGAGACTTTTAAATCCCCTTTGAGGCTATGTGCTTTCAATATCTTTCCTACTTCGATGTACTTCTTATTCGACATCTACTTGTCCCTACTAGGCATCTGTAGATTCATCTGAAGCTGCATCTTCAGCCTTAGGAGCTTCTGCCTCCTCACTGGTAGTCTCGGCAACTTGTGCAGGTTCTTCAGCTGGTGTTTCTGCAACATCAGCAGCAGTCTCAGCCGCTGATTCCTCGGCCGGTGCAGCAGCTTCTTTTGACTCCTCAACTGGAGCAGGCTCCTCAGCTACCGCCGGGGTTTCCTCAGCAGCAGGACTCTCTTCAGCAGCTGGTGCTTCTTCAGTAGCAGGCGCCTCAGCAACTGCCTCCCCTGCCGCGTCTGCAGACTCTTCAGAAGCTACAGCTTCACTCGCTGCTGCCTCAGCAGCTGCAGCTTCCTCAGCAGCTTTTGCCTCAGCCATCGCAGCATTAGCTTTTCCTTCTCTAGCCTCTCGCTGAGCTTTTTCGATAGCAGCAACTTTATCAGCCTTAGCTTTTTGAGTAGCGTCCATCTGAGCTCTGGTCTGCTCCGAACGCTCTCTCATCCATTCCATGAACTGACGATCAGCCTCTTCCTGATTGAATGCGCCTTTAGCCACTCCACGCTGAAGGTGTTTCTTGTACATCACACCTGACTTGCTCAAAATTGAACGAGCTGTGTTGGTAGGCTGAGCACCCTTCGAGAGCCAATCTAATGTGGTGTCAATATCTATATTAATCAATGGTGGCTCTACCATTGGATTGAAGCTGCCTATTCTTTCAATGAATCGACCATCTCTTGGTGCTCGTGCATCAGCAACAACAATAAAATAAAAAGGTCGCTTCTTACGACCATGTCTTTGTAAACGGATTTTTACCGGCATAACAAAAAATTGAATGAGCCTGCCAGGGATGAATATCATCCAGCAGGGTTAAAAATGCATGCAAAGATAATCGAACCACCGACATATCCCAAATACCGCCAAGGTTTATCAGCTCTCAATCACTTCCAACGAAATGCGGAAACTCGTGTGGGAACGTATGTTGAGTACACGCCCTTCGTCCAGCATCAAATATTGACCTTTGACTCCCATCAATTTTCCTTCGATCAAAGGAATCTTCAACAAATTTACGCTCTTGATCTTTTCGGGATACTCCAACACAGGAAATTTCAATTCCCAAACCTTGTCGTCAGTGCTTACATACTCTTGCCAGGCTTCTGGTATCATCTTCTTCACGGTGTGCTTTTCCTCAACAAGATCATGCTCAAGATCAAGCTGATTTTTCAACATCTTTTGCCAGGAAGTCTTGTCGCTGATATGCCTGGCCACCGTTTTTTCAATCACTCCTGCAATCTGTCGATAAGGCACGTCTGCAAGTCGGATAGCCTGCCAGGCACCCTGATCGATCCAACGGGTTGGCACCTGATCCATCCTTGTAACACCTATTTTCAATCCACTTGATACTGCAAGATAGACGGTATGTGGCTTCATGTGATGTTCATTTTCCCAATCGAGATCTCTCCCTTTTCCAAGGTGTGCCTCGCACAGCTCTGGCCTGATGATACACGGCGATGCCTCAGGAGCAGATTGAAAGCAGGGAAAACAAAAGCCCTGAGAAAAGGTCTTCTTCAAAGCGCGACCACATTTCTTACAATGTATATCGCCAGTAAAATAAATCTTAACCTGTTTTCCCAGCAGAGGATTCAATTCCACTGTGTCATCACCGAGCTGCAAACTGTACGATATCGGATCGCCAAATCGACTCTTCATTTTGCTTAGATGACCCTCGTATTGCATATCTATAAGTTTACTTCAAACAAAAATCTCCAAAAAAGGGAAAGGCCCATTGCAATGCAATGAGCCTCCCAAATTTCTTTCTTAAGCTGAAGGGAATCAATCACCTTTCACAGCATTCACTGCTTTCTTACCCGCATTCTTAGTAGCATTAGCTGCGTCTTTACCCACGTCCACAGTTTTGTCTACTACCTTTTTACCAGCATCAACAGCTTTACCACCAACAGTTTTTGCACCATCCACTACGGCACCTGCAGCACCTTTAGTAGCATCGGCAGCCTTACCAGCTACATTTCCAGCAGCATCTACAGCACTACCTGCTGCGTTTTTAGTGGCGTTGGCAGCACCCTTGGCGCCATCAACAACAGCACCTGCAGCACCTTTAGTAGCATCGGCAGCTTTGCCAGCTACATTTCCAGCAGCGTCCACAGCACTACCTGCTGCGTTCTTAGTCGCATTGGCGGCACCCTTAGCACCGTCCACTACCGCGCCAGCAGCACCCTTAGTTGCATCTGCAGCCTTGCCAGCTGCGTTTCCAGCGGCATCCACTGCACTACCAGCAGCATTTTTAGTTTTATCAGCAGCATTCTTTACCATGTTGCCAGTCTTATCAAGGATTCCACCCCCTTTCTTACCATCGCCTCCACAGGCAATGAGGAAGCAAATCGACACGAGAAGAGTCAGAAGTTGAAATTTTTTCATAATTAGATCGCATTTAGTTTCTGAGTGAATAATTATCGTATTAAGGTTATACTATTGCGGTCCTCAGGACAAAAGTAAGTCAATTATTCTATTAAGTTTAGCTTTAAACCGGCATTATTGACTTGATGCTACTTTTTTCTGAAATACAATGTCAAAGGAATTCCACGAAAATCAAAACTCTCTCTGAGTCGATTTTCCAGGTAATTTCTATACGGCTCTCGAACATGTTTAGGGTAATTACTAAAGAAGGCAAAAGCCGGAAATGGAGTCGGCAGCTGCGTTACATAGTTAATTTTCACGTAGTTACCTCTTACAGCAGGAGGCTGAAATCGCTCCATCGTCTCTTCCAGCCACTCATTCAAAACCGATGTCGCGATCCGGTTACTTCGCCGCTCGTGTACCTTCAATGCCAGCTCCAAAGCTTTGTGAATACGCTGTTTTTCTAAGGCACTCACAAACAACACCGGAATATCTGTAAAAGGTGCAGTACGCTCCAGAATCCTGGCCTCCATATCTCTGGCCGTATTAGTCTCCTTTTCAACCAAATCCCACTTATTCACCAAAATTAGCACGCCTTTTCGCTTCTTTTCGATAATACTGAGAATGTTCAAATCCTGGGACTCGATTCCAAGTGTAGCATCTATCACGAGCATACAGACATCCGACTCCTCAATCGCTTTAATAGCCCTGATAACAGAATAAAACTCAATATTCTCTTTAACCTTATTCTTCTTACGCATCCCTGCCGTATCTACAAGAATGAAGTTTTTCCCAAACAAATTATAATGTGTATGCAGTGCATCCCGGGTTGTCCCTGCCACGTCAGTAACTATGTTGCGCTCCTGTCCGACCAATGCATTCACCAGGGTACTCTTACCTACATTGGGCTGGCCTACAATAGCTAACTTCGGTATTCCTTCTCCCTGTTCTTCCTCCTCCTCTGCTGGTAAAATCTCCGTAATCGCATCCAGCAAGTCACCTGAGCCACTTCCGCTAATAGCCGCCATAAAATAGGTGTGCTCAAATCCAAGACTATAGAACTCGGCTGCATCATACATGCGCTTTGCATTGTCCACCTTGTTCACCACCACAAAAACAGGCTTGGAAGACCTTCGCAGAATATTCGCCATTTGATCATCCAGGTCGGTAATACCAGTAGTTACATCCACCAGGAAGAGAATCACAGAGGCTTCATCCATGGCAATCAAAACCTGCTCACGAATCGCCGCCTCAAACACATCATCCGAATGTAAAACAAAGCCGCCTGTGTCGATCACATTGAAAGTCTTCCCATTCCAAAAGGTCTCCCCATAAATGCGGTCCCGGGTTACCCCACTAAAATCATCTACTATGCTACTGCGATGATCACCAATAAGCCTATTGAAAAATGTGGATTTACCTACATTAGGTCTTCCTACTATTGCGACCGTATAATTTGCCATTCTACTGGGGTAATTTTTTGTACTGGATCAACTGATATAACCCAGATTGCGGAGCATATTGTCATCCTCTCGCCAGTTCTCCTTCACTTTCACAAACAGCTCCAGATACACTTTCTTTCCAAAGAATTGCTCCATATCCTTCCTTGCCTCTGTTCCAACTCGCTTTAACATCTTTCCGCCCTTACCAATCAAAATCGGCTTGTGTGATTTCTTATTAGTAAAAATCACAGCACGCATCCGGATTATGGTTTCTTCCTCCTGAAAAGCCTCCACAACCACCTCAACACTGTAAGGAATCTCTTGCTTATAGTGAATCAAAATCTTCTCACGCACAATCTCAGAAACAAAAAAGCGCTCCGGACGATCCGTAAAGGCATCTTTATCATAATAAGGAGCAGCCTCCGGCAGATACTTAAGAATTGTATCAAACAAACGCTGGATATTGTGCTCCTTCAAAGCTGATACAGGAATATACTCATCTGCCTCTACCCTATCCGACCATTTCTTTAGTGCCAATATCGTCTCCTCCTCAGACAACAAATCGATCTTGTTCAGAATCAAAATCTTAGGAACCTTGGTCTTCTTAAACTTGTCTTCAAAAATGCTAATATCATCGTCAGCAGTTACATCAATCACAGCCAACATCACATCTGCATCAGTAAAAGCGGTCTTCACAAAACTCATCATCGAATCCTGCAACTTATAAGCCGGCTTCATAATGCCAGGAGTGTCACTGATTACAATCTGAAAATCCGCACCATTGATAATGCCAATAATCCGATGTCTGGTCGTCTGAGCCTTAGAAGTAATGATAGCCAACTTCTCTCCTACCAGAGCATTAACAATTGTGGACTTACCTACATTTGGTTTGCCAATTATATTAACAAAACCCGCCTTGTGCTTACCACCGGCCTCCTCTTCTGAATGTTGCACACCTTGTTCTTCCATCCAGTTGCTATTTCTCAATGTACATTACTTCCTTTACCGCAGAAATCACTTTAGCAGGATTCGGAAGGAACTCTTCAACAAGTACCCCACTATAAGGAAGAGGCGTATCGGCCCCACAAATACGTGTAACAGGCGCATCCAGATAATCAAAAGCCACTCTTTGTATATAATATGCAGCCTCTGTCGCTACTGACCCAAAAGGCCATCCCTCTTCCACAAATACCATACGATTCGTCTTCTTTACGGACTCAATCAATGTATCATAATCCATAGGCCGAATCGTACGAAGGTCAATCACCTCTGCTTCAATGCCCTCCTTGGCTAGCTCAGCTGCAGCTGCTTCAGCCACCTTCATCATTTTGTTATAAGACACAATAGTCACATCCTTACCCTCTCGAGCTATCCTGGCTTTTCCAATCGGAATCAAGTACTCCTCCTCCGGAACCTCTCCCAAATCAGAATAAGAGTATTCCGACTCCATAAAAACAACAACATCTTCATCTCGAATTGCGGTCTTCAAAAGCCCCTTGGCATCATAAGGATTGCTAACAGAAATTACCTTCAAACCAGGCACATTCGCATACCAATTCTCAAAGCTTTGCGAATGCGTGGCCGCCAATTGACCTGCCGAACCTGACGGACCTCGAAAAACCATCGGGCAGTGAAACTGACCACCCGACATCTGCAACATTTTAGCCGCAGAATTAACCACCTGATCAATGGCAAGAAGCGCAAAGTTCCAGGTCATAAATTCAACAATCGGTCTGGTACCATTCATCGCAGCACCAACAGCAATGCCGGCAAAGCCAAGCTCGGCTATCGGCGTATCAATCACTCGCTCAGGACCAAATTCAGCCAACATTCCCTGACTCACTTTATAAGCACCCTGATACTCAGCGACCTCTTCACCAAGCAAGAAAACCCGATCATCTAACCGCATTTCCTCGACCATGGCCTCTCGCAGTGCCTCTCTGAATCTTATACTTCTCATTCTACTTGATTTTTCGGTGCAAAGATAGCTATTTTTTTAGGAGCGAAGCAGGCTCATTCGCGTTAGCGGCGGGCCTGTGCTCCGTTTGTAGTCAGCACCCATCCAGCTTGTTCCAGCAAGTCCACTGCCGTCTCGCCTAAGGGCGAGCCACCATTGTCCTGCTGTCACTAAGCTGCCTGGGCACTGCCTACCACTGCGCCCAGGGCTATTCTGCACTGTCTCCCCACCGCGTTCAATGGAACAATTGATGCCTCACAGTTCTAGTGCTGCGTAAACAAAGTTCGTGACAGCTTTAAGGAGCTTATCTTTTTGTCAGCCTAGGCGCGAGGATGGAGCATAGCCGTAGCTACGTGACAGACGAGCAACGAGGGATGACAGAAATAGAAGCCCTTAAAGGTGTTGCGGACTTCGTTTGCGTAGCACTAGTCACTGATAAACTCAAGCAAAGGCCGATCTCGATCCAGAATTTAATCTGTAAAACTTCAAAGCCCCAAATAATAGGACATACAACTAAATAAGTCGAAACCTTTATCAGGCTAATTGACCAAAAAATATTTCTTACACAATCCACAGCAAGATGTGCAACTCTCCACATAATGACTGAAATTTCCTTATAAGAATGGTCAAATTTCGGGCTGATGCATTGCCCCTGGATCAGTACTCGAGGGCCGGAAATCCATTGCGCCTTGGATCTCCAAAGGCAATAGCCCCCTTTTCGTTATTGGCAATAGCATGTACACCGCCAAAAAACATATGCTTGCTGTCCCATAGCTTGTAACGCAAATCTGGCATTAGCGATTCGATCTCCGAGAATAGAGTTGGATCAAACCCACTTTCGACCTCAAGGTCATTACCTTCCAGATGCATTCTTGGACTCAAAATGGAACTGGCTAAATCCTGATTCTTTATCAGGCAACGATATAGAACTTGAAGCATTGCGCTCCTAATTCTGTTACTTCCACCCGAACCCAGGATCAATTCCACTGAACCCTCATTGGTCACAATAGTAGGATTCATCATCGAAGGCAAGCGCTGATCCGGTGTCCAGGAATGAAAACCATCCATCAGCAGATCAGCTTCGCCCAACATGTTATTCATCATGATCCCGGTATTGGGGATGTAATATCCAGACCCGACACCACAACTAAGAGTGAGTGATGCCCCCATGCCCTGGGCATCCAATACGCTAATATGTGTCGTACACCCTAGCTTTTCGGCAAGCTCAAGCCATTTGCTATTGAAGGGTTCAGCAATAAAATTCGCCGCAGTGTCAGGGCCAGCCTGGCTTCGAAACTCCCCGGTAAGGACCATACTGTGGATCAAGGAAGCCAGCTCCTCCACAGAATCGCTCGAAAGACCCTTGATATGTTCGGCTGCAAGCAATTGAAGACCGAAAGAGACCAGTTGACCTCCAGCACTTGGTGGAGGGTTCATATGCACCATTCGTCCTGAAAATTCCTGACTTAAGGGAGAACGTTGAAAGACCGCGTAATCGCTCATGTCTTCCATCCTGATAAACCCTCCCTGTTCTTTACAGTATTGCACTAGCCTATTCGCAATCTCACCGCGATAAAACTCATCAGGCCCCTCAATCGCCAACACCTCTATAGCATCTGCCAACGCGCCCATCTGCACAACATCACCCGCCAGCTTCGTCTGACCGTCAATTTGGAACAATTCTTTCCCAGCTGCATAGCACTGACTCACGGGTTTCAGCATAGCTAGCAACTGAGCCTGGAAACGATCCAACACCGTTCCTTGTTTTGCAGCTGCGATCGCTGGCTGCGCAAGCTCTTTGAAGGGCATTCGCCCCCACAATTGATGTGCCTCCCACAATCCTCCAACAATTCCCGGAACGGCCATCGAGCCGGCTCCAATGTGAAAGGACTGACTGCCACCGTCAAAATTGATATCCACGGCAAAAAAGTCGACCTCAGATTCAGGAATCTTCTTCTTTGGAGTCTGTACAAAGAAATCTAACAGGCTGGGTTTCTTCCCGCTTCCCGCTACGTTTAGAAAGCCTCCACCCCCCAGAGAAATACAAGCTGCCTCACTGGCAGAACTCATCAAAGTTGCTGCGATAATTGCATCTACAGCGTTACCTCCTGCTGCTAAAATTGTTTCTGCAGCCTGGGCCGTATCCCGATTACCTGCAGCCACCAATCCCCCTTTCTTTTCTAGTGTAATTCCCACCGTCAAAACTGTTTATATACCATGAGTCAAGAAGCTACAAAAATAATAAAACTGACAGGAGACACACAAAAGGAAGCATTCCCCGGATTGCCTCAGCATTTTTTTAATTTTGTTGCTGATTCGGGACCTCCAAAGGCACTCTATAATCCGCAGACAATATGAAAGATTTACTTACGCTTCCCGGCGTTGAACTCGGAAGATTACTGAAAAAAAAAGAAATCAGTCCAGTAGAACTACTGCAACAGCATATTCTACGAACTGAAGAAATCAACGGTCAACTCAATGCGATAGTAGTTAAGCGATTCGAGCAAGCGCAGCTACGTGCTGAGGAAGCTGAGAAAGAAATTCTAAAAGGAATTGATTTGGGACCTTTCCACGGAGTTCCCTTTACTTGCAAGGAGGTCATTGCAAACGCTGGTGTACCACATTCTCTGGGAGCACAGCATCGTCTCAACATAATTCCAGAAAAAGATGCTACGGCACTTACGCGAATGAAGCAAGGAGGAGCAATCCTGATTGGCATCACCAATGTTCCGGAAATGGGATTTTGGATTGAGTGCAACAATTTGATCTATGGACGAACCAACAATCCACACGATTTGAAAAGGACATCAGGAGGAAGCAGTGGTGGTGAAGGAGCCATTATTGCCGCTGGCGGCTCACCGATTGGCTTAGGTTCGGATGCCGGTGGTTCTATCAGGATACCGAGTCTGTACTGTGGAATCTTTGGACACAAGCCCAGCTCCAGAACAGTACCACTTACAGGTCACCTTCCTCTCACTGCTGACAAAGGCGCCTATCCTTTTTTCACCTCATTACATCATCATACCAGCATTGGACCTATGGCGAGAAGCGCCCAAGATCTTAGACCTATGTTGGATATTATCTCCGGTCCGGATCAGATCGACTATATGGTTTATAAGAAAAAGCTGGGCCCCAAACAATTTGACTGGAAACAGGTAAAGGTGGTCGTTTGTCCAAATCCTAAAATCAACTTAGCTAACAAAGTTGGTCTCAGCATGCAGACAGCCATACATCAGGCAGCGGCAGTACTAAATGACCTTGGCTGCCAACTTGAAGAACTGGATGGCTCCCTCTTCAAACATGCAATGGGAATCTGGGAGGCAATATTTAAGCAAGCAGGAGACGAGAATCTCAATTCCTTGTTTGGACTGCAGGCTGGTTCAGGTCTACTAAAAGAACTAGCCTTGAAAACCACTGGTCAGGGGCATTATACCATGCCGGGACTTGTTGCATGCGTCAGCGAACGTGCCAAACCAATGCCTGCCTGGCAAATGGCACAATTACAGTCAGAAGCCAACTTGTTAAAAAACAGATTGAAGCGAAAACTAGGTCCAAACGGTATTCTATTGATTCCGCCTTTTACCAGTCCTGCAGTCAAACACAATCACACCTTTAGACAGCCCTTCGATTTTGCCTATTGTGGAATATTTAATGCCCTGGGACTACCTGCAACCAGCGTTCCGATGGGCAAAGAAAACGGCCTGCCCCTGGGCATACAGATCGTAGCAAATCATCACAACGATGCTTTGACGATAGCAGCAGCAGAAGTGCTGGAAGCAGAAACAGACGGCTGGCAAATCGCTCTTTCAACTAAACAGAATGGATAAGTTTCTCGAAATGGCCGATACAATGGTCATCTACCATCTTCGCAAATCCTGGTTGATGATCTCCAAACTCTACAACGAGATGGCCCAGGAGCACGATGGAACCCTAGCTATGGCATTCGTGCTGTTGGCGATCAACGAGCATTCAGGCACACCTGTGACAAAGATTGCTCCCAGAATCGGTATGGAACCAAACAGCCTTTCAAGACTCCTAAAGTCTATGGAGCAAAAGGCCCTGCTATCCCGCCGCAAAGACGAGGTGGACAAACGTCAAGTCATCGTAATGCTTACAGACGCAGGCAAGGCTAAGAGGAAGTTGGCTCTGAAAGCAGTATTTCAACTAGAGACTGCAATCACAGACACACTGGCCCAAGAGAAAATTGATGCATTTTTTGAGGTTACGAGGATGATACCGAAAGCAGTAGCTTTTTTCGGAAAAGAGCTAAACACAGAAATTATCGAAAACGGACAAAAGGACTAAGGGATTGGGAATCAATAACTGTCTGATTTTGACGCTGCTAGAAATGATTTAGACGAGGCATTTTTTGACAGCATCCTTGTTGGCTGGTGGAGAAAAATAACGAAGGATAAATCATTTCTAGCAAGTCAAAATGGACAGTTATCGATTCTCCATCCCTAAGCGAAAGGAAACTTAACTACCTCCTAATTACTTTACCCCTCGACTGCCATCTAACCAGCCTTTCCACAAGCACAGCGCAGTCATGCCTGATTCCAGCTCATACTTATCGATAATCTTTTGAACGGTTGGTCGATCTTGTCGCTCAAAGTTCAATTCTTCCGAGTTGGCGAGCTGCAAGGCAAGATAGCCAACCAGCGCAGTATTTTGTTTCAAATTCGCTTTGTTGACTTTATCGTAAGTGTCAGATTCAGAATGGTAGTCGGAGCAATAGTTGTGAACATGGTGCTTCCCAACAAGGTTAGGTACGCCTTGAGCCAAGAAATCATAGTTGTCTGTTCCGACTATGCAGGCATCAGTATGCTCTAGCTTTTCTGCACCATCAAAGTCCTTCAATAAGGCTTCGATGTAAGGGATCATCTCAGGTCTGCCGTTTGTAAAGAAACCATCTATAAGACCGGAGCCGATATCAATACTCAATGCCATCTTAACCTTAGCCAATCTTTTTTCATCCTTTATTGTGAAGGCATAGGAGCCTAACATTCCCTGCTCCTCCCCGTTCCATAAAGCAAACATAATCGTACGACGTGGCTTAATATTTAGAGCCGTCATTTGCCTGGCAATGTCGATCATCATATTGACATTTGCACCATTATCATTGGCTCCTGTGCCAAGCCCCCAACTATCTAAATGAGCACCAAAAACCAGCAACTCATCCGCTAGGTCGGTTCCAGGAATAATCCCAAACACATTTTGACTCATATACGCTCCTTCATCCACCAGATCAAGCTCAATATTTAATTTTAGCTTCTTACCTCGTACCAAGAGCCTTTCGCAGCGAGTGGCATCATCCCGTGCCATCACTACCATCGGCATATCATTTTGAATCCCATAAGAAGTCAGGTGACGATACAACAGTTTCTTTTCTCTGGAACTCATGTAGATGATTCCCAATGCTCCAAACTCCTTAGCACTAGATTCGATCTCAACTGCATTGATGTACTCCAAAAAGAGTTCATTAAGATCAGTCATCACCGGCGTTCTGACCAACACAAATTTGCCTTCTACTGCATCTCCAAGATTTTCGAAAGCCTCTCTGGAACCATCTCCCACCAGTATCAATTCCGCTTCAAGGCCCCCTTCCGGAGTACCTGTGCTAAAGGCCCGACTCGCGATTTTTGGACGAAAACGCACATCACCACTTACCCTGGCCTTGGCAGACTTTTCCACCCATTTCCGAGGCATTTCAAAATCCTCCACCAAAGTCTTCACGCCTGCTTCCTCCAACTTATTCTTTGTCCACAGAACTGACTTTTCGTTAGGCTCAGTACCTGTTACCCTACCCCCAATCTGGTCGCAAAGTTCATGCAGGTCTTCTAGAATCGGAGTTTCCGATTTCAACTTGGTAGCTAATCGAATGGCATCTGTCTGACATACGCCTGCATGCGCGATCAGCAGAAAAACAATCACCTGGCAAATTAGCAGCTTCATAGGTATGGCCTTGAAAATTAGAAAACAGAAAAAGATATCCCGACAGCCATAAAAATACAAAAACCGAAATTAAGCAGGAGCATAATGCTTCTACCCAATCTCGGCTTTTTTCTTTTCGAACGCTCCCATACTAGT
>JAHDEE010000174.1:0-8297 GCA_020629005.1 Chitinophagales bacterium
CATCTTCATCGTGTAAACTCCTTGTAGAGACGCATCGAATGCGTCTTTGGCGATTGGGAGATAGATTGAATGCAACTTAGCCGAGCGGGCAAGAAACAAAAAAGCCCTAAGGTGTTGTTAGCAATACCTTAGGGCCAAAATAGTGGCGAGAGAGAGACTTGAACTCTCGACCTCCGGGTTATGAATCCGACGCTCTAACCACCTGAGCTACCTCGCCAGAATGAAGAGGAACCGATTAGCGTAGCCATTAAGACTCTGCTTTCGTGCCTCGTCATTTTGAGTGTGCAAATATAAAACTTAAATCTTGAAAAGAGTTCCGAGCGGCGTACTAATTTCGGTTAAGTAAGCTGGATAAAGTCGCTTTCTTCAGCGAACTTCTTCCCAAATTCCAGGATGCTGTTTGCGAGCTTGTCGTTTCCCGTTGCACGTCGATAAGTGTCGGCCATAGTGATGATGCTTTGAAACATAAAATGATCCATCTCATCGACTTTCATGGCTTTGGTCCAAAGGTCGATGCGCATGGTATTGTTGGACTTTCGATCCCATAGGGCCATCATCATTGCCTCACAAACACGATCTTCACCCTGGTTATCACTAGCATTCCAGCTAATCGATTCTGGCATCTTTTGATCGTCCAATTCTACTTGTACCGTTATTTCCTTCTGCATATGAGTTGCTAGTCTTGCATTTGAGTTAAAAAAAAAGCCAGCTTCCCAGGCGGGAAACTGGCTTCAGCAATTCGCTTTTTAGTTTACGAGTATGCCTTCTTCTTGTCTTTTGCAGCCACTGTATTTGAGGCCTTGCGTTCATTTTCCCAAAGGGTTAGATCAACAACAAGAGGTGTCGCAATAAAGATGGAAGAGTAAGTACCCACAATTACACCGATTAGTAGTGCAAAGGAGAATCCTCGAATCATTTCGCCACCAAAGACGAACAGAATTGAAATTACAAACAAGGTGGTAAGCGAGGTAACAATGGTTCTGCTTAGCGTAGAGTTTACCGCGTCATTTACCACTGTCTTAAAGTCCCTCTTTGAGTACAAGCCGAGATACTCTCTAATTCTATCGAATACTACCACGGTATCGTTCAGCGAGTAACCGATTACGGTCAATATCGCTGCGATAAATGCCTGGTTGATCTCGAGTGAAAATGGTAGAATACCGCTGAAGATCGAAAAGATTGACAGAACGATCAAAGTATCGTGCGTCAGTGTCAAAACTGCAGCAATACCATATTGCCACTTTCGGAATCGTACGAGGATATACAGGAATATACCCAACAAGGCGAAAATCGTTGCATAGAAGGCTCCGCGCTTGATGTCGTTCGCGATAGTCGGACCGACCTTCTGAGAACTCATCAGACTGTTTTCCTTGAACTGCTTGAAGGTAGTTCCTGCAGGTAGCATAGACTCCAGTGCAGCAAACACCTTTGCTTCAACCTGATCACCAGAAGTGGTGTCATCACTGTCGATCATGTCCGAAGTAGTGATCTTAACCTGATTGGAGCCACCAAAAGTTCGCACAAGTGTATTTCCTTCTAGCGTCGTTTTCAGTGCATCATTAATCTGTGTCGTGTTTACTGACTGATCAAAGCGCACAACATAGGTTCTACCACCAGTGAAATCGACACCCTGGTCAAAACCTTTAAGTCCCATCATGAACAATCCAAGTGCGATTATCACACCAGACATAATGTAGGTCTTCTTTCTTTTGCCTAGGAAGTCATAACTGGTATTCTTCAAAATGCCTTGCGACCAACCGGTCGAGAAGGTCATCTCTTTTCCTTTGGACTGGCGCCATTCGATATAAAGTCTTGTAATCAAGATCGCTGTGAACAATGAACTAAAGATACCGATGATCAAAACTGTCGCAAATCCCAGAACTGGTCCGAGACCGAAGTAGGCAAGGATGGCAGCAGTGATCAAGGTCGTTACATTTGCATCGATGATCGCCGAGTACGATTTAGTGTATCCATCCGATATTGCTTTTCTTATTCCGCTGCCTTTCGCCAGCTCCTCCCTGATTCTTTCAAAGATGATCACATTCGCATCTACCGCCATACCAATTGTCAATACAATACCGGCCATTCCTGGCAAGGTCAACGTAGCTCCAAGTGAGGATAAAACCCCCATAATGAAGAACAAGTTTAGCAATACAGCCAGGTTGGCTACCCATCCTCCTTTAGAGTAGTACAGAATCATAAAGAGCAATACCAAGGCTACCCCGATTAGTAGGGATAGCAATCCGTTTCGTATCGACTCTTGACCAAGAGAAGGTCCTACAACCGCCTCTTCAACAATTCTAGCTGGAGCCGGCAAAGCTCCTGCTTTCAGGATGTTCGCCAAATCCTCTGCCTCCTGTAGCGAGAAGTTACCTGATATTTCTGTGCTTCCACCTGCAATTTCTCCATTTACTCGAGGAGCGGAGTATACTTGATCATCAAGAACTACGGCTACCTGACGGCCAACATTGTCTGCCGTCATTTTTTTCCATTGAGCGGCCCCCTCAGAATTCATATTCATTCGAACGACAACTCTTTGTTGAAGGTCGAAGTCCTTCCAGGCTTCTGTTACCACATTGCCGTCCATTCTCGGACGCAAATCTCTGAAGCCGGATTTTACGGCATAGATTTCATAATACGGTACTTTCTCGCCTTCGTCATTTTCAAACTCTAGGGCCTTTGAACCATACAAGAATTTGATGTCCGGAGGGAATACATTTTGCACTTCCGGATCACGAAGGTATTCGTTAAGCTTAGCTGTGTCCTTTACTTCCACTGTACCTACTAGGGAACTACCAGGTCCAATTGGTCTGAGCACCGCAGAAAATGGATTCTCTTTCATGAACTTGTCAATCTGCTGTTGCAAAGAATCCCCCTCCAGGGTTTCTTCACCATCGAGATTCAGACCGCCATCTTCAGTATTGTCTGCATTATCCGCAATGCTGGTATCTTCTGTGATACCTTCAATTACTTTGAATTCAGTACGACGATTTCTCGCTCGTCCTTCTTCAGTGCCATTATCAGCAACAGGAACGCTGGCTCCATAACCTTTGGCAGTCAACTGATCAGCAGTGGCACCCTGACTTGTCAGGTAATCCATTACCGATTTAGCTCTGTTTTGGGATAGCGTCACGTTGGCTGCAGCATCTCCCTGGCTGTCGGTATGTCCACTGATTTCAACTTTTGCATCAGGGTTGTTGGCCAGGATCTCTTTCAATTTCCCAAGTTCTGCGTATGACTCAGCCTTTAGATCAAAAGAGCCGGTATTGAAAAATACATTCTTAAGAGCGATTGTTGAACCGGTAACCAGTTTTTTGCTCATCAAAGCATCAAGGAAGCTTTCTGGCTCTTCTTCAACCACCTTATCTTCTTTGATATCATCGGCGATAGTGATGCCCTGCTTCTTACGTATTACAGAATTTGCCTGTTGAATGATGTTGTTTACCTCAGGTCCGTTAATCTGCGTTTCCCAGAACTGTAGATTTGCAGACGCCTGCAATAGTTTACGAACCCTGTCAGGGTCGTCAACTCCCGGAAGCTCCACGAGAATTCTGCCCGTGTTTTCCTGAAGACTAATGTTCGGAGAAGAAACCCCGAACTTATCAATTCTGGTTCTGATGATATTGAATGTACGTTGAACAGCCTTGTCGGCTTCTTCATTAATAACATCCAGTACTTCGCTATCCGAACTATTAAAGTTGACACGATCTGAAAGTTCTCTTGTGGAAAAGAGAGGAGCCAGCTTTGCGCCATTGGCGTTTTGGCTGAAGGCCCGACCGAATAGTGTCACATAGTTCTCTTGCGAGTTTTTCATCATCGACTTTGCATCAGCAAGTGATTTTGTGAAAACCGCGTCAGTACTGTTATTGGCCATCGACTTTATCAAGTCTTCAAGCGCAATCTGCATTGTTACACTCATTCCGCCTTGCAGATCGAGTCCTAGATTGATTTGTTTTTCCTTACACTCATTGTACGTGTAGCTGGTCACACCAAGGTTGACAACATCCTTATTTGCAACAGAATCGAGATAGAATCTCTTTTGTTTATCGAGATGGTAATCGTAATTCTGATCAGAGGCATCAACACCGACAGTTTGAAGCGCGAAATCCTTCGCTTTGTTGTTGACTCTGCTAGCAAAGAAGGTAAATGACAACTGGTACAAACACACCAGTACTAGGGCGATTGTAAAGAATTTAACTAGACCCTTAGCTTGCATTTTTCTGTGTATTGTTTCAAAAATTCAAATTGACTGCAAATATAAGGAAATATTTACGTTAAGCAGCAATCCCGACAATTTGATTGATGCCTGAATTTCCCCATTTTTACGGCTCTCGCTCAATTCGCAAAGTACGTGCCGTAATCCCAACATGAAGCTCCAATTATAGGTAGTCAACGATCTGGAAGGAGTATTTTCGAAGCTCTTCAGCCCGCAGTATGTGGAGTTTTACACGCTTTCCGGGCTTGGGGTTCAAACTATCATAGATTTCGTTAATCTGCATACCCGTCGTGCTGATGCCATTTATCTTAAGCAGCCGATCATCAATCCTTAGTCCAGCTTTGGCTGCGGCACTTCCTGGTTGTACATAAGTGATCTCAAATTGGTCAAAGGCGCCTTCTTTACAATGAACCTCAAGGCCAGACATATTGTAATAGTAACTACTTTTAAACCCTCGCCCCGGTTTGATATAGATACTTGCACTCGAATAGTCGATGTGAATAGCGAATCTCCTTAATATGTCCGCCCCAATGCTTCCAATCCGTCGATCCGTTTCATCCACATGCCGGAGAGATTCTTCGTCAGGAAAGGCAGCCAGCACGCTTTTTAAAGTCGATTTGCCCAGCCTCAACTCTTCTATCTTAGCTAGCTCCCCGTGTATTTCGCCGGATACTCCTGTACCCAGCAAGGTTTCGATGTTTGGTTCTGGGACCTGGTACATTTGCTCACGGCTGTGATAAAGAGAGACGGCCTGCGAGGATCCGGAATCTATAAAGAACATACCGCTGACCAAACCACTGTCAAGTAGGTTTTGTTTAACCTCGGCGAATACGAAGGCTTTTTTGTCCTTGATTTGGATGGGTACACGTTCGAGTTTTCTTCCAGGCTTAAAATGTTCAGGTTTTGTAAACACGACTTGCTTGCGAACATAGTCGAGCTTTACAACAAAATCGCGAAAGAAATCGTATCCGATTATACCGTGAATCTCAGTCCCGAAAATCTGTGAAGCAGGAAAAGCCCCTTCAGGCAAAACAATCATCCGCATGTTTTCTCCTGAGATTCCAGGTAAGCTAAACTTGAGCCCTTCGGCAATTACTGCATTGATAGGATCTGCGCCTCCAAGGCCCTTTATCTTAACATCTCTTGCCTTCTCTAACTTCAATACAGTCGCTATCATTGGTTCACAGAGTAGCGGGATAGTTACACCAGTGTCTAGTAAGAAGGTGAGGTCAAGGGCATCATTGATGCGGATTGGAATCAACACCAGATTGTGATGCTCTTCAAAGGCAATGCTGCTGCGTTTGCGGTTCTTGTCCAGCTCAAAGTGCTGACCGCGAATTGTCAAAGAATGAAGTAAGAAGGACACTGCAAAAAATAGAAGGAGCAGCATGCGAAGAGCCATCACTGGGTACACTTGGTTCAGCTACAAGATAAGTTATTCAGCGCTCAAATCAAGATACCGACTCTTTGGATTCAATTGGAGTCCCGTACATTGACTGTTCGATGAAGTTATCAGGGAACTGTTCTATTCCCGGGAATCCAAGTCGAATATCGCGGCCATCATGAGGGACATGCGCGGTTCCAAACAGATAATCCCATATTGCCAGCGTGAGACCAAAGTTGACCCCATAAGGCTTGTCATCTGGTAGCTCATAAGCGTGATGCCATATGTGCATCTCAGGGCTGTTGAATAAGTACTTCATATACGGCCCTAAAACAAATGAGCAGGCAACTGCGACGAACAAAACTGTAATTGCAGAACTTGTCCAGCTAAGACCAGCTATCGATATCACATACAGTCCGATAAGCAAACCGAGGACTGCTGCCGTGTATCTACCCTGGATGCTAATATTGGAATGATTGTAATGCCCTACGGCAAGCGTAAAAATGTGAATGATAAAGAAGTCATTTAGCCCAATTCCAATCAAAGCAAGCGGAATGTACTCAAGACTTCGATAAACCACATTTTCCATCCAATGATATCGCAGGTGAGCTGCAAAGCCCATTTGCTCAACCGAATGATGAACTTTGTGAAATTTCCAAAGGAATGGCGACCAATGCAAGAGCCGGTGAATCCACCATTGCACAAAGTCGCGGACAAGAAAGCCTAGCAAGAGATGTGCCCACACTGGCCAATTCTCTACTTGCAGGGCCACCAAATTGGTAAGGCCGACAGCAGCCAGAACATCGTGAAACATATCCACGACAACCGAGCTGGCTGCATTGTAGATGATTAGCGAAAAGAGAAAAAAATTGAAGAACATATAGAAAAAATCCAGCCAAAAATCCTTTCGAAAGGTCTCTTGTTTTTGTCGCCACGGACTGACAAGTTCTAAAGCAAAAAAGAAAGCAGAAACAGCCAAAAGCCAATAGAAATAGTTGTGAAAAGATGGCTGAGTGATCTCTGTGAACACAAAGTTTGCATAGCCTTTGTATCCTTCAATAAATGAGCTTATGTACGACAGAAAAAGCACCAATGATCAGTTTTTAAGTGAGCTGCTGCAGGCCTTCTGTGTGCGTGGAATTCCTGTTTCTTTTAGCGAGTTGAAGCCGCCCGTCACGTCTACCACATTGTGTATTCCTCTGGATTTGAGTATCGATGCTGCGATCACGGATCGATAGCCACTTTGACAGTGTATGAAGTTGCTTCCGCTGGACGACATATCAGCAATTACTTCATTGATCCTCGACAAGGGTGCCGGGCGCGCAAGCGAAAGGTGGTCAGCCTCATATTCTCCCGGTTTTCTCACATCGAAAAGTGAAATAGTGCCCAGTTTCATTAGGGATTCAATATCTTCCGCATCAATCATTTCAATTTGATCTACTTCCCTGCCTTTCTTCTCCCAAGCTGCAATTCCTCCTTCCAGGTATCCTAACACCCGGTCGAAACCAACGCGGGAGAGGCGGGTAATGGCCTCTTCTTGTTTACCATCTTCGACGATCAGCAATATAGGAGTTTCCACATCCTGAACTAAGGCACCTACCCAAGGAGCAAAACTTCCATCCAGACCAATGAAGATGGAAGAAGGGATATGCTTCTCTTTAAATTGCTCTCTTGTTCTAACATCCAGCACTAGAGCATTTTTAGATTCCGCAAGTGCTAGAAAGGTATCGACATCCAAAGCGCGGTTTCCTTGCGCCATTACTTTATCAAAGCTGGCATATCCCTCCTTATTCAATTTGACATTTAGGGGGAAGTAAGCAGGAGGTGGGTCCAGGCCCGCCGTTACCTCCTTGATAAATTCCTCCTTGCTCATATCTGTTCGCAAGGCATAATTCACCTTCTTTTGATTGCCAAGTGTATCAACTGTCTGCTTCATCATATTTTTACCACAAGCAGATCCGGCTCCGTGAGCGGGATAGACAGTCAGTTCATCTGCCAAAGGCATGATCTTATTTCTCAGGCTATCATACAGCATTCCAGCAAGGTCTGTTTCGCTGATTCCATCCTTCTTTTGAGCAAGGTCGGGTCGACCCACATCTCCGAGGAACAAGGTATCGCCAGTGAAGATGGCGCAGTCGTGACCATTCTCATCCCGCAGCAGATATGTTGTTGACTCTAAAGTATGTCCGGGGGTATGAAGAACTACTATGGTAGCTTTACCTAGCATGAACTTTTGTCCGTCCTTTGCGATCACTGCCTTGAAGCTTGGATTTGCCTCCGGACCGTAGATAATGGGCGCATCGGTTTTCTCACTGAGCGTCAAATGACCGCTGACAAAATCTGCATGAAAGTGCGTTTCAAAAATAAACCGGATTCTTGCATTGTCCCTGTCGGCACGATCCAAATAGGGTTGCACTTCACGCAATGGGTCGATAATAGCCACCTCTCCATTGCATTCTATGTAGTATGCCCCTTGAGCCAGGCAACCTGTGTAGATTTGTTCTATCTTCATTTTTCACATTGTAATGGTCAGCCAATATTAGTTTTGGTCTGTCAAACGCACATCGATCGTGGCCAACCAGGTTCTAATCTGAGATTGCACACAAATCCCATCAAGATACCGATAATAATTCTCTCTCCCATCAGGCAAAGTAATCAGATATTCGTTTGCGGACAGTTTCTCGACAGGGCACATCA
>JAHDEE010000174.1:8397-13478 GCA_020629005.1 Chitinophagales bacterium
GAAGGTGCTGTTAGAAATTGTGTGATAGCGTTCCTCATTTCCTTCCAGTTCACGATCAACCTTTGTCTGACCAATCACAGTTGCGTTTCTAGAGACTTCATACACTAGCGCTTGTGCTACCAAGCCACTGCTGAAAATCAGCAGGAGACACAAGCTGAATAAGTGCCGAACAAGCATTGTCAAAAGGTTGCATTGCGAAATCTTCCCAATTCAAAGCCAAACCTGAGCAATAGGATTTCTCAGGCTCTGCAAGAGCCACAAAGTTAAATGCTAGCCACCATCCTTGCAAACCGGCGCATCTTCGCATTGTGCCTAAGACATTAGGCTTGCTTCCAGAGTTCAAGCGGATTTACTACCTCAACTTCGGTACTGCCTGCGCCAAACTGCTTCAACAAGCGATAATGAGAGGCTATGGCTGAAGCGGTCGTCGGTTGAGAAATGTAAGGCACATTAAATTCTTTGGCTGTATTCCGAACGATTGGAGCAATATCAGCATAGTGTATATGACAGATTCTGGGAAACAGATGATGTTCAATCTGATGATTCAGTTCCCCTACAAAGAAACTGACAAGACGACTCCCAGGAGCAAAGTTAGCTGTCGTGTACATTTGATGAATGGCCCAATTGTTCTCTATGCTTCCGTTTTCAGTGGGAACAGGGAAATCAGTGCCCTCGACTTCATGCGCTAAAACAAAAGTCAGACCAAGCAATAGGCCTTCGCAAAGATGCATTAACACAAAACCCACAAAGATTTGCCAAATGGGCAATTGCAATACTGTAAAAGGCACTACGATGAACAAGGTGTAATACACTGCCTTGTAGAAGAACAAATTGAATACCTCCTTCTTCGGATGCTTCTTTACCTTATAGCTACCAATCTCTTTTTGTCTGAATTTTCGGTAATCCTTCAGAAAAACCCAGGAAAGTGAAGCAAGACTATATAGCATAAAGGCATAGATGTGCTGAAAGCGGTGGATCGGCTTATATTCCTGATGAGGAGATAGACGAAGAATACTGATTAGTTCGATGTCCTCGTCATGCCCATCAATGTTTGTATAGGTGTGGTGTACCACATTGTGCATGATACTCCACATATAATCATTGGCACCCAGGATATTAAAAGTCTTTGAAAATACATTGTTCCAGCGTTTGCTTTCAAACAAACTTCCATGGATAGCATCATGACAAACAGCCATTCCGATGAAAGCAACAAAGCAGCCCAAAATGGACCATGTAAACAGGCTGCTTAGAAAAGTCTGCGGCAGTAGCAAGAGCGCCAGGTAGGAACTTATCAGGCCAGAATAAAGAAAGATGATCTTTAAAATCATCTTTCCATTGGCATTTTTAGAAATTTGGTTCTCACTGAAATATTGATTTACCCGCTGCTTCACAGTATCGTAGAATTCCTTTTTCTCTCTGGCAAATACGATTTTTTGAGACATGAACTTTTGATTAGATAGACCTATCCCAATTGATTACGAATGCATTATCATAATCAACATGTGATTGGTGGTTGAAGGAATAATAGAGATAGAAATATCCAGTTAATTCTATCCAGACACGAAACGAAGGTACCTTTATTATCTCAGTAAAAGCCTACCGAGAATAACATTTATTCCAGGCCTGGTGCTGACCGACAATTTTCGTTATATTTTAGGCGTAAATTTGCCATTATGAAGAGTCTCCTAACAACGACCTTGAGCATATTAATCAGTCTTGGTCTTTTAGCCCAGATTACCAGTGATCCAGCCTTTCCGCAGCAGACGGAAACGGTAACCATTGTCTTTGATGCAAACAAGGGAAATGCAGCTCTTTACGACTACGAAGGCCCTGTTTACCTGCATACAGGGCTTATTACTTCGGAGAGCGAACATATCCTGGACTGGCAACATACAGTCACAGAATGGAACAGCGCTGAACCCGCTCTGGAGATGAATTCCCTGGGCAATGGTCTTTACAGTAAGACGATAAATATCAACAACTTTTATGGTGTATTGCCGGGAGAAACAGTCCACAGAATGGCTTTCCTGTTTAGAGATGCAAACGGCGGTAAGGTTGCCAGGGCCACTGACGGTTCTGACTTCTTCTTGGAAGTCTATCCTCCAGGACTCTTCACGAGATTCTTGCAGCCGACTGAGCCAGGAATTTTCCTGGACATCGATGAAACCTATACGGTCGAAGCAGCAGCTTCGGAAACGGATCAGATGTCTCTTTCAATTGACGGGCAGCAAATTTATGCCATTAACAACAATTATTTTGACTACGACATTTCTTTCGATAGCTACGGAAAATACTGGGTTACTTTGGAGGCAGGAGAAGGTGTACTAGCGGTTGCAGACTCTTTCTATGTGATGGTGCAACAACCGGTAAATATAGCCGAACTTCCAGATGGTATAGAGGATGGGATAAATATATTGCCGGACAATACCGTGATCCTCAGTCTCTATGCTCCAGGAAAGGATTATGCCTATGTCTTGGCTGACTGGAACAACTGGGAGCTTGATCCGGATTCTTATATGAACAGGACTCCCGACGGCAATCGCTTTTGGCTAGAAGTGAACGGTCTTCAAGGTTCTCAAGAATACTTCTTTCAGTACTTTGTGGATGGACAAATCAAAATCGCCGACCCATATTCTACCAAGGTGCTCGATCCGGCTTTTGACGCTTACATCAATCCATTGACCTATCCGGGCTTGGCAACCTATCCTTATGGGCGCACTAGTGGAGTGGTCACTTCGTTCCGGCTTACCCCCACTAGCTATCAATGGAATGCAAATGATTTTACCCGACGACCTGCGGATGAGCTTGTGATCTACCAAATACATCCTGGAGAATTTACTGATGTTCATACTTATGAAGCATTGATAGATCGCCTCGATTATATACAAAGCCTGAATGTTAACACCATTGCCCTTATGCCCATCTGTGAATTTGAAGGCAATGAAAACTGGGGACACAATACTACCTACTACCTGGCAGCCGACAAATTCTATGGCCCATCTTATAACCTAAAGCGGTTCATAGACGAATGTCACCTTCGCAATATAGCCGTAGTCATGGACATGAATTTTGACCACAGCTCGGAGCTCTCACCACTTGCACAACTCTACTGGAATTACAACCTACAAGATGCCGCAAGTGACAGTCCCTGGTTCAACAGCGAAAGCCCGCATTTTGATGGTCGCAAAGCGGATTTTAATTTCAGTAAGCCAGCTGCTTCCAACTTCTTCGAAAGAGTATTGAATCACTGGAGTCGGGAGTTTCGAATTGATGGATTTAGGTTTATAAAGAGTAGCGGATTTACACAGAAGCAATCAGGAAGCCCTCTGGGCCTTGAAGAAGAAGATCCGCAGAGAACTGCGAATATGCAGGCACTGAGCGACATGGTTACAGATATTCAGCCCGACCTCTATGTGATTTTTGATCAGGTGCCCAATAATACCGAAGCTGCTGAGATGAGCGCCTCGGGCAACCTGGTAATGGCCGACCTGGCCGATTCCTTCCTCCAGATTGCCAGGGGTGAAGCTGCTTCTTTATCGGACGCATCCTACCTGGATAGGGGATTCAATCAGCCACATTCAGTAGTCAGCGCGCAATCAGTTTCTTCGCAAAATCTGATGTACGAAAGCCTCAACGAAGGCAATGCGCAAGGAGATTATGACCTGCAAGATTTTCAAACAGCGATCAAAAAGATGCAACAGATCGCTGTGTTTCTATTAGCGTTTCCCGGCCCGAAGCACATCCAGCAATTTCAGGAACTCGCCTTTGATCGGGACTATGATAATCCTTGCCTCGAATGCCCTCAGCCAACTGTTTGGCCATATCTCGAGGCCGAACCTCGGCAAAGGCTTATGCAGACCTACATGAGCATGTTGCAACTGCGAGAGCAGGAGCCAGCATTCCAAAGCGACAATTTCAACCTATATGAAGCCGGCACCTATAAGCAACTCACCATCCTCGATGCATCGATGGATGTAAATCTGGTAGGGAATGTTGGAACCGCCTGGGATCTGCAAGTTGTGAACTTTCCAAGCCCGGGAGTCTGGTACGAGTACTTCAGTGGCGATAGCATTTTAGTGCCGGAAAACGGATTCATCTATAATTTCGAGCCAGGCGAATTCCAACTGTTTACCAGCAAACTCTTGCAGGTGCCTTACCCGGATTTGGTAAGTTTTGATTCGATCTACACCGAACCAACTTCCAATATGTTAAGCCAAAAATTCAATTGGCAATGCTATCCAAATCCGGCTGCACAACAAATGCAGTATGAAATTTACCTTCCTGGCACAACAGCCTTGACGATAACTTTGTTGGATATGACTGGAAGTAAAGTACAGGAAGTGGCACAAGAAAGTCAGGCCTTTGGCAGGTATGCAGGGGAGCTTTGGAGAGAGCAGCTAGCAGCCGGTATCTATTTTCTCGAGGTCAATCTAGGCGGCCAAGGTGTCTATTACGAAAAGGTGGTATGGCAATAATCTGAAAATAGAGACCCCGTTTTTTAGTTGGAGCGATGCATTTTTCGTTCAAGCACCGGGCTACCCGCTATTCGTTACTATTCGCAGGCTATCTACCTGTTCATGGTCTGTCCATGTGGTCTCTCCGCAAGCTCCGAGCCCCCATGGTCAGCCATTCACGACGGTAGCTAACCTACTCATATTCACTACTATCGGGGCTATTTTGCAGCAGTTTGCTCCGTAGCTGTGCATGAAATTGAAGCTGTTTTTCCTTGCCGGCATCCGATTTTCTTCTCTTTTCTGTCTGATCATTTTGTTGCCGGCAGCACTATTTTATTTCCTGCAATGTCAGATTCAAGATTTGATCCAACCGCTAACTCAACGGCTGTTGATCTCAATAGGGATCTGTATCTGCTTTCGATTGTCAGATTTTGCCACGAGCAAGTACGGAACAAAATAGCCAGGATAGAAATGGAAATGCAGGTAGTAGCGAGGCGACTGAGTGTGCCGCCTGGAAGGGCTCGACGATAGGAGAGACCTGCCAGGCGGATACACGAAGCGACTCGATACTACCTGCATTGCAATGGATAGCCTGTAGCTCGTTTCTACGACCGGGATGGTTTCGCT